>CAZKEV010000003.1:26068-75779 GCA_964551875.1 uncultured Methanomicrobiales archaeon | reverse complement strand
AGACCGTTCGGTCTTCGTCGGACAGGGTATGGAAGAGCCCTGAATCGGTGGCGGTCGAAAACTGCTTCGCAGCTTTCTCCTGGTCGGGAACCTGCTTCGCAGTTTCCCTCCCAGTATCGAACATCCGGATGAGCTCGGCCATGTGCAGAGCGTCCAGGACAAGGAAATGCACCTTGAGTCCTCTCCCGGCAGCCTTCTCCCTTGCCTTCTCGATCGCGAGAGGGACGGAGTCGATCCCCCACACCTCATACCCTTCCCCTGCAAAGAAGAGGGCATGCTCCCCGGTCCCGCATCCAATGTCAAGTACAGATCCTGACATCTCTCCCCTCCGGACCAGCTCAACGAACTCCTTCTGGGGCCGGCCGATTTCCCAGGGGGGTGTGCCCCTGTACGCCGAGTCAAAGAAATCCATAGCTCACCATCGCTGTTGATATGCTGATCATTTTTCCTTCACGACACTCCAGCACCCTGGGCACCACCACCCGATGGGCACCTGCCTCCGTTTTACCATCCTCACAGGTTGGCCGGATATAGGTCCGGATCATGGGTGCACGGCATCACGGTTATCGCACCTGGGAGCCCGGACACGCATATTGGATGCTAAAAAGAATTTCTCATTTGATATAACTTTTCATGAAAAACAATACAAATGGGCTTATTTTGGGGAAGGGAAGTGGACATACTCGCCATCTTCCCTACCGGGACACTGTACCATACACTACCTGTCGGGAATGGGTAAAAAAGTTTGGAATGATAAAATGGGTTGATTGTGGCAGATATTCCCGGTTGAAGGGAAAATCCCTTGCAGGGTTCAGCTCTCAACCATTTGCTTCCTTCCTCATCCACCTCCCATGGACCTGTCATCTTCCCGGGAACCCCTGGTGTCGATAGAGAAACGGGATATTTGGCTTTAAAATTATTCTAAAATAAAATGGTGTCTGGAATAAATCAAAATCTTTAAATCGGGAGATACTGATATTGGCTTTTTGTTGAGACACCGAAAAGTCTCAAGGGAAGGGGATTTACTGGTACAGTAAATTCTCCTCTAAAAAGTTTACGGGGTGAGTCAATGGCAAGAGTTATTCCTGGAGTAGAGATCAAGGTGATAAAGGAGATTGTCCCGGGGCAGCTGAATCCTTCGGGAGTCGTTGGCATGATGGGTGCAACCGAGAAGGGGGATCCCCTCGTGCCGACCCCGCTCACCAGTTACAGGGAATTCGCCAATGCCTTCGGATCCAGTGACCAGTTTGCCATGACGCGGGACGTCAAGCAGGCATTCCAGAACGGGGTCTTTGAAGTTGTTGTTGTTTCCCTGAGCGGAAAGGGTGGAGAGAAGGCGTCCCTCATCCTCAAGGGTAAGGATGGCTCCGATACGGTTCAGCTCACCGCAAGTGCAGGGGGTGAGCCGGGGAACCGGATCAAGGTGAAGGTGGAGCCCGGTTCAACCCCGGATTCGGCGAAGCTCTTTATCGGTGATGGCGTCAATGTCGTGGAGATCTGGGACAACCTGGTGATGGATAAGAAGAGTGAGAACAACCTGGTGAAGTTCCTGAATGCCAACTCCACGCTGGTCACCGCAAAGGACCTGAAATCCTCAGCCAAGTTCCCCGGGAACAACCCTGCTGAGGTGGAAACAGCGCTCTCCGGCGGGACACTGGGTGTGATCGCCAAGGAGGACTACGAGGCAGGGCTCGAGATGCTCGAGACCATGCCGGATGTGGACATCGTCATCGCGCCCGATGTGATCGACCCGGCAATCCACGCGCTGATCGAAGCGCACTGCATGAAGGTGTCCATTGAGGCAAAGAACCGAATCGGTTTTGGTACCGTTGCCAAGGGGGAGAGTGTAAAGGATATCTGCAACCGGACCACCAACATAGCCAGTGACCGGTTCGTGCTGGTTGCACCCTTTGGCTACCTGGGAGCGGTCGCAGGGGTCGTCAGCCGGCTGACCTACTTTGAATCTCCTACGTTCAAGCCCCTCTCCGGGATTGCAAAACTTGACCGGATCTACACGCCATCGGAGCAGATGGAGCTCCTGAAGGCAGGCGTGATACCGCTCGACGCCCAGAAGGGCCGGGGCATCATCGTCCTGAAGGGGATCTCGACATCCAAGGAACAGATAAGCGTGACCCGGATCGCGGACCACTCGGTGCGGGGCGTGAAGAACATCAGCGACCTCTTCATCGGCACCCTGAACAACGAATCCGGGAGGACCGCACTCAAAGGGACCCTTTCAGGGTTCCTGTCAGGAATGGAAAAAGAAGGTTCCATTGTGCCGAGCACCGACGGGACTGAGCCATCCTTCCTGCTGGACGTCTACAGCTCCCAGATGGACTTTTCCCAGGGGATCGTGCGTGTCGATATGGCCGTCCGGCCCGTGCGCGCGATGGACTACATCTATGCGACCATCAAGGTCGAGGCGTAAGGAGGTGAGAGAAGATGGCAGTCCAGTTTTATTCTGCAAACGACAGTAAAGTAAACATTGGAGGCACTGATATAAGCGGGGTCCAGTCAATCGAGTGGAAGGTGAACCGCAACAGGACAGATGTACCAGGGTTTGGGACCCAGGAGCGCGGGGGATTTAACTTCGGCATGCTGGAGATCACAGGTAAAATCCGGATCAAGTCCTCCAGTAATGAACTCGACGAGAAGTTTTTCGGGGTGATCCCGAAGGATGCTTCCTTCGACTTGTCGGTGCAATTGGTGCGGAACTCAGGAGCACCTGATAAATTGACAGCCAATTTCAAAGAATGCTGTATCGACCACCGCGAGCTCACCATGGACGTGAACGGGGTAGCAATTGCCGTCTACACGTTCTCGGCAACAACCATCGAAGAGACGGCGTAAGGTGTATCACCTGAATGAAGAAGCTCACCAAGCAGGACATCCTGAAGGGGAAAGAGGCCCACGAGACCCTCCACGTGGAGCAGTACGGCTCTGACGTGGAAATCCGCCCCCTCACCGACGGCGAACTCACCGAGGTGCTCGGGCTGATCGGGTCCATCCCCCTCACCCCTGCAGGGACTCCCGATACAGGAAGGATCGACCTCACCAAGAACTTCCAGGCGCTGCGGCTCGCGGTCTCCATGGGCATGGTGGAGCCGAAGCTCACCATTGAAGAGGTGGGCGAGATGAAATTCGGCGTTCCCGAGTTCATCGGCACCAAGATCCTCGAGCTCTCGGGCATCACGACTGAGGCGGCTGCTAAAAAAAAAGAGCGCAGGTAAAGCGGTTCGCCGGATCGCCTGAGGGGCAGGAACTCGCGGTGCTCTGCCTGGACTACGGGTACAAGCTTGCGGCATCGCCCTCCGACCTCACCCGGCCCCAGATCAATTTTCTGGTTGCGGCGCTGAACCACAGGCTCGAGGCAGTTGCAGCGTCGAGGGAGACCGAACCGGGAGTGACAAAGATCATCTTCACCGACGATATGGAAGAAGAGTGAGGCGGCTTCGGCGGGGAGGTCCGAGGTTCTGTGATGGATCTGGAGGCCCTTATCCGGGTGGCAGAGGCCCTGGATGCAGGGGTGCAGCGGGCGCTTGCACCCGCTGTGAAGGAGATCCAGCATATCCAGGGAACCCTTGAACTTCTGTACCAGGTAGCCCTTGACCTTGATCGGGAGATCGCCCGTCTTATCCTCCTCTGGACAGGCCTCGAGATCCCGCCCGAGGGGAAGGAGGAGCAGGCCGTGCCTCACGAGAGGGAGCCGCAACCGCTCCTCCCAATCCTCCAGGCAATCACCCCGTTCATTCCCGTGACCATCTCCCTCGCGTCCCTCCTGGAACGGGACTCCACGATCCGCGAAGTCCTTACCCTTCAGAAGATCATAGGCACCGCACCTCTTCCCTTCATCTCCCCTCCTGACCGCGGGGTGTTGCCCTTCAGCGAACCGCGGTTCGCCACTCCCCTGGAGGCACCCTCCCGACTGCATCCCCTATCCGGACTACCCGCTGCACCGCCGCAGATACTCTCTGCCTCTCTCCTCCTCAATGCCCTTTATAGCGGATTGAAAGAGGGTGAGCGCGGGGAAGGCGAGGCGGGCCTGGCCGGATACCCATGGCCGGAGCGAAGACCGGTCCCGCCCATCCAGGAGGTCGGCGTCCTCCAGGACCGGATTATCCAATCCCTTCCAGAGGCGGTAACGGGCTTATCGCAGGAAATCACGGAGAGGGTCTCTCTGCACTACCCGGATACCGGGAAGGAATTCCCTGAATACGGGGCTCCTCCCTATGCCCCGACCGACCTCCCCGGCGTCCTTCGGATGGTCACTAGTTCCCAGCGCATAATCCGGGAGATGGTGAATGCAGGCGAGGTGCGGCCACCTGGACCTCCGGACTATGGGAAGATAATGGCACCATCACACCAGGTTGCAGGAGCGATAGCACTCCAGCGTCAGTTCCTCCGGACGGTAACCGAGCGCACCATAGAGATGCCGCGGGTGTTCACTCCCGAAGCCCTCTCTCCCCAGTTCTCTTCCATGGTGCCTGGGCATCCCATGGAAGTATCTCCGGCAGTCGCGGGGCTCCAGGTCCTGCAGCGAGAGCTTCTCCAATCCTCACCTGTTGCTGCCCAGATCGCGCTGTTCCACCAGATCACGAGCCTGATCCACGAGTCGGCAGGTGCATTCCAGGAGGAGGCCCGGATAATCCCTGCTCTCACCCCGATGCTCCCCGGTCTGGAACGAGGAGCAGAGGCGCCGATACCGCCCCCGCCGGTCTCTCATCCTGCCGCCCTGAGACCCATCATCGAGATCCCTCACTTTGCCCCTCTTCTCAGGCAATCTGTCCCGGGAGCGACAGGGCCGGGGATCTCACCGCCTTCCCGGGGGGCACCATCCATTGAACCCCCTGCATGGCCGGTACCTCAGCCCCCTGCAGCTTCAGGGCTCATGCATGCACTCGGGGGTCTTGCTGCCTCCCGCTCCATGGTATCCGGTTTCATGGATCACCTGAGCCCCTTCATCAGGAGCTATGGCGGTGCGGCAGCGGCCGGCGTTCCGCTGGCAGTACCTGGGGCCTTCCAGGCACCGTACGAGGCCGGCACCGGGGCCGGGCTGCCTGCAGCGTGGCCCTGGATGGACTGGATCCCTCCTGTCGCTGCTGCAGAGATCGTTGCAGCCAGCTTCCCCTTCGGCTTTATCTCACCGGGGGGAGGAGGCGAGGCAGGAGCCACCTTCCCGGTTCCATGGCCCATGGCCCGGGAGATACTCCCCGGGCTCCCCTTTGAGCGCATGGTCTCCCTCATGCCGGCCAATGCAGGAACCATGAAGGCCATATCCTCGGTACTCGAACCCCTCGCGCTCACTATCCCGCCGATGGGGGGCGGAGGGCCCTTGATACCGCCATCGTTCCAGGCCCCGGTCGCCCCTCTCGGGCAGAACATCAGCCTTGCCTTTGGGGGGGCCTCACCACCACCCCCGGCCAAAAACGAAATCTCCATTGCCAATACCTTCCAGATTGAGGTGAGCGTGAAGGGCCATGATACCGACAGGGAACTCCGGGAACTCGGGGAGAAGATCGGGACCATACTCTCAGAAGAACTGAAACGGTACGGAGGAACGCTGTGGAGATAGAACTCGAAGGCATCAAACTCGTCCTCGTCACAAAGACCGAGGATCCGACGAAGGGGGCCGTGCAGGTGCGGCAGATAAAGACCATCACCACCGCGGACCGGCGCATCCTCGTCGAGCATCAGGTTCCGGGCCTTGAAGGCAACCTCTTCCAGAACCTCGGGAGGGCACCGGTGAAGATCTCTTTTGAGGGGTCCTTCCATGGAGCGGGAGTGCGGGAGGACCTGACCCGCATCAGGCAGAAGTTCAAGGAGGGCACCGCGTGCACCTTCAACTCCGACATCACGGGAATGTCCGACGTGACCAAGGTGCTCATCGAGGAGTTCCGCGTCGTGGAGAACGCAGGCGAGCCCAACAAGTACGAGTACGCCCTCGTGCTCCGGGAGTACCGTGAGCCACCCCCCGAACCGGTTGCTCCGCCCTCCCAGAATGCCCAGGCACAAAAGTGGGCAGAGCAGACGGCCGAGGAGACCGCCGCGACCATCAACCAGATCGTCGGGAAGGTCCTTGACGAGGATGGAAATCCCAAATCGGGCCTCAAGGTGAAGATCACCGGAGACGAGGGCGAGATGCAGGTGACGACAGACGAGGAGGGGATATACCGCCAGGAAGACGTGAAACCGGGCAAATACGAGGTCATGGTCGACGAGCCGGGTTACGAGGGGATCTTAAAGAAAGTCGAGATCGCCGGGTCAACCTCCGGCGGTTCCGGGGGCGGAACGGGCGCCGGCACGGGATCCGGCACATGACCCTCCACAACGGGCGTGAGGGAACGTGCAGGCGTTTCTGTCCGATGCCATGCAGGGATATCCGAAGCAAGCATGAGGAACAGGGATCAGGATGAGGCAGATCACCTACAAGATAACCATCGGATCAGAGGTCTTTGATACAGACAACCAGGATCTCCTCACCCTCTCCATTGATCTCGACATGTACACCCCTGCAGACAGCTTCAAGATCGCCCTGAAGCCCGGCACCCGGGCGGGGAAACTCAAGAACGGGGATCCGGTCGTCGTGGAGCTCGGGTATGCAGGCACCAATTCCCGGGTGGTGACCGGCACGGTGGACACCGTCGAGTCAAAGGTCGATAAGGTGCTCGTCTTTGGCCTCGGGGGCATATCCTTCCTCACCGCGCTTCGCGTGAACCAGCTCTACGAGAGCCAGAGCGTCGGCGCCATACTAAAGGACCTTGCCCTGAAGGCACATCTCACGGTCAAGGACGTGGACGAGGGGATCTCCTTTCCCAGCTATGCCGTGAGCTCGGGAAAGAATGCCTATACCCATCTCCGGGACCTTGCCCTGAGGACCGGGTGCGATCTCTTCATGACCGGTGACGGGCGGCTGGTCTTCAAGAAGTACTCGCGGGGGAAACCGAAGCCCTTCAAGCATGGCAGGGACATCATTCATGCCGAGGTCCAGGCCCCCGTCCAGCCGGATGTCACCGTCAAGGTGCGCGGGGAGAGCCCCTCCTCCTTCAAGGGCGGGAGTACAACGCACCAGAAGACCAAGAACGTTGTGGAGGGGACCATCGGAAGCGGTTCACGGGTGATCGTCATCGATGATTCCTCCATCAAGGACCAGGATTCTGCCAATAAGGCCGCTGCCGCATACCTCGAGTCCCTGCTCACCCCGCTGCGGGGCACCCTCAAGGTCGTGGGCAACGCCTCCATCTCCCTCGGCGATACCCTCGAGATCAAGGAGATGCCGGACGAACGGATGAACGGCGAGTTCAAGGTGATCCGGCTCACCCACCTGATCGAGAAGGCCGAGGGGTTCATCACCACCATCGGCTGGGAGAAGAAGGTCTCTGTATCGCCCGGGGAGCCGCCCCTCATCAGTGCCGAAGCTCCGGCACTGCCAAAACCCCCCTCGCCGCTGGAGGACATGCTCGCTGGAGCTCAGGGGGAGCTCGAGAGCCTTCGCCTCGAGCTGCTGGACGGCATCGAGGAGGGCATGGCCGGCCTCGACGAGATCCTCGCCGAAGTCAACAAGCTGATCAACGAGCTCATGCAGAAGGCCGAGGAGATGGTGAAAGCTGCAGAGGATGTGAAGAATGCAGCGCTTGAGGCAGCCCAGGAAGCCATCGACAAGGCAGAGGAGCTCCGCAAGGAACTCGAGGAGAAGAAGAAGGAGATATTTGACGCCATTGCAGAGGCCAGGGCCCAGTTCGAGGAGTTCAAGGCAGAGGCGATGAAGGAGCTCGAGAAGGTCGAGGAGGAGGCAAAGAAGTACAAGGCAGAGGTTGAGAAGGCCATCAAATCCGTTGAAGACAAGATCAAAGAGATCCGGAAGAAGGCAGAAGCCGAGATCGAAAAGGTAAAGGCCAAGATGGAGGAGGGGAAGGCCTGGCTCAAGGACCAGAAGGCAAAGGTCGAGAGGCAGGTCCGCGATGTACTCGGTGAGGCCGAGAAGATGAAGGGCGAGGGGGAGAAGCTCGTCCGGGAGGCGGAAACAAAGGCTCAGGCAGCAGCGGACGATGTGCGCCGCGAGCTTGCGGACCTCAAGGGGAAGGCCGACGGGTGGAAAGGTGAGTTGGAGGAGTGGAAACGCAAGGCCGAGGAGAAGAAGCGGGAGATCGAGCAGAAGAAGAACGAGCTTGCGGGCGCTGCAGGCCCTGCCCGGGCTCCCCTTGAAGAGGGGATCAGGAAGCTCGAATCCGAGAAGGACGAGGCTGTGAAAAAAGCCGAATCCCTTGAGAAAGAGGTGAAGGCCGCAGAGGAGAAGTTCAAGGAAGGCGAGAAGAAGGCCGGGGAAGCGGCAGACAAGATCAGGAAGGAGGCCGAGGAGAAGAAGAAGCAGCTGGAGGGGAAGGTCAAGGAACTCGAGGATAAGGGCAAGGAGATAGGGAAGGAGGCAGAGGAGGCAGAGAAGAAGGTGGAGGGCGAGGCAAAGGAGGCGGAGAAGAAACTCGAAGACATGGAGAAGAAGGTGAAGGAGGAGGCGGATAAGATCGAGAAGGAGGTCGGGGGGAAGATCAAGGAAGGGGAGGAGAAGGTCAAGGAGGCAGAGAAGAAGTACGAGGAGCTGAAGAAGCAGCTCGAGGAGGCAGAGAAGAAGATCGAGGACCAGATCAAGCCCCTGGAGAAGAGCGCGCGCGAGCTCGAGGAGAAGGTGAACCAGCAGATCGACGAGCAGCTGGCTCTCGCAAAGAAGATCAGGAAGGAGGCGGAGGAGGAGTTCCTGAAGGCCCAGAAGGAGGTGAATCAGGTCAAAAAGGAGATCGGGGTGAAGATGGAGGAGGTCAAGAAGGCCTATGCCGCTGCAAAGAATACGGTCCAGGAGGCACGCAAGATGGCGGGACTGTAGGCAACTCCCGGGAGCTGCTGATGAGTATGCCTGCACCGGTCAAGATACAGGTACCCGATATCCAACAGGATAATTTCCCATCATCCAGCCCTGTTTTATACATATTTACATAATTTTCGTTCTAACCCCGAGACCTGTCCTCATCCCCTCTGTGGTTCAGGAGGTACGTGAGATAGATAATGAAGCGATCGTGGTATGAGCACGGCGTCTGGCCCTGCTTCATGCTAAAGTGACGGCGGAGAATATTTTTCTATCTGTGATGTATTCTGGGCCGCAGCAGTCCTCAGGCACACTGACACAGATAATAATCTTTTTCTCCTCTCTCCTAAACGAATCAGGTATGAAAGGTCACCTGATCCTTCTCCTCATGCTCGTTCTTTCCTCTCTCTTCATTATGCCGGCCTCAGCCCTCGACCTCCAGCAGATCTACATCGAGCTGAATGGCAAGGGGGATGCCACGGTCACCCTGACGTACCAGGCGGGTTTCTTCGAGTCCCTGGGACTGGTCTCTGAGGTGAAGAATTTCCAGAACAATCTCGAGGGGCATCTCAGCCGGGTGCTGGGCAAGGAAGTGCATCTGGCCTGCACGGGAACTGGCGGCGGACGGCTGACAATTCTCCGGTTTGCTGACGTGCAGGGGGACCGGTTCCAGATACCTGAGGTGAATTTTGCCTCGCTCTTCGGGGGGCTCTCCTCCAGTTCAGTCGTCTCATACCGCCTCCTTGCCGATGTCACCATCGTCTTTCCCGATGGCTCGACCATACGGGAGCACCAGACGCCGGTGATCCACCCGGTCTCGTACACCCTCACGGGAAGGCGCACCGAGCCCCCGCCACCGCCCCTGATCCAGTGCAGCCAGGAGAAGAACCTCCCGGTCATGCCCATCCTGCCGCCGCAGGTGATCCCGGTTGCAGCCGTTGCAACAGGGACTGCGGTCTCGGCGGCAGCCCTGGCCGGCGGGGGACAGGCCCTCTCGACCTGGTTCTCCAAGCTCATCAACTACCTCTACAACCTCATCGGCCAGCAGTCCACCGAGACCCTTCAGGATCGCGTCAAGTCCGGAAGGCTCAACGTCTATTCAGGGATGAAGGCGAGTACCATCCTTGGATTCTCGGGTATCGAATTCGCTGTAGTTCTCCTCGGGGCATTTCTGCTCGGATTCGCCTTCTTCTTTGCCGACCGGGGGGCCTTTGATCCCGTCATCCTCGTGATCTTCGTCCTCGTGGGCGGCCTGACCACCTTCATCCATGAGATAGCCCACTGGTCGGTTGCGCGCAGGTACGGAAGCGATTCGGAACTCCAGTTCTGGGGGATAGGGACGGTGGTGATGTTCCTCACGGCCTGGCTCTTCGGGAATGTCTTTGCCCAGCCATCGCTCACGGTCATCCGGAGCGAGGAATCACCCGAGAAGTGGCACGAGGGGCTTATGATGCTCGCCGGGCCCCTTGCAAGCCTTCTCTGCGCCTTCCTCTGCCTCCCGCTGAAGTCCTTTGGCGGCTATATTGCCACGGCCGGGTCCATCGGCTTCTCCATGAACCTCCTCTCCTGCCTCTTCCCCCTGCTCCCCATCAAGCCGCTTGATGGCGAGGGGGTTTTCAGGTGGAGCAAGCTGGTCTGGGGCATCGTCTTCATACCGCTCCTCCTCGGCTACTTCATCATAAACATCGGGTAAAAGGAGAACTATGGAGCCGGGTGCAGGGAGCACCCCCTCCATGATTTTACAGCCCATGGCTTTTCCTGCCATGCACGCAGATCCAGCCAGCCTCTGATCCCAATTCCGCTGGAATTATGAACAGGGAGGTAGAGCCTCTACTATGCCTGGTAGTGGGTCCTCTCCCGGCGGTTCGGGGGAGAAGAAGGAGATCAAGGTTGCGGATATCTACCCCCCTGCGTTCACCATCGAGATCCTTGACGCTGACCATGCCCCTCTGAGCGGCGTATCCTGCACGGTATCAGTTGACGGGAAGGAGGCTGAGGCCAAGGAGACGGATGCATCGGGAAAGATCGGCACCCTCAAGCCGAAGAATGAGGTGAAGATCACCCTGGTCTGAAAAAACAGGGCTGCTCCTGAAGGAATGGGGCGGGCCGTCCCGGGCCTTCAATGAGCGAAGGGATTCTGCGAAAAGGCCTGGATGGGCTGGAATGCCTTTGAATCCCCGAATGGGTCATTCGCTCCCCCCATGCCGTGCTATCCGGGCACATCACTCCCTGAGGCGGCTCCTTAGCCGGGTAATGCGGTAGACGAGGGCATCCGGAGGGTGAGGCACCTGGCCTGCCGCCTTCTGTAACTCCCCGAGGGCTGCTTCATAGGCCTTGAGGGCCGCGGAGGTATTCTTTCTCCCGTCCTCGATATCGCCGAGGAGCATCAGCAGCCGGACGGAACCGGGGAAATGCGACAGGCCTTCGCGTGCGTACTCAAGGGCTTCATTGTACCGCCCCCTCTTCTTCCAGTAGTATCCATGGCTGTAGAAATACTCCTCAGACACCCGATCCTTTGCCGGAACCGGTTCGCCGGTCACTGCCACGACGACCGGATCTGATACAACAATGGTGCCTGGAAGGATCTCGACCTCAGCCCTGACGTGGTACTCAGCCGGATCCACCTGAGCTCCATCTGCAGGATCAAGGCCGAATTCGATGAAGCACCGGTTCGTCTCGTCAAGCATGGCATATTCCGTCGTCGGATCGTATCCCATGATCTTCAGGGGCCAGGGCAGGGCAACCCAATTCTCTGCCGAAAGTTGCGAGAAGCCGATGAAGTGCGTCCATCCCTCGGGGCTCCCGAAACGGAGTACGAGAAATTTCTCGGTCTTCTCATCGATGGCTTTCAGCTCACTGCGATACCTCTCTTCCGAGAGGAGCCCTCCCTTGAACTTCCCTTCAAGATCTCTCCGATCGCTCATGAGTGCCATGTTGTGGGGGCCGCGGGTCACGGCATCCATATTCAGGATGGTGACACTCAGGGCAAGAGGTTCATCCCGGTAAAGAACCGTCCCGGCCTGCCCGTTGGCCCGGCATATCACGCTTATCGATGGAATGGCGGTCGTCTCCATGTACATCTCCCCACTCTACTCCCAGTCCTTCACCCGGATCTGTTTTTTACATTCCCCTTCCCGTGCATCATTCTGACAGGTCCCGACAATATTGTTCCCATTGGCCGTTTTTGTCGTGCAGAAATCGCTTCCTACTGTTTCCGGCGATGCGACGGCATGCGAATGGTGGACCATTGGACCACCTGCAGGATTGTGGTCATGGCACCAGCCAGCCCCATAATTATCATACCTCATGATACAGGTGGTATTCCCGCTGGTAAACCCGCCCCTGGGGTTGTAGTTGCTACCGGCGGGGTGTGTTGCATTGGTGCAGTTCCCACCTCCATGGTGCCGCATATGGACCCCGTGGCCCAGTTCGTGGCCGATGTTCTGGTCCAGCTTGTGCGCAATGCCGGTATTGATCACGTCCGTCTTATTCACGGTTATCCGGTTCACGTATTTCGGGATCCACTGGTTGGCGCTGGTATCGGCGTACTTGCTCCAGTCCCCGAAACCGAGTCCATAGAATCCTGTAACGGCTTCCTCCACGAGCCTCAGGCCGTGCTGCTCTCCCTTCGAGTACTTGGTCTTGTTGAAATTGATGACCTGGGTCTTATCATCCGGACCCTGGCTCGGCGTCGGATCTCCACTCTGCCACCCTGGGGCTGGCTTATCAGTCGAATCGCCATTATAAAACATTCCATCCGGAATCAGGTGGACCTCAAGGCCTGATTGTCCAAAGTAGCCCGAGGCGAGGCCATCCCTGTCATGGATGAAAATATCCTTTTTGTTGATATCGGTCCGGATATGCGCCCGCCCGGCTCCCGATTTCACAATGAAGCCCCTGTACTCCTCGAAGTTGGTAAGCCCGTCCCCGGCCGTCCCGTCCCCCCCCGGATCGGCATCGTCGTCAACGTCAGGGGCAGCCGTAACCCCGTTTTTCTTGTCCTGCGGTGCAGCATCAGCGATGTCATTCCCGTTCTCATCCCAGGGGATCTTCACGGTATTCTCGCCAGTCTTTCCGCTCACGGGTGTACCCTCTTTTCTCGGGAGAAGGGTCTGGCAATCCTTGGCGCTCGCCTTGAGGTACCCGAAGGCACCGAAGTCCTCGCACCTGACCACCACCATTGCTTCCGAGACCAGATCGCTTGTGGTTGCCTTCTGGTAATGGTGGCTGTGGGGCGGGTTATCACTCTCCAGGGTAATAATGGCCACCGGACATCTCCGAACCTCGCTCGTGTCTGTGACATCATTCTCAAAGGTAAAACCGGCCATCGCCGGATCATCATCTGCAAAGAAGAGATCGGGGTTTTCGTTGGCAAGAGGACTCGTGTGGGTCACTCCAGGTTTGCAGAGGGCTTCCCTGTTCGGGGGATAGTTCATGCAGACACCGGGATGCCGGGAGACCCGGTCCAGTTCAAAGGTGATCCTCCTCTTCTTTGCCGGATAGGTCCATGTGCCCTCTTTCAGGGCATAGATCCGGGCGGTGAATCGTATCCTTCCATTCCGTGCATCGGGAAGCCAGGCAGGGTCCGTCGTGGTGAGGTCGATCCCGAGCGTCACCTCCTCAAAGACATAATCCACTATTGCAACCCGGGCTTTCTTGATCTCCTCCGCCTCTTTCTCTGGCGTGGTATCGAGCGCCTCGCCCTTCTTCAGCTCCTCCTGGGTGATGGTGAGGAGGAGGAACTTCTCGCGGATATCCTTGTCCTTGGTGATGAACTCCTTGGGCGTCAGCCACTTCCCGAACCATTTCCCGACCAGGCACCGGTTGAGGGCATCGGAGGTGCGCGGGCCCACCTTCCCGTCCTGTTTCAGGCCCTTCCCCTCGTATTCCTGGTGCTCACTCTGGAACTTCAGCACCGCCTTTCGCGTGTTATCCCCGAATATGCCGTCTGCCCCCTGGGGGCCGCAGGAATACTCGAGGAACTCGAGCATCTTCTGGAGCTGCTCCACCAGGTCCTTCCTCGAATCACCCTTTTCAAGGGGCCCGTCGCCCGTGATGGGGTTGGGTACGCCCTTGTTGCACAGGTCTTTCGAAGGGAGTGGCCCGGGGTTCGGTGGGTAGGTGGCCATCAGGTAACTCTCTATCAGCGAAATGAAAAGATTTTGGTTTTCATTCGCTATGGTAATATACTGAATTCATTCACTCATGGAAACCCTTCCCCCGCATACTCCAGAATTCGCTCAAAGGGCAGCCGGTAACAGAAGAAATGGCGGTTATACTATACGAAATCGTTGTGAGGGCGGACCCTCAAGGCCAGATTCCTGAAACCTCCCGGTTTATCAACGGGTATCTTTAGCCTTTTTCATCTGCTCCTTCAGCCAGCTTATCCAGAGGATTACCGCCTGTGGTGGTTCTTCCGGAGGTGGCACGGTATGGATTGCTTCTTCGAGAATTTGCTCAAATACCGAGAGCGCAACACGATAATTCCCCCTTCGTGCCTCGATAACCCCCTGGAGTTGCAGGAGGCCGAAGTCGCCCGGAAAGCGTCGCAAACCCTCCCCCAGGATCCCGAGGGATTCTGGATATTTTCCCCTTTTGAGGAGATAGGTGGCCTGCCGTTCGTAGGAATCCCTCGTTGCCATCTCGTCTGCGCTCACAGATTCCTTTGAGATTCTCAGGGAGATGGCTGGAGAGGTGACAGTCCAGCCTCCCGTCAGTTCCAGGGCCGCCCTCACCTGATATTCTCCCCGTGGGAGTTCAGCCACCTCCTCGGAGTCCAGGCCATATTCCACGTAACAGCTCTGGTTCGGAGGGAACTCCACCGTCTCCTCCTCAGGCTCGTACAGAAGGAGGTGGAGGGGCCATTCAGCATCCCTCCAGGGCCCCCCTGAAGCAACCTGAAACCTGATGAACCGGATCCACCGCTCAGGACCCCCGATCCGGAAGGTGGTGATGGGGATCATCCCCCGCTCTATCTCCTTCGCCTTGTGCTGATAGACCTCGTCGGGCATCTCGCCAGCTTCATACCTCTGCTTCAGATCCTCGAGTTGAAGAGATAGTCCGGTGTTGTGCGAACCGTCCTGAACGACGGAGACATTCAGGATGGTTGCAGAGAGGATCAGGAAATCACCCGTGCGGAGATCGAGATCGGTTTGATCATTGGCTCTTACCTGGATAGTGAAGGGAAGTGCAGCAGCCGGACTCATACAGATTCTCCCTGGGAAGGGTTCTCATCCATCCTCGCTGGCAGGTTATTTCTATCTTCCTCCATGTTCAGCCCTTCTTTTCCCAGTCCTTCAACCGGATCATGGAGCGGCAATTTCCGCGGATCTTGGGACCTATGGTCTCATTGGAAGATGCCTCATTGATATGGCCGCTTGCAACGTTTGATCCGGTGCCTGCCCTTGCGGTGCAGTAGGTAGTACCGGGTGAATCATTCGCAAGACCGATGGGATGCGAGCAATGGGAGGGCGGGTTGCCATGCTGGTGGCACCACTGGGAATATGTACCCCAGTACCGCATGACGCATTTGACATCGCCACTGCATGTACCCCCCTGTTTCTCGGCATACTGCGTGGCAGTGGTGTGGATCGCACATTGTTTCGTCTCTCCATGGTGCCATATATTCACCCCATGCCCGAGTTCATGGGCTTTGAGTCTGTCGACAATCTGGGAAGGGGGTTCGGGGGGATATTTGGTACGGAGATCTTCCAGGTTTATTGCCACCCTGTTGATCTTCCCCGGTGTTCCCGGCCCTCCGAAGGCTTTCCCTGTTATTATAAACTTATTATCCTGGGAAGGGATCTTCTCCTTTACCAGCCGGAGGCCATGCTGCTTGCCACCATACTTGGGCCATTTCCCTTTCTTGAGGTCGTCGGGGTTCTGGTTGAAGTTGATCACCTGGGTATCGGGATCCGGGCCACCCTCGGGTTTGATACTAGAGTCCCCATGGTAGAATTCGGGTCCTGGGATCAAGTGTATCGCAAGGCCGGTCTGAGTAAAAAAGCCCACGCCCTCGCCTGTAAGGTCTCTGATGAAGATGTCTTTCGTCGTGATATTGGTCCGCAGGTGTTGGTGTCCGTTCCCACTCTCAACGATAAACCCCCTGTACTCCTCGAAGTTCGTGAGGCCGTCCCCGGGGGTATTATCCCCCGTGGGGAAACGGTCGTTATCCGTGTCAGGGGGAGCACCGTTATCATCCTGCGGTGCGCTGTCGGCGATATCGTTTCCGTTTTTATCCCACGGGATCTTCACCTTCACCTTCTTCTCGCTGACCTCCAGAGCGTCCCAGGCCATGGGGTCGCTTTCTGCGGGCGGCGGGAGCTCCTTTCCATCATCGATGAAGGCCTCAAGGTAACCATAAGCTCCAAAGTCCTCGCAGCGCACGATTACTGTGGCTTCTGTGAGCATGTCTCCGGTCTTTGCGATCTGGTAATGGTGCTCGTGGGCCGGGTTGTCATTTTCGGAGATGATGGTTGTAGGACAGGTAGGATTTGCATCGTCCTTAAGGTCCTTGTCGAAGACATACCCTGCCATGCCAGGGTCATCGTTTGCAAAGAAGAGGTCTGGATTCGTGCTGGCATAGGGACCTGAATAGGTCCGGATGGTTTGACCGGCCTTATTCCGGCAGGGGATCTCCTTCGTGGGGGGGTAGTTCATGCAGACCCCGATCTCCCGGGAGCTGTCCAGCCGGAAGATGATCCGCCGCTTTTTTCCCGGGTAGATCCACTTCCCCTCCTTCTTGACATAAATCCTGGCAGTGAACCTGATCCTCTTGTTTCTTGCATCCGGGAGCCAGTCCCTCTCCATAGGGGTGAGGCCGATCCCGAGCGTCACCTCCTCAAAGACATAATCTACGACTGCAACCCTGGCTTTCTTTATCTCCTCTTCCTCTTTCTCGGGCGTGGTATCGAGCGACTCACCCTTCTTCAGCTCCTCCTGGGTGATGGTGAGGAGGAGGAACTTCTCGCGGATATCCTTGTCCTTGGTGATGAACTCCTTGGGCGTGGGCCACTTGGCAAACCACTTCCCGACCAGGCACCGGTTGAGGGCATCGGAGGTGCGCGGGCCGACCTTCCCGTCCTGCTTGAGGTTTTTCTCCTCGTAGTCCTTATGTTCACTCTGGAACTCCAGCACCGCCTTTCGCGTGTTATCCCCGAAGATGCCGTCTGCCCCCTGGGGGCCGCAGGAATACTCGAGAAACTCAAGCATCTTCTGGAGCTGCTCCACGAGGTCCTTCCTCGAATCCCCCTTTTCAAGGGGCCCTTTGCCCCTGATGGGGTTGGGTACATCCTTGTTGCACAGGTCTTTCGAGGGAAGGGGTCCGGGGTTCGGTGGGTAGGCGGCCATTAAGAGAGAGACTGACTATTCCGTGAAAAATATTGTGTTTTGATCGGGTTGATCGGGAAAGAAACCCGATAAGATCTGCTCTCCCACCCCCCAACGTCTGTGGGCTCTACGAGGAGTGCCAGGGAAAGCACGAGCGAGATGCTCCTTCCCATTGCTCTCCCGTGAAGTCCTTCCTGTTGTGGTGGGTGGACCGTGTTTCTTCGCCATATCGATTGCGAAGTCCCTGAAACTGCTCTTTCCCGCCCATACCACAGTCGTGAGGGTATTGCTGCAAGAATGAACATGGCATGATGGGGATGGGTGAACGCCTGAGGAAAGAAATCTCGGAATGTTTATATTCTGTCGGGGATTTCAATCCATGTACCCGGTCAGATTTATTAAATGGGTGTACAAGGTGGTATCTCTCATGATGGGAAAGCAAGGTAACATTGGTCGGACAGGTTCACAGGTTCAATGGTTCTGCAGGACATTCGCACTCTTGGTTATCCTCCTCTTCATCATCCCCGCTGTGTCGAACGGGCTTCCGGCCGGTTCGACGCGAATGGAAATAATTAACCCGGAAAAAGCCGCAGACATTTCACTTTTTAAAGATTACATTTATAAGTTGACGTACTGCCCCACATTTCCTTCAGGCGATTATGTCAGTCTCACCATCAGTGCACCCGCGAGTGCTGACCCCAACATTGCTATCTCTGTCACGGGGACGGTCGTCAATTCATCCCTGAAACCCTTTTCCGGGTATACCGTTACGATGTCCGCGAGCCCCCCTACAACAGGGGTCACTTTCCCGAATGCAGTGACGCAACCAGACGGATCATACTCCACCACGTTCACCGCTACAGGGCCCATGAGATTCACCCTGAGTGCTACAATCAGTCCCGGCTGTGATTACCTAACAACCAGCAAAACCACTCCTGTCACTGTGAACAACAAGGCCCCGACTGCAACCTTCACAGTGGATCCTGGCCTGAATGCCGGTTCCGCGCCGGTGACAGTCACGTTCGATGCCAGCGGTTCTAGTGATCCCGATTCAGATGGAATCGCCTCATATGCCTGGAATTTCGGGGATCCTACCTCGGCCCAGAACACAGCAACCGTTGTGAAACCATCTCACACTTATTTAAACCCGGGAAACTATCCGGTCACCCTGAAGGTGACGGACTACGGAAATCCCTCGGTCACACCAACCATTCCAGCGATATCCACGGACGCTACACCCCAGACAATCATAGTTTCCCCCCCTCCCACCACAACCACTGCTCCTCCGACAACGACAACCACCGCACCTCCAACGACGACAACCGAGGCACCTCCAACCACCACAACCACCGCACCTCCTACAACAACCACACAGCCGAGCACGCCAACCCCAACCCCTGCCGGAACGCCACCAGCCACTCCCCCGCCCGCGCCACAGGCCTTCTCCATCAGCTTCAGCCCGCTCACGGGCCCTGTTGAGCCGGGGAAACCCGCGAACCTCTTGATCCATGTGATGGGGCCGGGCAATGTTCCGGTCCCGGGGGCGAGCGTGGCTCTTTCCTCCACCCAGGGAGGTGCGCTCTCGCCGCCGTCCGGAACAACGGATGGGAGCGGCACCTTCCCTGCTACCTTCATTGCTCCTGCCGAGGGCAGCTACGTGGTGAACGTGACGATCACCAAGGACGGATTCCAGGCGGGGGCCCAGTCCCTGCCGGTCACCGTCGGAGGGGGTGGGGGATTCGGTGGCCTCCCCCTCGGCCTCATCCTCCCGGCCCTCCTCATCCTCATCCTCGTTGCCATCATCGTGGCCTACCTCTGGACCCGGAACAACCTCCAGCTCGTCCTGAAGCAGAAGGACGTGCCGGCTGATGGCACTTCAACCATCCCGATCCGGATCCAGTTTGCCAACGGGTTCGGGCAGCTGCGGAAGCAGAGGCTTGACCGGGAGGTCACACTCGAGGCCACGAGCGGCACACTCAAGCCCGCTATCCTGCCTGAGGCGAAGGCCTTTGTGGATACAAACCTCACCGCATCCCGTGAGTGCGGCAAGGTGAAGGTGACAGCCAGGTACGAGAAGCAGCGGGCTGAGGGAATGGTCGAGTTCCTCTGCCTGGGTGGTATCGTTGAGACCCTTTCCACGCCAACCGAGATCCCTGCAGACGGGAAATCGGCGGCCAACCTTGTCATCAGGGTCAAGGACAAGTCAGGCAACCTCCTCTCGTTCCTGGACGAGAAGACGGTGAACCTCTCCACCACCCTCGGCACCATCACGAACCCCGTGCGGGTGCCGGCACGATCCCAGGACATCCGTGCCACCCTCACCTCGGGCCAGGTGAGCGGCATAGCCACCGTCACGGCAACCCTTGACCAGATGAAGGGCGAGGCAACGGTGAAGTTCACCTCCCTCGGGAAACGGTTCTGCATGCACTGCGGAGCTCCGATGGGCATGGATGCCCCGAACTGCCCGGCCTGCGGAAAGACGCCCCCCTCTGGCATCGATACCAAGGCCTGCCCGGCCTGCGGGGCGGTCCTGCCCGTGTCAGCCCTGTACTGCGATAAGTGCGGGGCGAAGCAGGCGAAATAATCCACTCCCTTTTCGTGAAAGGTCCAGGAGAGCATGGCGCATTGGTTGAATCTGTGACCCCCTCGTCAGGAAGGTCCCCTCCAGCATTTTTCTCCAGCCTGTCCACCCTTGTCGAAAGGATATCCAGCGGGAACCGGGGACACGAACCGTAAGTAACATCTTTTTATCGATGACAACGATTGGTGATCACGGGATGTGGCTCCATGGTGGCAGATAGATCATCGCTTCAGATGCCGTCTAAAAGATACCGCCGGCATCATTTCGTCTTCGTCATGATGCTTCTTGTGGCAGTGGTCATTGCACCGGTATCAGCCCAGCACTGGATCATGCCTGACAGGATCGGGGACCATTCCATGGGGGATGCCTTTTCCATCAACGGAAAAACGAACCTCGACGAAGGGGCCGAGCTCATCATAACGATAGTCTCTGCATCCTTTAAACCGAGCGACAAGTCCCAGAGCGTCCAATACTCAGGTATTTCCGGAACAATTGCTGTGCAGAAAGGCTCTCCCGACAATACCTTCAGTTACGAGATCGATACCTCCGGCTGGAAACCTGACGAGTATCTCGTAACTGTGGAATCCACGACACCCCCGGTGACCGCAACCGGATCCTTCAAAATCCTGGTACAGGGCCCGACCGGAACCCTCTCGGTCTCCTCAACCCCGTCGGGTGGGGCCGTCTCCCTGGATGGATCCTCCCGGGGAACGACCCCCCTGACCCTCCCCAAGGTTTCGTCCGGGTTGCACACCCTCACGGTCACCCTCCCGGGCTATTATGCCTTCACACGGAAGGTGATGATCTCAACAGGAAAGACCACGGAGGTCACGGCAGTCCTTGGAACGATGCCGAGGCTCTCGGTTGCCTTCAGCCCCATCGCAGGTTCTCCCGAGCCGGGGAGATCGACCACCATTTCCCTGCGGATAACCCAGCCATCAGGAACGGCCGCAGCGGGTGCACGGGTGACCCTCACCTGCACAGAGGGGGCGGGCCTTGCCACCTCCTCAGGGACTGCGGACGGGAGCGGCGCCTTCCAGACGACCTTCATCGCACCTGCGGCTGGCTCCTATACAGTCACCGCCACCGCGGCCATGGAAGGCTTCGGACCCGGCAGCGGAGAGCTCCCGATCAAGGTCGGGGCGGCCCCATTTCCCTGGCTGCTCCTTGTCGCCCTGATCCTGGCCCTCATCGTGGCAGCTGTCCTCGCCTACCTCTGGACGCGTTCAAACCTCCAGCTCTCCCTGAAGCAGAGGCGCATCCCCGCTGACGGTACTTCCACCCTCCCGGTCCGGGTCCAGTTCACAAACGGCCTCCGGATGCCGAAGAAACAGCCCATGGAACTCACGGTAGCACTCGAGGCAACGAGTGGCTCAATCAAGCCCCTGGCCATTTCCCGGGGGAATGCATATGCAGACACCACTCTCACCGCATCGCGGGAGTGCGGGAAGGTCATCGTGACTGCACGGTATGAAAAACAGCGGGTGGAGGAGAGGGTCGAGTTCACCTGCGAGGGAGGGAGCCTGGAGATCACTCCCACCCCGGCGGAGATCCCTGCCGACGGGCAATCAGCAGCCACACTCGTGATCCGGGCGAAGGACACGGCAGGGAACTACCTTTCGTTCCTTGACGAGAAGACGGTGCACCTCACCACCACCCTTGGTTCCATTGCGGGCACCGTCACGCTGCATCCGAGATCACCGGATGCAAAGGCCACCCTCACCTCGGGCAAGGCGAGTGGCACCGCGGTGGTCGCGGCAACCCTCGATGCCCTGAAGGGGGAGGGGAAGGTCAGGTTCGGGACCCTCGAGAAGCGGTTCTGCATGCACTGCGGGACGCCGATGGCACTCGATGCGCCCAAATGCCCTGCCTGCGGAAAGACGCCCCCGTCTGGCATCGATACCAAGGCCTGCCCGGCCTGCGGTGCGGTCCTGCCCGTGTCAGCCCTGTACTGCGATAAGTGCGGGGCGAAGCAGGGGAAATGAATTGCATGTACCTCCCATTGATTTTTTACAAGGGGATAGTACCAATTCAGCCACTCAAATATCTCCATCACTGTGCTTTCTGAAAGGGTGGATTTCACGACTTATGAGGCACCCGGGGGCTGCACCTTTGGTTTGCCCCTGCCCGCTGGTGCGTCCCCCAGCATTGCGACAGGCCGCTTCATACCCTTTGAACAGCGGAGTCTTCTGGAAGAGGCGGCCATACTTTTTTCTTTTGAACATTGAGGTATGGTATTTTTACAATCTTTCCGTCTGGATTTCATGAAGTATTGATGGTATAGATAATGTCATACCCAAAAAAATTATTCCTTCTTCCCGATCTCGATCCGCTCCATGGGCGGTACAGCCATCTCGATCTCGGTCGTTGCGTCGATCTGGTACTCGATGGTGGTTGCATACCGGTCCTTGGGGAGCGTATCATCGGTGGAATATCCCCCGACAAGAGTGATCTCCCGGATGCCCTTTTTCAGGAGATCAGCCCGCTTCCGGAAGAGGACCTTCATGACCTCGAGGGCGACCCGATCGCGCCCCTCCACGGTTTTGTCTGTGACGGTGAGGGTGTAGGTGAGATTGAAGGCCAGGATCCTGATCTCGGCCACGCCCCGCTTAATGGTATAGGTGATGATGATCTCGTGCTTCGGGTTGTCCACGGGATTCCGGAAGGAGACGGTGCTCGTTTCGTAGTTCAGGGAGTAATCCTCCACTTCATTCAGCACCTTGCCTTTCGGGCTCTCTACCACGATGGGGAGCTTCACCGCCGGCTGGGAGAGGGGAAAGTCCTTCTGTTTACCGTCGGTCGGGAAGGTGTCTGATTGCCGCTCCATCTTCACGCCCGTGGACTGGCCGATCCCCTGCTCGCAAAAATAATATTCGATGATCTCAGCGCTCACCGAGGGAACTGTATCCTTCGGCGGTTTTCCGACGGTGATATTGTCAGCCGGGACAATGCCCTTCAGTCCCTCGCCCAGCGCACCGATCATCGCCGCGTGAATATCTCCGAACATGCTCATCAGATCCCCGGCCGAAGGGTCAGACCTTCTTTATGGGCCGAACACGGGTGACATAGTGGAGGAAGTTCCCGATTCGCAGGCCGCATTCCTTGCTTATGTCCTCAAAGATGATGTAGCGGATGGCCTTCTCCGGGTTCGGGTTTTCCAGGGCATATCTGTACATCAGGTGCTGGTTCGGTGACAGGAGGTACTCGTAATAGGGATTGTTGTCGCCCCTGGGCCGAAGCTTGGACCACTCGTGGATGAAGAGATCCTTGGATGGCTGCAGGCTGTTATCGGTGTATTCAAGGGTAATACGGAGCCCGATCTTGTCGCCCCGCGATGCGCCCGACCAGTAGTAGATGATGTCCGCGTGATCATGGATACCGAACCGGCAGATCTCCCCCATATTCTCGACACCGAGGAAGTACTGCCTGGTGATCAGGCCCATAACGTCGGTCCCGTAGTTGAATTCTTCAGGAACACCCTTTGAAAGGCTATAACTCGTGCCGGTGGGACTTTCCAGGCCTGAAATGGTGTTACCTCTCGTCATCTGGTTGATGTAATCCCGCAGTGCCATAAGCTCGTTCACGATGGTGTTCCAGTCTTCAGACCGGATCGGGTCTCCAGGTTTTTTGTTTAACTCCTTATCTACCATAGGCCCACCTCAACAGAAGACATGCCCTGCATCATACTCCGCTCCCCTCGATTACCACTACCCGCGCTTTCACGCCTGCTCCCTTGATGATGCCGATCATCTCCTCAAGGCCCTCTGCCGATACCCCTGCCTTCTGGAGCTGTTCACGGGGGACCTTCACCTCAAAGGTTGCCGGCTGCCGGGCCGCCCACTCAAAGGTCACCGTGGAGAGGATATCGACAGCAAAGAAGGACTGGTCGAAGCATGCCTTGTCAAAGACACCGATGCTCGCGCCTATCTCTTCAGAGTACTTCCACTGCGACCTCCTTCTCGGGAGCGGGGGAAAGCCTGGCCTTGAGATGTTTCCAGACTTATCCTGCCCGTTCAGGAGCGACCGCCCCCCCGTTATCTGGAGGAGATCACCCGTGGTGAGCTTCCCCTTGAAGATGATGGATTCGCCCGTCGTGAGATTCATGATCTGCGGGCTTGCGATGGCGACATTCTGGGTCTCAACCTTCAGCGATACATCAGGAACGGTCTCCTCGATGCTTCTCGGGTTCACGGTCCATTCCTGGTTTGCACGCACGCTCCAGCTCTGCTTCAGGCGTCTTTGGGGGTTCTCCACGATCTCCACGGGGGCATCGACGGGGAGGCCAAGGGTGATCCGGACCATCATCCTCACCGCATTCAGGGTTCCTCCTCCCTTGTAGCTCAGGATCGCCATCTTGATCCTGAGGCGGAAATCGCGGTCCGATTCCTTGGGCTTGCGCTTCATCCGGAAGACCGCGCCCATCTGGTCCAGCTCATGCACGCTCGCGGAATCGATCCAGTGGGCACGGAGGATAAAGGAGAGGTCTTTCTCAATCTCGTCGCAGCGTGTTCCAAAGGACTGGATCAGGGTACTCACAAGCGAGGTGGGATCCCATGACATGAAGAAGTGGGGGAGCCTGTTCCCGATCTTCTCGGCGCGTGAAACCATTCAGTCCTCCACGAAGAGCTCAAGTATTCGCAGATCTCCCCTTTCATCCATCCGGATATCCACGTTCCCCTTGGTCTTGTTGATGGAGACATCTTTTACATCGCGCACGCCCTGGACCGAGAGCGCAGCCTGGATGATCCTGTTGAGCACCACCGTTTCATTGATCTCAAGACGGCTCAGATAGTTCCGGATCCCCTTCTCCACCTCATCCCTCACCTTTGCCTGGTCAATCCCCTCCACCATCTTCAGGGTGAGGGCGACATCGAGAGGTACAATCACCGGCCGTTTGAACTCCACGTGGATACCGGCTGCCCTGGTCTCGTCAATGGTCTGCCGGATTACCTCATCGCTCCCACCAGATGCGATGATCTGCACGATGCCCGGAATCCCATCGGGCTGGTCAAATACCTTCACCTCACCGGTCACCCCCTCGATCCCTTCGATGGCAGACTTGAGCGCGATGAGGGTCGCCTTTCCTGCCATCTCCAGCGCGCGTTTTGCTCTCTCCCTCAGCTCCTCATCTGTTTCAGGGTTCGTACCGTTCAGGATGTCGTGCTTGTTGATGACATATTCAACGCCGAGCGGTGGTTTTGCCATCACCGTGATGGACCCCGCAAAGACGTTGCTCGACCGCCCCGGGTTCAGGGCAACTACGGGAACATCCGCCTCCCATACGCCATCAGGGGCCCTCGCAAGCGTCGCATCCCGTGCTGTCCTGAAGACCTTCAGGTTCTCGGGTATCCGGGTATAGTTGGTGACCCGCGTATCGGCAGGGATGATGACCTGCTGGTAGGCGGTGTAGTCCACCATGACGGGAGACCCCTGATCAGGTTTCTTCCCGTCGGCAATCCATTCGATGGCGTTGACTGAGAGGAGAAAATCGGTCCCCCGGGAGAAGCGCACCTTCGCGCCTTCAGAGGTACCCTCAAGGTTGGTTATCGCCTTTATGAAGGGCTGCTTCAGCGGGTACCGGGGGCGGCCGTCGAAGCTGAAGGTCTCACCCTTCACCTGGATCTCGCCAAGATCCCCCTTCCTCCCGAAGGTGACCTCCCCGGTGGCAAACCCTGCGGGCTTGCGCACAATCCCGAGGATTGAGGCCACGAGGTCGAGAGCCTTGCCGTAGGCGGTATCGATGAAGGCCAGCTTGTATACCTGGTCCAGCTGGGCGTACAGGTAATCGATCTCGAGGGCCACCGATTCCACGAGCGTTCGCGTAACGCTGCCGGGATTGATGTCGGTGATGGTCCGGGGGGCATCGATGATGTAGTTCACAAAAAAGGACGTCCCTGCATCCGGCCGCTCGGCGCCATCGATCCATTCGAGCATCCCTCCGGTAAACCGGTAGTCGGTTCCCTTCAGGAAGGTACTGGGGGCGTTTCGCACGGTGCCGTCGACCCGGACGATATCGAGGATTTTGGGCTGTTTTAACCGGTATTTCACCATGGTCGGCACAAAATCATACCTTTCATTCACGATCCCTTTCGTGATCTGGGAGAGAATGGAATCGGTGATCTCCTGATAGGTTTTCCGGACAAAGGACATCTCACATCACCTCGAGGTAGAAGGGGAATACCAGGTTCATGGGCACGGTGCTGTGGATGGGAAGCACCGTGAGATCCACCGTGACCACGGTGGGATCTTCCTTGAGGGGGAGGACCCTGATCTCGATCACATCCTTCACCCGCAGCTCCTGAGCCACGGCCTCCTTCACGTAGAGCTTCACCCGGTCGCGGGTGCCCGAATTGTTCGGTTCCCCGATCAGCTCATGGAGCCGTGAACCATAGTCAGGATGGCCGATCTCGGCGAGCTCCCCCCTTCGCGTGAGCAGCCGGTGCAGGAGTGCCTGCCCGAGGTTCTCCCTCCCGGCGGCCATGGTAAGGTCCCCTCCCCTGCCCACAAAGAGATCAATGCCAATGCCACCGCTCTCTGTATATGGCTGGATCTGGAGCCTCAAATCGCTCCCAAGCAGTTCCTCTTCATTCATCCCCAGGTTATCTCCAACCCTATCTCCATGGCAAAATATCCCATGGCCTTCGCATCGGAGGCCCCGCCGGCCCCGCCACGGGGGTACCCGTGCGGGCGGGATCTGAGCGCAGCATCCTCAAAGACTGAATACGATTACACCGCCATTAGGGTTTCGATATTGAACGGGGGAGGCATCTCCCTTCATCCGTCCTGCTCTGACAGGATCGGTTTTCATCCCCTATCACCATCGCTTCCATCTCTGGAGGGAAGGGCCGGGCTGGCCAGGCCCCGTACACTCCTTTCGGGTCCGCCTAGTTGATGTTTACAATGGCTCCCTGGAGGGTCAACGGGCCGCTGCTCTTCACCTCGAGCATGGCAGAGGCCTCAACCTTCCCGTTGGCCGAGGCTTTTACCTCGGTGGTGGTTCCCTCCATCTTTGCCGTCATGTTTGCCTTGACGGTGGCGTTACTGTTCGCAGTGAGTGTGATATCCTGCTGGGCCTCGAGGGTTATGTTTTGTGCAGAGAGCTTCATGTCCCCCTGGGAGGTGGTGATGGTGATATCCTTGTTTGAATCGATGGTGACCGATCCATCTGTCTCGATCTTCAGGGTCGTTTTACCTGCCTCGAGGGTAATATCATCATCGGTAATGGTGAAGGTGAATGTGTTGGGGAACTTCACCTGGAGGCGGCGTACCCCCTGCTCCTTGGCATGGGGTGGCTCATACACCACCTCATTCTTCTTGTTGACCGGGGGCCGATCCTGGTCATTGTACAGCCTCCCTACCACCACCGGCGCGTTGATATCCCCGTTGATGAAGGCCACGAGCACCAGATCCCCTACGTTGGGGATGCTGACAAATCCCAGCTGCTGGGTGGCGATGGGGACCTGGCGGACCTCAAAATCGTCCCGGTTCTTCAGCCGGACGCTGCACTCGTAGTTCTCGTCATCGCCCTGGCTGCCGTGGGGGAAGACCGAGGTCACGACGCCGAGCTCGAGGAGATTGAGTTTCTTCACCTCCTCCTCGGCAACCTGCTTGATCACATCGATGGCGTTCATATCTTGCCCCCGGGAGGTTTGGGCACCTGTGCACCGGCAGCCCCCTTCGACAGCTGACCCTTGATCTGGTCGATCAGCTTCTGGATCTGGGTTCCTTTGGCTTTGTACTCCTTGGTCTTTGAATCCATCCGCTGCGTCACGCTGCCCGCACGGGAAGTACCCTGCTTGAAGGTCGAATCCATGCCACTCTTCTTTGACTGGTACGCGAGCTTCTTCACGTCGAGTATCTTCTGCATCCCCTCGGCCTTCTTCTGAGCGGCTTTCACGGAGGCCTGGGCCGCTTTCTGGCGTGCCTCGAGGATCTTGATGGGCTGCTCGGCCTTCTTGACAGCGGTATCCACACCATGCATCGCCTTGTCGAAGGGGCTGAAGACCTTCTTCACGCCCGCATCAACAGCCCTCTTCGCGCCGGACACTGCCTTCTGGGCATCTTTGATGGCCTTCCCCCCGTCTTTTACCGCCCCTGCTGCGTCCTTTCCGGTCACCATGGATATCCCTGCCTCCAGATCAAGTCCATCTAGGTGAAGATCGCAGTCATGTATTATAAAAAGATGCCGAAGATTGGATACCGGTGATCAGCCCGAACCGGTCGCTGATCTGAACCGCTATTTTACGTTCACGGTGAACTGCCCCGGCGCTGTGATGGTTATGAGGCCACCCCAGAGGCACATGCAGGTGGAGACCGAGCTGAGAGCCGGAACCTTGCCGACCATGGTGGTGGCCGAACCGGGGGCCCAGGGGGCCGTGACCACGGGGATGCAGGGCATGGGTGTCAGCACACCCAGGGCGGCAGAGGTTGCGGCCGCGACCTGGGGATTTGAAGGGGTCATGCACATGCCGAAGGGCATGATGTTCACCATCGGCGTAAAATTCATGATGGTTGCCGCGGGCTTCTTCTCGGCATTGACCATGCTCGACGGAATGATGGCAAGGCTTGACGGTGCCACGCCAAATGGGCAGGTCAGGGTTGCTCCCATGGTGACCAGCTGAGGCATACAACTCCCCCTCTTATCCCCTGTTGAATGGCGAGTATTTCATCCAGTGTGCATATATCTGTTGCTGTTCGGGTCCGGTCCGTCCCGGGACATTTATCCCTCCTGAGAGAGAGTTCTGGATACCTCACCATGCCCCACGTCCGCATCACCCGGGACTCCGGCATCCCCCTCATCGGTTCGCTCTACTTCGGCATCATCGACCGGGGGACGAACCTCCTTCAGGTAAGACCGAATTGCTCGTGTAATATCTCCTGCCCGTTCTGCTCGGTGGATGCCGGCCCGGGTTCAAGGACGCGGTTCACCACCTACGAGGTTGAACGCGAATACCTGGTCCAGTGGGTGAAGCAGGTCGTGGAGTTCAAGGGCGACGGGGTCGAGTGCCACATCGACTCGCCCGGCGAGCCCCTGCTCTATCGGGAGATCGTTCCCCTCGTGAAGGACCTGAAGGGGATCCCGGGGGTCCGGGTCGTCTCCATGCAATCGAACGGGACCCTTCTCTCATCGAAGATGATGAGAGATATGGAATCAGCGGGCCTCGACCGGCTGAACCTCTCCCTCCATGCCCTGGATCCTGTTCTTGCCCAGACCCTCGCCGGTGTTCCCTGGTATGATGTTGAAAAGGTGAAAGAATCGGCACGAAGGGTTGCGCAGAGCGCTATCGACCTTCTCATCGCCCCCGTGTATCTCCCCGGTTCGAACGATGCTGAAATTCCCGGGCTCATCGCCTTTGCGAGGGAGATCGGCGCCGGAAAGAGGTGGCCTCCGCTGGGGATCCAGAAGTGCGAGCATTATCGTTACGGGAGAAACCTCGGGGGCATGAAGTTCCAGACCTGGTGGCAGTTCTACAACCGGTCCATCCGGGCATGGGAGAAAGACTCAGGCATACGGCTCCTCCTCACCCCCCGGGACTTCGGAATGGAGAAGAGGGAGATGCTCCCCCCGGTCTTCCGGAAGGGTGAGAAATTACTGGTAGATATTCGTGCACCAGGCTGGATACGGGGGGAAATGCTCGGCGTCGGGCGAAACAGGATCGTTTCGGTCCTGGACTGCCCGAGGGCCGAAGGGGCCGTTCGGGTGCAGATCGTCTCTGCCAAACACAATATCTACGTGGCAATGCCCGTGTAGGGGAAATCCTGGACTTCGGGGGACAGGGAAAAAAATACCTGTGGCTAGCTATCCGCTTTTCACCCGGTACATGTGCCAGATCCTGCAGGCGCCTTCGTGGCTTACCATGCAGGGCCCGATGGGCGTCCGCGGGGTACAGCCCTTCCCGTAGAGCCTGCAGTCGGCTGGCTGGGCGA
This sequence comes from uncultured Methanomicrobiales archaeon, assembly GCA_964551875.1. Taxonomy (GTDB): domain Archaea; phylum Halobacteriota; class Methanomicrobia; order Methanomicrobiales; family JACTUA01; genus JACTUA01. Next base: position 46,089 of record CAZKEV010000003.1, on the reverse strand, counting down.
TCCCGCGGAGGACGCGGTCACAGATGCATGCCGTGTGCTTCTCGACGTGCCGGATGGTGAGATTGTACCGTTTGAGAGCATCGTACGCCTCGAACTCCTTCCGCAGCCTGAGGCCGGATCCCGGGATGACCGGAAATCCCCTCCACTCCGCGTCACAGGCCTCGAAGACCCGGTACATCACCTCCTTTGCCTTCGGGTTCCCCTCACGGCAGACCGCCCTCGGGTACGCGTTCTCCACCCGGTGTGCACCGGATCGGACCTGCTTCAGGAGCATGAGGAGCCCGAGAAGGATATCCTCGGGGAGAAAGCCGGCCACGACCTGGGGCACGGGGAACTGCTCGTAATCGCTGTAGCCGGTCACCGTGCAGACATGGCCGGGAAGGATGAAGCCGTCGAGTTTGGCTTCGCCCTGCGAGAGCAGCCATCCCATGGCAGGAGGGACGAGACGGTGGTAGGAGAGGATGGAGAAGTTCTCGGGCGGGTTCGCGAGAAGTGCCGCCGCAACCGTGGGGGCCGTGGTCTCGAATCCGACCGAGATGAAGACCACATCGTTCTCGCTGTTCCGTGCTATCTCAACCGCCTTGTGGACGCCCTGGACGACCCGTACGTCCCCTCCGCATGACTCGATGGAGCCTCTGCTCCCCGGTACCCTGAGAAGGTCCCCGTACGTGGCAAGGGTGATGTCCCTTCCCGCGAGCTCGAGAGCGCAGTCGATCTCCCCCTGGGGAGTGATACAGACCGGGCACCCAGGCCCCATGACGATCTTCAGGTTTGGCGGGAGCAGGCTCCGGAGCCCGGAACGGGCGATGGAGGCCTCGTGGGTGCCGCAGATGTGCATGAATGAGTAGGGGCGGTCCGCGAGGTCGTGTATTGCCCGGGAGATCTCCGTGGCGATGGGCATGGAATCGGATCAGTTATCTCGCAGGTAAGCAGATAAGCATACCCCACGTGGAGAGATACCTCCCAGGATTCAGGCCTTATACCTTGTGTGCGGGCCAGGAAATGGCGACAATTCTCCCATGGGAGAACCGCATCTGTCGGGTGTTCCCTGCGAAGTGCCACCGCTGGCCCGGGTCTCTCTCACCGCCGGGGAGGTAGTGGCTATCTCAGGAGAAACGAGGGAGATCCAGAAAAACCGGCTTCAAATATCAGAACAGCGATCCGGCCGGTCTCAACCGGACGTCCTCTTCTCTTTCCGCCTCTGCACCTTTACGGATGTCCTGCACCGGGGGCACGAGGTATACCAGTCTGCGTTTCCTTTGTAATCCCACTGGTATCCGCATCTCTGGCACTGTAGCAGCATAGTTTGTATGTATGTATGTATTTTAAGGTTATATGGGTGCCGATATATTTATATATGTATGTATGTATGTATCTATGTAGGCAAAAGGGGTAATAGGTATGCACATGCTCATGCTCCCGATCTTTGAACACTACAACGACACACAGCAGAAGATCCTCTGGTACCTGTACGGTAACCTGTCAACCGGCCAGCACTACTTCAAATCGAAATATATCGCAAACGACCTCGGACTCTCGTCGAAAGAAGTGGGAACCAACCTGGGCATCCTCTCGGATATCTGCGACGACCTGAAGATCACCAGGTGGTCCTACTCCCACAGCACGACATGGATGGTAACGCAGAGATCCTAGCCTCACCACCTGCACGTATCCTCCCTCACACCCACGGCCCGGGATACCCCGGGCCCAAAATCACCTCCCTGGGGCCTGAACCCCTTTCGCCGCATTTTCTGATCAGCCTCCCGTCACTCCCAAACGGATACGTATCCTTTATTCTCACCGTGGCAGACCATCTCCTCATGTTCGGGATCTCAACCTACTGCCTCCATGAGCTCCCCCTTCCGATGGCCCTTGACCGGCTCCAGGGGCTCACCGATACCGTCGAGATCATGGGCGACGGGAACCATTACCTGGAGACCGCAGAGCCCCTCGGGAGCCACACCTTCCGCTACTTCATCCATTCCCCGTCGCGGGGGGTGAACATCGCGAGCCTCCGGGAACCCATCCGGCGTGCGAGTGTTGAGGTCCTCTCCCAGTGTTTTGCCGTGGCAGCGGAGGTGAACGCCCCCGTGGTCGTGCACCCGGGTTACTTCGCGTGGAAGGGAGAGCGGGAGGCAGCCATCGTTCAGTTCAGGCGCTCCCTCGGTGACCTGAAACAGGCTGCAGGGGATCTCTCGGTCACCTTCTTCCTGGAGAACATGCCTGCCTGGGATTACTTCTTTCTCCGGTTCCCGGACGAGATCCCCCTCCTCGATGGCCAGGGGTTTGCCCTCGATGTCGGCCATGCCAACCTGAACGGGTGCCTCGCGGGCTTCCTCGGGCAAACCCTCGCACATGTCCACCTCCATGACAACGACGGTAAAAGCGATACCCATGATACGATAGGGAAGGGGTCCATCGACTTCCGGCCCGTGAAGCGGGCAGTAGAACGGGATCAGGCCTCCGCGATCATTGAGGTGTCCACACTCGAAGGTGTATTGAAGAGCAGGGAGATACTGGACCGGCTCTGAGCATCGAAAAAAAGGTGCAGGTTCCTCCTCCCGTTCTCATGCGCGCCACTACGGGAAGCGTCTCAACCGCTTTATTGCCACGAGGATCGCAAGGACGGAGAAGGCAGGGAGCGCCTCGAACCCCGGGGACTCTGTGGTTGGAATTGCCGTGATAGTGGGTACAGCCGTCGTACTTGCCGGAGTCATGGCCTGTGTGGGGGTGGTGGTGGCAGGCGTCGACATCGTGGTCTCCCATGTCGGCGTGGAGGAGATCTCAGGTTGCAGGGAGACCGGGGCGGGTGCCATGGCTGGGGTGCAGCCGGGGACCTTCTTGTAATAGACATCAAAGGAGCCGTTCCTGTCGTCTGCCCATGAGACGGTGCAGCCTGCGATCTGGGGGTTCACCTGCTGGCCTTCGCTTATGGTGACTGCCGATTCCCGACGGGTTGCGAGATCATAAAGGTAGATGTCCCGGTTACTGCTCCTGAAATCGACCCACACGACCCTCTCGCCGGATATGGCGGGGGTGAAGTGATTCGTGTTATCTGACGTGACCTGGGTCTCGGCTCCTGTGTTGAGATCGAGAACATAGATCTCGGCGTAGTCGTTCCTGGTATCGGCCCAGGCGATGCGATAACCATCGAGGGACGGTGTACCCTGGATCCCCGTTTTATTCGTGACTCTCCGCGCGGTTTTTCCAGGGATATCATAGAGATAAACGGCCGGGGCCACGGGATCATCGATCCAGATAACCTTTCCTCCCGAGAGGTCGGGGGAATACGCCCAGGTGCGGGCTGGCACCTTCAGCCTGGCCCGCGTCCCGAGATCGTACAGGACCACGCTCACGCTGCTGTGGCCGGGAGGCTCTTCCTGCCATGCAAGGAGATCCCCATACATACGGGGATTCAGCTGATCCCCAGGAAGGGTGAGCCGTTCGGTTGCGCCCGAGGTGACGTCATATACAAAGAGATCTACATCGGACCGGTTGAACCGCCGGATCTCATACGACGAATAGACGATCCTGTTCCCGGATAGGGCGGGGGATTTCTGGATAGCCGGGCCTGTCGCAACAGCGGTGGTCTTCCCGCTCGTGATACTATAAAGGTAAATATCTGAGTCCCCTTCACCACGATCGGCCTCGTACACGATCAGATCCCCGTCAAACCTGCCGGGATAATCGTCCGATGGGCCGCTGCTCACCTGGACCTCAGCCCCTGCAGGGGGGGGTGTCCAGGCCGGAACCGGGGTGGGCGTCGGAACGGGGGTGGTCGCAGCCGTGTTGAGCCTTCCCTGGAAGTAGATATTCTGCATCGCATAGGTCCTCCCGATGAGGCCGGGTCTATCCAGCGGTTCGGTTGCAGCATATACGACATAGATGCCGTCGTTCACGTTCACCTCCGGACCTGAGGTGTTCCACTCGAAACTCCAGCTGTAGTTCGTGCTTACGACAGCAGAGTCGAAGTGTCCCCCCCCCACGCGCTGTGAGGTGTTGGTGAGCATCACGCCCCTGTCATCCAGGTAAGGTCCGGTGATGAAGAGAAAGGTGGTCGAATTGTATGTATTCATCCCCGAGAGGGTCACCGTATCCCCCACCTTGAAGATACCGGTGACAGGAGCCATGGAGAAAAACGCTCCCGCTGGCGATACCAGCAGCCCTGCGAGAATGAGAACAGCAGTAAGGGTGGCCCCCCGGAATCCCATCCTTTTTCCCCGGCCGGGTGCATTCTCCTCTCCCTGTCCCCATCGATGAGAGTCGTTCAGGCTCATTCCCCAACCACCACATTTTATTAGGAACCCCCACCAATAAAAATGAATACCTGCCTCGGTGGCATAGCGGTATTGCGTCGCCTTGGTAAGGCGAAGGTCGCGGGTTCAATCCCCGCCCGAGGCTCTCCCGGCGGTTCACCCCGCTGGAATCTTCATCTCTCCCATTTTCATCGGGAATTGGCGGAGAGTGCCCTGATCCCCCCACTTTCACGCTCCGTCTACGGATGCTTATTCTTGTGCCACCAACAGGGAAGTACTGTGGCATATGACGACCTGAAGGAGTTCCGGGGAAAGGTCTACTCCGGAGTGCCCGTCGGCGGAGAGCATGTCTGGGAGTATCCGGACGGGATATGGCGGGAGCAAAAGGTGGCTCCCGACCGGTGGGTCTTCACCTTCTCGTCCCTGAAGAGGAGGGGCCGCAAAGCGCCCGAGGGTTCGGGTGTTCCCGTCGGGACAGGGTACCACTGGTTCATCCTCGCCCATCAGAAGGTCAGGAAGCTGGACAAGGATGCCTACGAGACCTCCATGGAGGGGGTCAAGTACAAGGTTGCGCATAAAAGGCCGCACTGGCGTGACTGGAGCACGGAGTACCCGGATCACGAGCGAGAACGGGAGATCCTCATCCGGATCCTTGAAAATTACCTCGCAGAGTTGAAATCCGGGACCAGTCCCGGGCCCCGTCGGAAACCGGTAGGATCCCCCACCCGCGCATGAAGAGTGCCCGGTTTGATTCATACCCGAAAAGCGCCCATCCTTTTATGGTATCCCCCAGACTGGATGGAGTGGTATCCGGATGAGAGAGACCCCGATGCATGGAGTGAAGGAGGCTTTTAATTTCATAGCCTCGCATTATGACGAACAGAGGGGATGGATCATCCCCGATCTTCAGGGTTTTTATCATGCTGCAGTCTGGGCGGCGGCCCCACCGGGAAAGACACCCGCGATCCTTGATATTGGAGCTGGAACGGGCCTCCTCTCGGGGCTTCTCCTGGAAACGTACCCGGGCGCCACGATCACCCTGATGGACATTTCTGAGAAGATGATCGAGGGGGCGAGGAGCCGGTTTACGGGGAAGGAAGGTATCTCCTTCATCGCCGCGGACTACCGGCATGAGGAACTGGGTGGCCCGTTCGATGCGATCTGCTCGGCCCTCTCCATTCACCACCTGGAGCGGGAAGAGAAATACGGGCTCTACCGGAAGGTCTTCGATGCGCTGAACCCCGGCGGAGTATTCGTCAATGCAGACCAGGTGGAGGGCGAGTCGGAGTGGCTCCACTGGCGCTACCTGGAATACTGGAACGATTTTGTCCTGCAGGGCCCCCTCGAAACGGCAGAGATCCGGGCCATGTTCGAGCGGCGGAAGACCCTTGACCGATGGGAAAAGCTCTCCATTCAGCTGGGATGGCTGAAGGCGATCGGCTTCTCCGATGTGGATGTCGTGTATAAGAACAGGTCTTTTGCGGTCTTTATGGGGAGGAAAGAGTGGTGAGAGGGGCTTAAGAGAATAAGGAAAGTCCTTGTGAAGGAATTCCTGGCCGGGATCTGACCGTATGAATCGGGCGGGTTACAGGGTCAACGTGGTCGACCTTTCTTTATAATAATTGAACAGGCGGTGCCCCCACGCCACAGCCTTCGGATCGCTGCTGCTCAGATCAGTGGAGGCATCATACATAACTCCATCCCGCCTGTTGAGACCAAGGGAGAGATGTCTATCAGTTACCGTGAACCCGATACGAAGGGGCTCTTCGGTCACCCAGAGATGGAAATTTGGATAGGAAGCCAGCATCCTGAGCTGCTGGATATAAGGGTCCTTCAGAAGGAAATCGATACTTGTTTTACTCACGATAAGATTCACCGGGATGCCTGCGAGAACCCTCTCTGCAAGAGATTCAGCAAGTCCGGGACTCATCACCTGGGAGATACCGGAGATGGAGGTAGCTTCCTTTAACATTTTCAGATATTCATCATAGACATGGAGGATATCGGTTGTCGTGTCGAACTTGAGCTCTGAATCAAGAATAGCTCCAATATCATCGAGGAAAGCTTGTGGGATACCTTCAATATCATGATTGGACCAGAATTCTTTATGCTTATTGATAACCCCCATCGTTAAAATGAAATTCTCCATTTTCGCGACCACAATTTTTCCAATAGGAGTGAGAATATACCCCTTGTCCAGTCCCTCGATAAAGCCAAACCGTTCAAGACTTCGGATCTTGGGAATGAGGGCCTGTGAGGTGCTCCCGGTAACCTCCCTCAGATCTGATAAAGATTGAGGGGCCTGGGAAACCGCGAGTAAAATTTGTATCTTCAGGCGTGATGAATAAATGGATTGTATCAATTTATGAATTTTATTGTATACCTCGAGAGTTGCCATTATACATGGATGGAATGGAGAATATATATAATTTAACCCCCGAAAGATTGAACTGAATATGAGATGACGGCAAATGGGGGGAATCATATTTCGATATTTCTCTCCAGGGCAAACGGGGGTGAAATGAAATCCGTCTATTCATGCATTCTTGAACTCCTGAAATACGTGATCTGAAAAATATTATAGGGAGACGGACTTCAGGATACAGATTGCCATGGTGAAGAAGATGAACTGGCCATCGGCTAGAACATCGGTAACGATATCCTTCGACCTCATAGTATGAAAAAGGCTGATGCAGGACTGAGTATATACGGTTCCGGCGAGAAAAATTCCGATAATTATCTTTGAAAACATCTGAAGGCTATATATGATAATGATGCTCCCCAGGGTAAGGTTTATTCCCATCAGGATCTTTCTCGTTCGTTCTTCACCGAGGATGACCGGAATCGTTCGCACACCTGCATGTTCATCCCCCACCCGATCTCTGATATCCGGGATAATTGATGCGATGAAGGCATAAGAAAAAAAGAACAGGAAAGTAATCACAGTTTTCACCGAATAAACGCCATGGTAAGTGGTTATGGGCAACAGGGTCAGGCATAGGGACCAGCCTGACCCGACGACGCAGTTTTTCACAACCGGGATGTCCTTAAGCCGTCGATAGGATGAATGCCAGGGTATGCAGGGGATGCTGTAGAGAACTCCAAAGAGGAGGGGTATCACAACTACCAGGAAGGTATCCAGCCCGTGAGTGAGAGCGAGATATCCTGCGACAATATACGCACCGATGGCCGCAATAAAGAGAGTACGCTCATTCCGTTTCGTGAATGCATATCTTCCCTGCCGGTTTATGGCATCCTCCTCCTCGTCGCTCTTCCTGTTCAAATTATAGACGGAAAAAGCGACGAGGAATAAAAGGATAAAAATTTCAGGCGTAGCCGGAATGCCCTGGATAAAACAGGAGGTATAGACCATCCCCATTCCGGCAATGCCGACAAAGGTCGAACTGAACATGAGGAGATCATATCCATCGCGGAATTTCTGGGCACAGATCTTGATGAACCAGAAGGGATCGATGATCTCGTGTACACTACCGTGGGAAGAGAACGTCATACGGATAAGAATAGGGAATGTGCTTTACATTCATTATGCTGATGAAAGTTAATCGCAGCGATTAACCGGTAAGGTCGGGATTAATATATAATTCATACGATAAAGTTATATATCGGGGTGAAGAAGGCAACAGGACAGCATCTCCTGTTCGCCAGCCACACCACTCACCAAGTATTCACCCCTTTCTAACCTACGAAACCGAACACGGGGGGGAAAGACCACCATGGAGTGCGAGAACAGAATGAACACGGGGGAGCTCCTTTTCGAGATGATCCTGGCTTCCATGGCACTCGGCCCCAGGATGAGCACCGAGGAGAGGATCCTCGATTACAACCAGGAGATGCTCAGGTCCTCGGGGATATTTGTGCATGATCTCCGGACAATCCTCCTGGATTGCAGCCGCATCGGGGGAAGGATCATCAGGATTGGCAGGTTCATCATCGATCTCGAGACAAAGGTCGGGGAATCGGCGAAATGTATCCGCGACGAGGGACTCATCAAGGGGATCATTCAGTCGGACGGCACGGTCAGCATCGAGTATATCGGGGATAAATTCCGGAGAAAGCTGGAGTTCGTCTCGTACGAGAGTATCGATGCAGGCATGAAGATCCCCCTTCAGGGCGTTTCTCTTTCCGCAGGCCAGACGGAATCCAAGCAGGCATCCTGAAGAAAGAAAAGACTCCCATCTCCTCAAATCTTCCCTCCCTTCAACGGTTCACTTCTCATGGTTTGAAGAATACCAGATGCCCCCGGATTTGAGTAAGCACCTGTCCGGATCCCGGAAGGCCCAATCCTCCGGTTCTCATTTTCACCCCTCATAAATACCCTCATGTAGGGGGAGTAGAATGTATGTGAGAGAGATGGAACCCCTGCGCATCATCCTCCACCTCGATATGGACAGCTTCTTCGCCTCCATCGAGGCGCGGGAGCACCCGGAGTTCCTGGGGAAGCCCGTCATCGTGGGTGCAGACCCAAAAGGGGGGAGTGGCCGCGGGGTCGTAAGCACCGCCTCCTACGAGGCGAGGAAGTTCGGCATCCGGTCCGGCATGCCCATCTCCCGGGCCTTCACCCTCTGCCCTGAAGGGGTGTACATCCCCCCGAACTTCCCTCTCTATATGAAGGTCTCCCGCGGAGTGATGGAGATCCTGCGAGCCTGCTCTCTCCATTTCCACCAGGTGAGCATTGACGAGGCTTTCCTCGATATCTCCCGTGCAGGGAGCTATAGCGCAGCTGAGGAGCTCGCGCATCGGATAAAGGGGGAGATCCGGGAGAAGGAGCACCTCACCTGCTCAATCGGCATCGGACCTTCCCGGATTGTCGCGAAGATCGCATCTGACTTTACGAAACCCGACGGGCTGACCATGGTGAAGCCGGATCAGGTTCAGGAATTCCTTGAGCCACTCCCTGCCGGGAAGATACCTGGGATAGGGAGAAAGACGGGCGGGGAGCTCGAGCGGATGGGGATCAGGACCATCGGGGATCTCATGCGGTATGATATTCAGCTCCTGCAGTCCCGGTTCGGTAAATGGGGCCTCTACATGCATGAACTGGCCCTCGGGAGGGATATCCGTGGGATCAGGGAGGATGGGGCTTCCCGATCCATAAGCAGGGAGACGACCTTTGAAGAGGATACCGATGATCCCGGTACCCTCCTCCGCACACTCGACGGGATGGCGGCCGACCTCAACCTGGCTATCAGACGGGAGAACCTCTTCTTCAGGACCCTCACCCTCAAGATCCGGTACACCGGATTCATCACCAGGACCTGGTCCCGGACGATCCCTCATGAGACGAACGCCCTGCAGACCATACAGGATCTCGCGCGCGCGCTCCTCTCCTCAGCCCCTTATCAGGGGACTGTCCGTCTGGTCGGGATCAGGCTCTCCAACCTCCAGGAGCTGGGGGCTGAGCAGCGTTCGATCGACGACTACCTCAAAGAGGGCGCCCATCCCGGTTCAGGGGATGCATGAATACGTTCACCTGGAAGATCCTGTTTCTCCGAAAGAATTTTCTCAGGCTGGCATGTTCCGCAGAGGAGGAGACCCCTCTTTACAAATCGTGCAGGTCCGGGGATGAAATGCAGGGGGAGACATGAGGAATTCCTCTCCTCACTTGCGCAACCGGTATGTCCCCCGTGGTGCGAATATCCGGAAATACGCACCCTCGCCTGGCGTACCCGGTTCGTGTATCGATATTCCGGTTATTCCGAGGATCTCCCGGACCAGGAAGAGCCCGTAGCCGGAGGTCCTGGAGAAGCCCGGGGAGAAGATGCGTTCCCTGTCCTGGGGCGGGATACCGACACCGTCATCCTCGCAGGTGATGGCGAGCCCGGTCGCTGATTCCGCCGTAAGGAACCGGATCTTCGTCAGGGTATCCCCGTGCCTGAGGGCATTATCGATCAGGTTGTAGAAAGCACGCTCGAGGAGGGGATCGGCAAAGAGGAGAACCCCCTCCACCTCGATCAGGAGCTTCACCTTCCCGAGGCTGAACCTTCCGCCTGCCCGCACGATCACCTCCCTCAGGTCCTGCCAGACCGGGGCATGGATCCCCACCTCCTGGTACTCCCTGGTGAACTCAATCTGGTGCTGGATCGTGCGCGTGGCATCCTCTACGGCGGTAATGATCCTTTTCGCATGGTCTGGCCGGGCTTCCTGCCTGAGGAGCTCGGTGTAACCGAGGATGACCATGAGCTGGTTCCGGATGTCATGCCGGGTTATGGATGAGAGGAGGTTCAGTTTCCTGTGGGCGGTGAGGAGATCCTCCTCTCCCTTCTTCCGCTCGGTGATATCCCGTACAAAGACGAGGGTTGCGGGCGCTCCCTTATAGGTGATCATCCCTGCATTGATCCCCAGGTTGAGCACGATCCCGTCCTTCCGGTGCAGGATGGTGTCATAGATCTGGGGTGTCGCTCTCCCGGCGAGGCGGGACCGGTGGATCTCGAGGATCCTCGGGATCTCATCAGGGTCTATGAGATCCATGAACTGCCTGCCCACGAGTTCTTCAGGAACACCCCCCCACATCTCTGCTGCCCGGCTGTTGCAGAACCGGACGACATAGTCCTGGATGACGAGGATACCGTCATTCGCCCTCTCGACCAGGGTGCGGTACTTCTCCTCGCTCTCTCTGAGTGCATCCCCGGCTCTCTTCAGTTCGGTGATGTCCATGATGGAGATCACGCTGTTCCTGCTTCCCGGGATGAGGGCAACCGAGAAGATACCCTGCCTGGCAGCCCCCCACCTGTCCACGAGCCGTGCTTCGTAGTGCTGGATAGAAGAGGCAGGGTCCTCATGGAGAAGGCGCCAGTATTCGGAGAGCCTGGGGAGTTCATGAGGGGAAATGAAGGCCGACCAGTGGGTCCTCCCCTCCAGCTCCTGGGGCGGGAACCCGAAGAGGGGCTCGACCTCGCTGTTTGCGAGGATGATGGTCCCTTCCTCGTTCAGGATCACGGTTGCTGTCCCGGTCGTCCTGAAGATCGTCCGGTAGAGGCTCTCTGACATTCGGAGTTTCTCGTCCGCTCTCTTCAGCTCGGTGATATCGGTGATGGAGATCACGCAGTTCCGGCTCCCGGGGATGAGTTTCGCCGAGATGATGCCGTACCGGGTCCTTCCCCACCTGTCAATCAGCCTGACTTCAAAGCGCTGGGATACGCTCGCGGGATCCTCGTGCAGGAGGCGCCAGAACTCGGAGACCCTGGGCATCTCATCGGGGGGGATGAACGTGGACCAGTGGATCTTCCCCTCCAGTTCCCCGGGGCTGTACCCGAAGATTGGTTCGGCCTCGGCATTGGCGAGGAGGATGATCCCCTCGCTGTCCAGGATGACGGTGGCAGACCCCGTTATCTCGAAGATAGTGCGGTAGCGCTGCTCGCTCTCCCTAAGGGCCTTCTCGGTCCGGTGATTCTTCACCGAGAGTCTGACCATCCTTTCGAGCTCTGCGAAAAGGGCTTCGGGATCCCCTCCTTTCGCGAGATAGAAATTTGCCCCGCTGTTGAGGGCTTCCATGGCGACCTGTTCACCACCCTTTCCGGTCAGGATGATGAAGGGGGTTGTATCGCCGCCGTCCCGGAGCGTCTTCAGGAACTCGATCCCATCCATCTCAGGCATCCTGAGATCGAAGATGATGGCATCAAAGGGATGGTTCCTGTGCATCTCCAGCGCACCTGGCGAGGATGCCGATGTGGTCAGCTCGATCTCCCCCGGTCTCCCGATGAAATGCCGCGCAAGATCGAGCAGCTCCTCTTCATCGTCAACAATAAGGAGGGAGATCATGGCCATCTTCGGGGGGGAATCCGATCTTTTGACGACGAGTATTTGAGCTTCAGGAACATCTATCTTTCTCTCTTACCTTTTATGTTCCGGCCTCGTTTTGAGATCTCGCGATATATCAGGGAGATCACCAGAAAAAAACAGGTACGACCAGAGGAAAAAGGTTCCAGGATACCATCCGTCCATCTCCTTTGTTCCTGCCCTGCCATGAGCTCCAGAGACGGGTTCTCTGGCTGATGGCCTGGTGCAATGACCGGATCCCTGATGACAGAGGATGAGATCAGGAAAAGGGACAGGGGAGGAATCATTGATAGAGGGGAAAGATCAGACCCGTCTCCTCTCCTCTCTGGCGGGTCACTCGATCGTTCTCTTGTATGTCGTGATCCCGAGGATGATGGCAGCAGTCGAGAAGATGAACAGGGCAAGCAGGTCGTACCCGATGACATTCATCCCCTGTCCCCTGAGAAGGATGCTTCTCAGTGCATGAACGGTATAATACTCAGGATTGATCACTGTGATCCAGCGGAGCCAGTCGGGCATTCCTATTGTCGGGTAGAACGCACCGCTCGTCATGAAGAGGATCAGGTTGAAGAATGCCACGGTCGAGGCATACTCCTGCTGCGTGTTGAACCGCGAGGCGACCGAGACCACGAGGGCGGTCACCCCGATACACGAGATGATGAGCACGAGGAGGACGAGAAGGAACTGGTCGATCGTCCGGATAACGATCCCCGTGATGAGCACATCCACGATGACGATGATGAAGCCTGCAAGGAACGCCCGCACGGTGCCGCTCCCTATGATCCCGAGGATGATGCTGGAGCGCTTCACCGGCGTGACCAGGTACCCCTCGATGATCCCGTTCTCCCGATCCCGGATGAGTGCGAAGGCCCCGCCCATCATAGTGGTCATGAAGATGGCCATCACGATGACCCCGACCCCGAAGAACTGGAAGTACTCGATCTTCCCGTAGAGCTTGTTGATCTCAACGGGGTTCTGTGTTCCGGTCTTTGCCACTGCCGCCGTGATCCCGCCTTCCATAAGGGTCGGGACCATGTAATCGGAGCTGTCCTCGTAGACCCTGATCGTGTTGTCGCCCGGGAGTTCTGACGGAAATATCACTGCCCCGCTGATCTGGCCGTCCGCGAGCGCCCGTTTGGCCCTTTCCTCGGAAGGATAGACCGTGACCTCGAAGATGGTGGGCTTGTCCGGGGCAGACCGGAAATTCCGGAGGGCCTCAACTGCGGAGGTGAAAAGGGGAGTGTCGGTGGTATATGGTTCGCTCAGGACGACCCCGATAGGGATGTTCGTGATGGTCCCCCCCATCGCGTTCCCGAAGATGATCAGGTACATGATGGGCATGAAGAGGGTGAAGATGATGATATACGGCGTGCTGATGAACTTCTTCATGTCCCGCCGGAATATCGCGATCGCCCCGCGGATCATGACGGCCGCCCCCTGCCCGCGGGCTGTGGCTGTTCTCCCCCCCCGGAGTCCAGCTTCTTGCCCGTGAGGTAGATGAAGACATCCTCGATGGAGGGGGAGTGGATGGAGATAGAGGTCATGGGAACGGAGAACTTCTCGAAGATGCCGATGATGGCGGGGAGCACGCTGTTCCCGTTCTTTGCAGAGATGCGGACGGACTTCCCCTTCTCCTCGATCGAGGTGACAAGGCCGGACTCCCGGATCGCGGTGAGGACCCTCCCGTCGATATGGTCGAACCCGATATCGATGAGGTCGCCCGCGGGGAGGGCCCGCTTGTGGTTATCAGGCGTGTCCAGCGCGATGAGCTTCCCCTTGTCCATGAAGGCGATGCGGTTGCAGAGCCTCTCGGCCTCGTCCATGTAGTGGGTGGTCAGGATGATGGTCGTCTTCTCGGTGTTCAGCCTCGTGATCTGCTGCCAGACCTCGAAGCGGGAATCGGGGTCGAGGCCGATGGTGGGCTCATCAAGGAAGAGGATGAGGGGTCGGTGGAGGAAGGCTCTCACGATCTCGAGTTTCCTCCTCATCCCGCCCGAGAAGGTGCTCACCCGCGAGGTGGCGCGGTCGGTGAGATCGGTCATCTTCAGCAGCTCCCAGATCCGTTCCTCGAGGACCTTCTCCTCCACGTTGAGGAGCTGGCCGTAAAAGTCGAGGTTGTCATACGCGGTGAGCTCCACGTCAAGGGTGCTGTTCTGGGGGCAGACCCCGATGATCGCCCGCACACTCTCCGGGTCCCGCGTCACCTCATACTGATCCACATAGGCAGTTCCCGATGTGGGAGCAATGAGGGTGGTAAGGATCCGGATCAGGGTACTCTTCCCTGCACCGTTGGGGCCCAGGAGCCCGAAGATCTCCCCTTTCCTGACATCGAAGGACACATCATCAACGGCAGTAACCGTGTGGTTATTGCGAAAGACCTTTGTCAGGTGCTCCAGCCTGATGATCTGTTCGTCGGTCATGGGTCCATTCCCGTGAGGGTGGCAGGGCACTCGGTCAGGCGGATAAAGGAGATCTGCTCCGGGAAGATCGGGAGAACGATCCTGCCCTGACCTCCCATATCTCGCCTGTCCCCCGCGTAAAGTACTATCTCTCGCGAAGGGATATATTATTTGTCGTGAATGCAACAACAGAAAAGATCTCCATTCCTCCAGGCGGTGCAGGGGAGTGAGAAGATGCACCTATTGGCGGCTGCTTGCGCAGAATTGCATGAAACTGACGGGCAGGAGGTCTCCCGGAGGCAGAGGGATCAGGATAGATCACCTTAATTTTACCCTGATCCTACATCTGTACCGATGCTCCCCCTCATTCTCGATCTTACCGGGCGAAGGGTCGTGATCTTCGGAGGGGGCCCGGTCGGGGCGAGAAAGGCGGCGTTCTTCCAGGGGGAGTGCCGTGTGCTCGTGGCAAGCAGGTCCTTTGGCAGGGAGGTTCTCGGCATGGACGTCGAACGGGTGGAGATGGACCTCGGGACTGCATCGGATCAGGATATCGAAAACCTCATCGACGGCGCATTCCTTGTGATCGCTGCGGTACAGGATCCTGCCCTGAACAACCGGATCCTCTCCCTCTCCCGTGCCTCCGGTATCCTCTGCAACAGCGCCTCAGGGGATCCCGGGGATGTGATCATTCCATCGGTGTGGAAGGGGAAGTCCCATGCTGTCGCGGTGACCACCTTTGGCAGGTCCCCCGCGATGGCACGCTTCATCCGGGAAAAGATGGCTCTTGATGCAGGTGAGATCGACCTGATGATCGATCTCCAGGGCCGGGCAAGGGATGCCCTCAAGGCACGGGAACCCTCCCGGGAGAGGCGCTCTGCCATCCTCTGGGAGATCATCCATGACCAGGCCGCCTGGGAGGCCCTCTCCCGGGAAGGGGATGCGGCCTGGGAGTATGTCGACGGGAGGTACCTCCATGGATAGGCAGGTCTATGCCCCGCTTGCCGTCGCGAGCCTCTCCCATCATGATGCGTCGGCCACTGACCTGGAGAAGGCCCGGTTTCCCGACGAGGGGGCATTTCTTTCGAGTGCCCGGGAGCACTTCAGGGGAGTCCTCCTCCTCCAGACCTGCAACCGGGTGGAGATCCTGGTCCAGGGGAGCGAAGGAGCCCTCTCTGACTTCCTCACCTCGCTCGGGAGGAGGGACTTCCGGATCTTCGAGGGCGTGGAGGTCCTCCAGCATCTCCTGGACCTTGCGGCGGGTATCGACTCAATGATCGTCGGGGAGGACCAGATCATCGGCCAGATGAAGGTGGCCCTTGCCCGGGCAAAGGAGGCAGGGGTCTCCTCAAACCTCATCGAGATCTGCGTGGAGAAGGCGATCCACGTCGGGATCCAGGTGAGGAGGAGGACGAACATCAACCGGGGTGCCGTCTCCATCGGTTCGGCCGCGGTCCAGCTCGCAGAGAACCTCCTGGGCGGCCTCGGGGAGAAGCATATCCTCGTCATCGGGAGCGGCGAGATGGGAATGCTCGTTGCCCAGGCCCTCTCTGCACGGGAGCTCTCTGCCATCTACGTGGCGAACCGGACCTATTCGCGTGCGGTGGCCCTTGCCGGAAAGATCGGGGGGAGGGCGGTCAACCTGAAGGACCTGTACCACTACATCCAGCTCTCCGACGTGGTCATCTCCTGCACCGCTGCCCCGCACCCCATCATCCATTGCGACCCCCTCCGCGAGGCCATGAAGGAACGGCGCTGGCCTCTCGACCAGCGCCCCCGGCCCATCATCATCATCGATATCGCCCAGCCGAGGGACGTGGAGGCGGGCGTCTCCTCCATCGACGGGGTGAGCCTCTTCTCCATCGATGACCTCCGGGTCGTCTCCGAGAACAACCTGAAGGAGCGGAGGGCCGAGGCAGAGCGCGCCCGGGCCTTCATCGGCGAGGAGCTCGAGCAGTTCATCTCCCTCGTGAACCGGACAGCCGCCGATGATACCCTCTCCCTCCTCTATACCTGGGCCGAGGCCATCCGCATCCGTGAAAGGGATAAAGCCATCCACCGCCTTGCAGCCGACGATCCCAGGGTGAGGGAGGTGATCGATGATCTCACCCGCGTGATGGTGAAGAAGCTCCTCTCGGATGCCACCCTCTCTATCAGGGAATGTGCCGAAAGGGGCGAGATCCAGGCTGCGGAGGCCATGGTACGGGCACTCACCCAGGGCGACGGTCACTGCCTCAGGGATGGGAGTGAAGAGAAGACCGATGAGGCACCCTGAAAATGGATTTCGTTGCCCCTGAATCGATCCGGAGAATGAAAAAAAGGGAATAAGGCTGGTGGGGATGCGGTCTCCGTATTATCCTATCTTCAGGACACGGTCTCCCACCTTCACATCCTGATCTACCTTCAGCCCGATCTCCTGTCCCCGCATGGCACTTGCGATCGTCTTGTGCTCGACCTGCATCGAGTTGACCTTCTGGGTAAAATCCGTCTGGGTGCCGGAGAAGCGGATCTCCTCGCCCTGCTTCAGGTCGTCTGAGAGGGCCACCACCGCAACCCCTATCTTGGGGAAGTAGTGGGTCACCTTGCCGAGAGGTTTCTCCATCTCACATTCCTCTAGAGACCAATCACGGGCCCTCTCTACATAAAGGTTCTTACAGCGGCCCGGCCATTTTTTCGGACCGGTATCCCTAATCGGTATCTTCTTTTGGATAGAATCTGAAATCACTGGTGCTGAAATACGGCAGGGAGGGATACTTGGACGTGTTTCCGGTGAGGAGAATGCGAAGGTACCGGCGGAGGAATGTGCAGGAGCTCTTCACCGAGACCTGCGTCCATGTGAGCGACCTCGTCGTCCCCCTCTTTGTTGACGAGGGGATCGATCGCCCTCTGCCCATCGATTCCATGCCCGGCCAGGTGAGGCACCCGGTCAGGGACCTTCCCGCCGTCGCAGGCAGGATCAGCGACCTGGATCTCCCGTCCGTCCTGCTCTTCGGAATACCCCGGGCCAAAGATGCCGAGGGAACATCGGCCTTTGCACCGGACGGGGTGATCCAGCAGTCCGTGAAGGCGATGAAGGAGGCGGTTCCCGACCTCGTGGTCTGCACCGATGTCTGTGCCTGCGAATACACGGATCATGGCCATTGCGGGATCATCGGCGAGAGAGGAGGCGGACAGGATCTCCTGAACGACCCCTCACTTGAGCTCATGAACAGGATCGCCGTCAGCCATGCCGAGGCGGGTGCGGATGTCGTCGCCCCTTCCTGCATGCTGGATGGCATGGTCGCGTCCATCCGGGGTGCTTTGGACGAGAGCGGGTTTGAGGACGTCCTCATCATGTCCTACTCGAGCAAATTCGCCTCCGGTTTCTATGGCCCCTTCAGGGAGGCTGCAGACTCGGGCTACAACTTCGGGGACAGGACCACCTACCAGCTCAACCCGTCCAATGCCCGCGAGGCGATCCTGGAGTCCGCGCTTGATGCCGAGGAAGGCGCGGACATCCTCATGGTGAAGCCTGCCGGATACTACCTGGACATCCTTGCCGCCCTCCGGGATTTCGGGCTTCCCCTGGCGGCGTTCCAGGTGAGCGGGGAGTATGCCATGATCAGGGCGGCCGGGGAGCGGGGCTGGATCGATGAGAGATCCGCTGTCATGGAGAGCCTCACCTGTATCAAGCGTGCGGGTGCGGACCTCATCATCACCTACTTTGCCGAAGAAGCCGCGGGGTGGGCGCGTGAAGAGCAGTGAGCTGTATTCCCTCGCGGTGAATCTGATGCCTGGCGGGGTGAGCAGTCCCGTCCGGGCCATCAAGCCATACCCGTTTTACACGCTCTCAGGCAAAGGTGGCAGGATCAGGACGGCAGACGGGCAGGAGCTCATCGACTGCTGCATGGCCTACGGCCCCCTCCTGCTCGGCCATGCCCATCCCGATATCCATGCAGCCATCAGCTCCCAGCTGGAGAAGGGATGGCTGTACGGGACACCGTCTCCCCTGGAACCCGAGATGGCAGGGCTCATCAGGGATGATTACCCGTCGATAGAGATGGTCCGTTTCGTCTCGAGCGGGAGCGAGGCGACCATGTCTGCCATCCGGGTTGCCCGGGGGTTCACGGGAAGGAGCGATATCGTAAAGGTCGAGGGCGGGTTTCATGGAGCCCATGATGCGGTGCTTGTCAAAGCGGGTTCCGGAGCGACGACCCTGGGGGTGCCTGACTCGGCTGGAGTGCTTCCGGATCTCACCCGCCACACCCTCCAGGTCCCGTATAACGATTCATCCGCCCTGGAGGATACCCTCGCCAGGAACGGGGACGTGGCCGCTTTCATCCTCGAACCGGTCCTCGGGAATATCGGGCCGGTGCTCCCCGACAGCACCTATCTCGCGGAGGTCCGGTCCATCACGAGGGCTCATGATGTCCTCCTCATATTCGATGAGGTGATCACCGGCTACCGTCTGGGGAGGGGCGGGGCGCAAGGGCTGTACCGCATCCGGCCCGACCTCACGACCCTGGGGAAGATCCTCGGCGGGGGTCTCCCGATAGGCGCCTTCGGGGGACGGCGGGAGATCATGGACTATGTCGCCCCCTGCGGGCCGGTCTACCAGGCAGGGACCTTCAGCGGGAACCCCCTCTCCCTCGCCGCGGGCATCGCCACTCTCCGGTACCTCCATGCGAACAGCGATCTCTACCGGCACCTCGACGATATGGGCAAGGCCATCCAGGAGGCGGTCCATGCCTCCGGTGGGCAGGGATCCTTTGTCCAGCTCGGTTCCCTGTTCAAGTATTTCTTCAGGAAGAACCCCCCGCGTAACTACCGGGAGGCAAAGGAGAGTGACACAGAAGCCTTTGCCGGTTTCTGGAAGGGGATGCTCTCCAGGGGGATCTTCCTGCCGCCCTCGCAGTTCGAGACGAACTTCCTCTCTGCAGCTCACACCGATGAGGATATCGAGGCCATTGCACGGGGGTACCAGGCATGTCTCTCGTGATCGGTACCCGGGGCAGCAAGCTCGCGCTCAACCAGACCGAGCGGGTTGCGAGGATCCTTGCCGAACAGGGCGTGGAGGTGGAGACGGTCATCATCCGCACCCAGGGCGATGACGATACCGGCGTCCCCCTCCATGAGATCGGCGGCCAGGGACTCTTTGTGAAAGCGCTGGATGACGCCATCCTGCGGGGGGAGATCGATGCCGCGGTCCACAGCATGAAGGATATCCCGGTCAAGCGGCCGAATGGACTCAACACCACCGCCATCCTGCAGAGGGACTCTCCCGCTGACTTCCTTGCCA
The DNA here is from genome assembly GCA_964551875.1 of uncultured Methanomicrobiales archaeon. Taxonomy (GTDB): domain Archaea; phylum Halobacteriota; class Methanomicrobia; order Methanomicrobiales; family JACTUA01; genus JACTUA01. Next base: position 26,362 of record CAZKEV010000003.1, on the reverse strand, counting down.
TCTCCACGGCCATGGACCAGGTGAGCATCGTTGGTACCTCGAGCATGCGGAGGCGCGCCCAGATCCTGCGGCATGACAGTACCATTGAGGTGAGACCTCTCCGGGGGAACGTGGACACGAGGATACGGAAGCTCATCTCCGGGGACTTCCATGGTATCATTCTTGCAGAGGCCGGCCTCGATCGGCTTGACTATAAACTCCGGGGGTACCGGCTTTCACCGGAACGCTTCGTCCCCACTGCGAACCAGGGAGCAATCGCGGTGGTATCCCGTGACGACCCGCGCCTGATCATCA
>CAZKEV010000003.1:0-25968 GCA_964551875.1 uncultured Methanomicrobiales archaeon | reverse complement strand
GCGGTCCTCGGGGAGCTGGGAGGCGGCTGTTTCACGCCCATCGGGGTCTACTGCAGGGACGGCCATCTCATCGCCGAGGTCCTCTCCCTCGACGGGAGCAGGACAGAACGGATCGAGGAGGAGGTGGCCGATATCGAGGCCGCAAGGGCGTCCGGGAAGCGCCTTGCAGGGAAGGCCGTGGACCTCCTCGCAGAAGCCCGGGCCTTCCTTGGAGGGAAGGATGAGAGGTAAGGGTAAGGTTTACCTCGTGGGCGCGGGTCCGGGAAGCCCCGACCTCCTCACCGTCAAGGCCCTGAGGGTCCTTGAGAGGGCGGAGGTCGTCCTCTACGACCAGCTCGCCGGCGGGGTGAGGGATCTCCTCCCGGCAGGAGCTGAGCTCATCGACTGTGGGAAATCAGGATCACAGCACACCCTCGAACAGGAGGAGATCGAGCGGACCATGGTAGAGAAAGCTCTTGAGGGGAAACGGGTTGTCCGGCTGAAGGGGGGCGACCCGTTCCTCTTCGGGAGGGGAGGTGAGGAGCTCGAGGCCCTGCGGACCGCGGGGGTACCTGTGGAGCTCGTCCCCGGAGTCACGAGCGCGATAGCAGTCCCCGGCTGCGTCGGGATACCGGTTACCCACCGGAGCCATGCATCAGAGGTGATCATCCTGACCGGCCACGAAGATCCCGGGAAGGAGGAGTCCACCCTCGATTGGGGACTCCTGGCGAAATTCCGGGGGACCATCGTGATCCTGATGGGGGTGAAGAACCTCTCCTCCATCGCCTCCCGCCTGGTAGCCCGGGGGAAAGATCCGGGCACACCGGTGGCAATTATCGAGCGGGGCCTTGACCCCGGGCAGCGGGTAACCACCGGGCCCCTCGGGGAAATCGGGGAGATAGGGAAGCGGGCCGGAGTCAGGCCCCCTGCGGTCATCGTTATCGGGGATGTTGTCAGCCTCTATAGTGGGGAGGATTTATGCGGAGCGAAGTAGTGAAACGGGGGTTCGAGCGGGCGCCCAACCGCGCCCTGCTGCGATCCCTCGGGGTAACGGATCGGCAGATGGACGAGCCCTTCATCGGGATCGCGAACGCCTGGAACACTATCGTTCCCGGCCACGTGCACCTGCGGCAGATCTCGGAGAGGGTCAGGGAAGGGATCTGCGCAGCCGGCGGGGTTCCCTTCGAGTTCGGGGTCATCGGGATCTGTGACGGGATAGCCATGGGGCACGAGGGGATGCGCTATTCCCTCCCATCCAGGGAGAATATCGCCGACTCTATCGAGCTCATGGTACAGGCCCACCGGTTCGATGGCCTTGTCTGCATCGGCACGTGCGACAAGATCGTGCCGGGGATGCTCATGGCAGCCGTCCGGTGCGATATACCGGCAATCCTCGTCACCGGCGGGCCGATGCTTTCCGGCTCTCTTGCGGGCAGGGACCTCTCCCTCATCGACGTCTTCGAGGCAGTGGGGAGGGTCGCCGCCGGCACCATGGACGAAGGGGAGCTCCATGAACTGGAGTGTGCAGCCATGCCGGGCTGCGGCTCGTGCCAGGGGCTCTATACCGCGAACACCATGGCTTGCGTGACCGAATCCCTCGGCATGTCCATCGCCGGCTGCGCAACGATCCCGGCCGTGGATGCAGGAAAGCTCCGGATCGCGAGGCAGAGCGGGGAACGGGTCGTGGCCCTGGTGAGAGAAGGGGTCACCCCGAGGAGGATAGTCACGGAAGAGAGCATCCGGAATGCCATCCGGGTCGACATGGCCCTCGGGGGATCCACGAACACCATCCTCCACCTCATGGCGCTTGCCGTCGAGGCCGGTATCCCCATTGACCTGGAGACCTTCAACACCATGGGGAGCGGGATCCCGCACATCTGCGACATGCAGCCTGCAGGACCTCACTCGATGCTCGCCCTCCACAGGGCCGGTGGTATCCCGGCGGTCCTCTCCCGGCTCAGGGAGGTTCTCGAGGATTCCCCGACCGTCTCGGGGCCTGGCATCCTGGAGATCGCGGAGATGGGACGCGTCACCGATGGGAAGATCATACACACCCTCCGCAAACCGGTGCATGCGGCCGGTGGCCTCAGGGTGCTCCGGGGCTCCCTTGCCCCCGACGGCGCAGTGGTAAAAGCCGCGGCTGTGGACCAGAAGATGTGGCTCCATCGTGGACCTGCCCGGGTCTTTGACGGTGAGAAGGCCGCCATGAAAGATATCCTTGCGAGGAAGATCCGGGAAGGGGACGTGGTCGTCATCCGCTACGAGGGGCCGCGCGGTGGCCCCGGCATGCCGGAGATGCTCGCCCCGACCTCGGCGATCGTCGGGCTCGGTTACCGGCGCGTCGCCCTCGTTACAGACGGGAGGTTCTCCGGCGGGACAAGGGGGCCGTGCATCGGTCATGTGGCCCCCGAGGCGCAGGTTGGGGGCCCCATCGCCTTTGTCAACGACGGGGATATCATCGCCATCGACATCGGGAAGAAGAGCCTCGACCTCCTTGTACCTGAGAAGGTCCTGAAGGATCGGCGGCGGTCATGGAAACCGCCTGAGAAGGCCCTCACCGGGGTCCTGGCCAGGTACGCCGCAACGGTCGGGCAGGCCAACCTCGGGGCCGTGCAGCGGTAAAACCGGATCTGTTGCCGTGCAAGAGGAGAAAGGAGGAGATCACGGGGAGCGGTGTACTGCCCCATGGCCATTCTCCCTCCTCATTAATCCGGATCCTGTTCCATCTCCTTTTACGGGAGCAGGGGGGGGCGAAGTCCTCATGTCCCATCCGGTCAAGCGAGTCGTTCCCTGAGCACAAAGACGCGGCAGATGGTTACATTATTACGGATGACAGGGGTGCTCTTCAGCAATGTCTTCAGCTTCAGCTGATGCTTGGTGACCACCGTGATGCTCCCGTTCCAGACGGTCTTCTTGTCAACGAAGAATGCGTTTCCGTCGATGGGGAAGGTATCATGGGGGTCCTTGAGCATGCCGATCTGCTTGCCCTTCACCTCGTCCAGGGTATACCCGAACCGTTTCTGGAAGGCTTCGTTCACAAAGAAGATGGCCCCCACGTCTGTGGTGGCGATGAGGATGTCGTCCATGCCGTCGAGCATCGCCTTGTAGATGATGAGGTCCTTCCTCTCCCTGAGGAGCTGCTCATTGAGGGCCTTCAGCTTCCCATCCGCCTGTTTTATCTCGGTTACATCGCTGCTGTGCACCGCGCACCTGACGACCTGGCCATGGGTATCGACGAGGGGGGTGATACTGTGGGCCACCCACTTCCCGTTGACTTCCTCGTCAAAGACGAACGGTTTTTTATCATAGAAATGGACACGCACCGCATCGGCGAGTTTCTTCGTGATGAGCCCCGCGGAGACGAGGCTGTCGAGGGTCTGGTCCCCGGCCGTTTTTGGTGCGCCTGGAGCCCTGCACGCGAGGGCTTCATTGATGACGAGCACCCTGGTATTCTGGTCGAGGATGAACATCGGCTCCGTATTGGAGTCGATGAGAGAATGGACGAGCTGGTCGCTCTCCCTCAGGCTCTCGTCGATGGCATGCTTGTAGAGGGCCATCCCGATGGTTGCCTTCAGGGTCTTGTCCTCGAAGGGCTTGATGATGTACCCGAAGGGTTCGCTCTCGAGGGCCCTGTTGATGGTCGCATCGTCCGACTGGCCCGTGAGGTAGATGACCGGGATGCTGTACCTGTCCTTGATGACGCCGGCAGCGGTGATCCCATTCATCTTGCCCTTGAGAAGGATGTCCATCAGGATGGCATCAGGTTTGAGATCCCCTGCCATCTTGATTGCATCCTCACCGGTATCGGCGATGCCCGGGACTTCAAAACCCATACCCTTGAGGGTTGACTGAATATCCGAGGCGGTGATGAATTCGTCTTCAACAACGAGTATCTTCTTCTTTCCCATAGAATACCCTCATTTCCCCGTCTGAAGTAACACCGTATCTCTCCAAGGGTATTTCTTCACCATCTGTAGATGGAATGTCCGGGTTGAAATAGTTTATACGGCTCATCTCCCCCCCTGTGCACTTTCTCCGGGGAAGGTGATCCTGAAATGCGTCCCTTCGCTGCCCTGGACCTCGATCGTCCCTTCAAGTTGCTTTGTCAGGCCGTTGATGAGCCGCATGCCGAGGGTATTCAGCGTTTTGATGTCCAGCCCCGGTGGTAAACCGATCCCATTGTCGCCGTAATCGAGGGAGTATTCTCCCTTCCCGGCATCCAGCCCGAACCTGATGGTGATCGCCCCTTTCCTCTCGCCCGGGAAGGCATGCTTGAGGGAGTTCGAGAGGAGTTCATTGACGATGAGGCTGCAGGGGACAGCTTTGTCGATTGTGATCATCACCTTCAGGGCCTCGATCGCTATCGATACCTTACTCTGGTCGACGCTGTAGGATTCAAAGAGGGGGATGAACATCTTCTTCAGGTACGCCCCGTACTCGATCTGGTAGAGGTTATCGGAACGGTACAGGAGTTCGTGGACGAGCGCGATGGACCGGATCCTGTTCTGGCTCTCCTTGAACAACCCCCGGACCCCCTCATCCTTGATGTTCTGGGCCTGCACGGAGAGGAGGGATGAGATGACCTGCATGTTGTTCTTGACCCGGTGGTGGATCTCCCTGAGCAGGACCTCCTTCTCCTTCAGGGACTCGCTGATCTGATGTGCCATCTTCTTCCGTTCGGTGATGTCGATGATGGTCCCGAACAGGGCAGGGTGCCCATGGAGGAGCATGGTCGAACCATATGCTTCCACATCAACAAGGGTCCCGTCCTTCGTGACGGCCCGGAACTCGATGTCTACCGCGGGAATGTCCCCGCGAAGCAACCTGCCAATTGCCTCCTTTACACCCGGCAGGTCATCGGGAAGGATCATGGAATCAAAGGATCGGTTGAACATCTCATTCCGGGAATACCCGGCCATCTCGGCCAGCCTCGGGTTCGCGTACATGACGAGGTTGTCCTGGACGAGAAAAACACCGACCGGTGACAGTTCGACGGGATTCCGGAACATCTCTTCGGAATCTTTCAGGGCCTGTTCCGCCATCTTTCGCTGGGTGATGTCCTCCAGGGTCCCCTCCGAATAGACTACCTTTCCATCCGGTCCTCCCACGGCACGGGTGTTCAGCGATACCCAGATCCTGCTCCCATCCTTTCTGAAGTACTCGCACTCGAATCCATTGACGATCCCGTCCTTTTTGAGGTGATCGAGATACTGCTGCCTCTGCTCCGGCACCACCCAGAGCTGCCGTGCGGTGTCCCTGACAGTCGTTATCAGGTCCTCAACCGAGTCATACCCCATGATACGGGCCATGGCAGGGTTCGCGGTGAGGAACCGCCCCTTCGGATTGATCTGGTAGATGCCTTCTACCGCGAACTCGAAGATGTTCCGGAACTTCTCCTCGGCCTCCCTCTTCGCCTCTTCCGCGAGCTTGCTGCTCGTGATATCCGAGAATATTCCCGTAAACCCTACCCGCTGCCCCTGGACATCGTAGAACGGGCCTGCCGCCACCCGGAGCCAGCTGGCAAGCTGATCTTTGCGCCGGAATCGGAACTCGGTATCAGGAGATATCCCGTCTCCGATCCCGGCAAAGACCTCGCTGATCTCGGCCCGGTCTTCGGAAAAGACAAAATCAGAGATGGACCGGCCTAGCATCTCGCCCGGCAGGGAACCAAGCATCCTCGCCATCTGCTCATTGGCATAGATGGTGGATAAATCGGTGTCAAGGACCCAGACGCCCGCGTTGGTGCCCTCGACGATCTGCCGGTACCGCTCCCGGCTCTCCTGGAGGGCCTTCTCTGCACGCTTCCGCTCGGTGATGTCCTGCGCAAATACAGTAACACCGACGATGGCATTTTCTGTATCCTTGATGGGGCTGTGGGTCACCTCAAAGATCTGCCTTACCCGTCCTTCCTCACCCGAGTATGACGTATCGGTAAATTGCTTCCCCTTCAGGGCACGGTCGATGTTGAGTTTTGCCCTCTCTCTGTCCTCCTCTACCGACTGATAATTGAAGATGCTCCGGCCAAGCTCGATCTCTGCGCCATAGAGCGCCCTCATCACATTCGCATGGGCCGAGTTGAAGCTCGTGTAGCAGTAATTCCGGTCCAGCGAGAACACCGCCGAATGAGTGCTCTCCAGTACCCCCTTCAGGATGGAGTACTGCTTCTCGAGAGTCTCCTCGGCCCGTTTCCGGTCGGTGATATCTATGAAGTTCTCAAGGAGGAATTTCCGGCCCGATATCGTGACAGGAACTACGGTCTTCAGGACGGGAACCCGGGTTCCATCGGCGGTCAGGAAGATGCGCTCAGAGTTGTCGACCCTCTGCCCTTTATCAGTGATCGGGCAATTGCCCTTCTCTGCCGGACAGATGAAGTTATGGCACACCGAACCGACGATCTCCTCTCTCTTTGCCCTGAACATCCTGAGGGTGGCAGGATTGGCATCCTGTATGATGTGGGTCTCGGGGTCGATGAGCAGCAGCCCCGTCTGAACTGATGCAAAGATGTTCTTCAGATAGCTCTCACTGTTCTTCAGGGCTTCCTCAGCCTGCTTGCGCTCGGTGGTATCCCTCCCGACGCTCTGGTACTCGACGAGATTGCCGTCATCGTCATAGATTGCACGGTCGATCCACCGCTGCCATTTGACCTTGCCGTCAGGCATGATGATGCGGTGTTCGATCGATGCGACCGGTGCCTCTTTCGTGAGGGAGGCGAAGTGCCTCCCCACCACTTCGCGGTCCTCCTTCGGGATCTCTGGCTTGAACCTCTTCCCGATGATCTCGTCCCGGTTGAGGTCGAAGTACTTGAGGAAGGCATCATTGACGAAGGTGACGGTGGAATTGGGTGCGAACCGGGTGATGAACTCCGTCTGGCTCTCGATGACCCGCTTGTAGCGCTCCTCGCTCTGCTTGAGGGCTTCCTCAGCCCGCTTGCGATCGGTGATATCCCGGACTGTCGCTTGAAGGAACACTTTTCCGGCGAGTTCTACCCTGGACAGGAGTACGGTGGCGGGAAACTCTTCGCCGTTGAGCCGCTTGTGTGTCCACTCGAAAAAATGGGTGCCGTTACGCATGGCAGTTTCTATCATTTCTTTGGCTTTGTCGCCGGAACCGCGGCCATCCGGTTGACGTTCCGGAGACAGCACCCATGGTTCTTTGGATGTGAATTCCGCCTCGTCCCTTGCCATGAACATCTTTACCGTTGCCGGGTTGCCAGAGGTGAACCTCCACGAAGGGGGCTCAAGGGTCATGATGGCGTCACGGGAAGATTCAAAGAGGTTTCTGTATCGCGTTTCGCTCTCCCTGAGCGCGTCTTCCGCCCGCTTGCGTTCGGTGATGTCCCGGGTATAGATCCGGATTGTCCCCATCCTAGAGGCGAGAGCTATGGTCTCCAGGAATGTTCGATCTCCGACGATGACCTCCCTCGTGACATCCCCTTCCATGATCACCGGAAGGATGGTCTCGAAATCCTCCGGAAGAAAGATGCGGGGGTCGCTCCCGAGACCCAGTCTCTCGAGAGTCTTGGCCACTGCTGGATTTGCATAGATCACCTCTCTGGAGGAGTCCAGTTCCAGGACAGGATCCGGGTTCAGCTCCGGGAACGAGGCAAGGTGGGCGATCTTCTCATCAGCTGCCTTCCTCTCGGTGATGTCCTCGAGGGTCTCCACTGCCCCGATAATTGTCCCCTGAGCATCCCTGATGGGGGCCGCGGTGAAGTGCAGCCACTTTCCCGTCTTGCCAAGATCCGGGAAGTGATCCGTGGCCTCCCAGGCACAGTCAACGAGTTTCGATGCGCTGTACTTCCCTTCATACCACGCGGGGACCTTGTCGATGGCTCCATCGATAAGGAGATCCGCCATGACTGGACGCTCATGGGGGTAAAAGGCCTTCCACTGCTGGTTTGTACCTACAACCTCCGATGCTCTCATCCCGCTTAGTTCCTCGAGCGCCCTGTTCCAGTAGATGACCCGGTGATCCCTGTCAATGACAAACTGCGGGATGGGGGAACCCTGAATGACGGCATTCAACTGTGCCTCGCTCTCCCGCAGCGCCTGCTCCTCCTCATGGAGTTTAGCAGTGGTCTTCTTCAGCTCATGGAAAATTCTGTGCCGCTCGATGGCATAGCGGATTGCTGTCTGGAGTCCCTGCGAATCGATCTCCCCCTTGATGAGAAAATCCTGGGCTCCACCCTGCACCGCCTCCAGCGCCATCCTGTCATCCTCAAGTCCGGTGAGGATGATGATGGGGATATGCTCCGCCTGCCTGGAGACCTTCAGGAAGGTCTCCAGCCCGCTGCTATCCGGCAGGTTGAGATCGAGGAGGATCACCCCGATTTCATCATCGCTGAGGTGTTCTAGCCCTTTGCCCAGTTTATCCTCTGTAACAAGATCAAATTTGATCCGGTCGAATTCCCTGATCAGCTCCTTAACCAGGCGCTGATCAGCGGGGTTGTCCTCGATGAGCAGTATTTTCATTTCAGCAGATCATCTGCCTCTCTCTGGGAGCTTCACGATGGCGAACCAGAAGTCTTCGATGGAGCGAACTATCTCGGTGAACCGTTCGAAATTGAGGGGTTTCTGGATGTAGCAATTCGCGCAATTCCCGTACGCATTGAGGATATCCTTCTCATCTGCAGAGACGGTCATGACCACAACTGGAATACACCTCAGGTTCCGGTCTGACTTCATTTCATGAAGGACCTCGCGCCCGTCCTTCCTGGGCAGGTTGAGGTCAAGAAGGACGAGATCAGGTACAGGGGCAGAAGCGTACTCGCCCTCCTTCCGGAGATAGTGCATCGCCTTCACTCCGTCATCAACAATGTGGAGGTTGTTTGTGATCTTACCATCCTTCAGTGCTTCTTTCACCAGCCTCTGGTCGGCCGGGTTATCCTCGACAAGGAGAATCTCCACCTTTTTTGACGAATTTTGATGCATCATCATGTCCCTCCCGACTCGGTAGAAATCGTGAAAAAGAATGTCGAACCCCTGCCGGGTTCTGATTCAATCCAAATCCTGCCACCATGGCGTTCAATGATACGCTTTACAATAGCAAGCCCGATGCCGGTGCCCGGATATTCACCTTTACTGTGCAGTTGCTGGAAGATGACAAATATCTTCTCGAAGTACTGGGGATCGATCCCGATCCCGTTGTCCCTGACAGAGAAGATCCATTCATCCCCCTTCCGTTCCGCGGAGACATGAACCCTCGGCGGTTCTTCTTTCTTCCTGAACTTGATGGCGTTCTGGATGAGGTTCTGGAAAACTTGAATCATCTGCGTCTGATCTGCTATGATGGTCGGGAGGGAATCCTTTGTGAGAACTGCTCCGGTCTCATCGATGGCAACCTGGAGGTTAATCTTCACCTCCTCCAGAACCTTGTTGACATCCACCGGACTGAAGGGCTGTCCACGGGTTTGTACCCGGGAGAATGCCAAGAGATCCTGGATGAGTTGCCGCATGCGGGAGGTACCGTCGGTAATAAACTTCATGAACTCCTGGGCGTCGGAGTCGAGATCTTTGCTGTACCGCTGGACAAGGAGCTGGGTGAAACTATGGATGGCCCTGAGCGGCTCCTGGAGATCATGGGATGCAACGTATGCGAACATCTGGAGCTCCCGGTTCGAACGCTCCAACTCCTCTGTCTTCTTTTCAAGGGCCTCCTCCGCCCGCTTGCGCTCGGTAAATATCGGCCCAATTCCCATTACCCCCAAAAGCATCAGCATAGATAAAACAAGTCCGATTACTTCATTGGACAGATCAATGGGGTAACTTTCAGTTGTAAAAATTAAAGAATATAAGGGAATTAATCGCCGGATCACCATAAGAAAAAGGGCCGCAGAGATTAATATCCAGGAGTACATTTTGCCAGTCACTTTAATAAGTCGTAAAGCATAAAATGCCGCTGTAAATTGAAGCAGAACCGAGATAGATAAAATCAGGGTAGCTAACATATTTTCCCCCTCTTTTTGGCGCGATGTGCGATGCCGATATAATAGAGCAGCATGATATGCCCTGCACTTTGGTGGATCTCATATGTGTCATCCTTCAAGGCACCTCGACTGAGCATTTGATAACGGGGACGTGATCGGGAAATTGCTCGAAGCTCAGGAGAGAATAGTGCCATCGCGGGCATCCCTTTTTTTTGATTCGATTTGAGAGGTCCAAGAATAATAAGCCTCCTTGAAATAGCTGTTGAAAATGGCTCTTCCATTGTGGTCTCATTATAGAAGGTATTCGATCCCGCTGCCAGGACCCCGTTCTCTACCTTTACCTCCGGGAATTTCTCTCCTTCTCCTGCCATCAATGTTCAGCCTGAATCATGAAGAACGAAAAGGTTCATTTCAGTTAATGAAAGATGTAGCAATTGAATAGAAATAGTTATCGGTGATTTAATAGTACCTATTCAGAATATACCACAAGAAATCTTTTAGATTCCACATCATCTATATTTATTCATAAAATATCAATTAAGAATATTTAAATAATAAGAGATATCTTTGAAGGGAATAGCCCCTGTCGCCATCGATACCCGGGCGGTGCCGTTCCGTACTCTTTAATCACTTTTGAGAGAGAGTTCACGCTAAGGCTTCCGGAATGAAACCGGTATCGCCTCGGTGTAGATCATGATCGACAAGTTCCTCGAAGGCAACCGGGCCTTTGTCACCGGTGATTTCACGAAGAAGAGGGAGTTTTACGCCGGGCTCGCGAAGGGGCAGAGCCCGAAGGTCCTCTGGATCGGCTGCTCCGATTCACGGGTGACCCCTGAGCGGATCACGTCGGCAGAGGCCGGTGAACTCTTTGTCCACCGGAACATCGGGAATATCGTCCCGCACTCGTCATGGACATTTGCCACCGTGCTCGAGTACGCGATCCGCCACCTCAAGGTCGGGGAGATCGTGGTCTGCGGTCACTCCGACTGCGGTGCCATGAAGGCCCTCGGGAAAGAGACGGGCGATGCGTACATCCCCCTCTGGCTCAACCATGCCGGGGAGGTGCTCACGAAGGTGGATGCGGAGATAAAGAAGCTGCCCAATCCCCCCGATGAGAAGGGCAGGCGGCGCATGATCGAGCTCGAGAATGTGAGGGCCCAGGTCGCCCACCTGAGAACCTACCCCCTTGTAAAGGGGGCCGAGGCAGAGGCCAGGATACGGGTCCATGGCCTCTATTATGATCTCGAGTCCGGGCGGATATCACGTGTTCCCTGAACCGATGAGGGCCCTCTCGATCTCCTTTGCGATCTTCGGGTAGGAGATCCTCCCGATGGGAGTGACCCTTCCCCCCACGAGCACGATGGGGATGGGCGGGTGAGAGACCTCGAAGATTGCCTTCACCCGTTCAGGGACTCCGTCATCCAGAAGGGTTATGGTTACCTGCACACGGTCCCCATACCGTCCTGCGAGGGCATGCATGAGGGCCTCCACGGCCTTCATGAATGAACCCGAGGGGAAGCATTCTTCGAGGCCGCAGGTCCGATCGGGTTCGCAGGGGAAAGGCCCGCACTCGGCCTCGGAGAAACCGATAATCTCGACAATGAGGGGATCGCCCATGGTGAAAGGAGTATTGGTCGTATCAATGTAAAAAAGGTATCAAATCCGGTATCGGCCAATTCTCGAAGAGATATTCCCCCGCTGAGTGGGCAAAGACACAGCCGGCCCTCCAGGGAAAGCGGAGATGATTGGCGAATCCTGTGGAAGGGATTATCCGGCAATGCAACGTTGGTTCGGACGGTACCAGATCGGGAATGAACCGAAAATCCTGCTCCTGTGGGTTTTTCAATAACACCATATCGCTCGATTCGGTATTTCTGGCACCAGTATCCTTCAATGTGAGAGATCCGCCCGGTTCCCACCATCACCCGGGAGATAGCCTTAATAACAACCCGGGTATTATGGAGGTACAAGGCGCGGCTGTTCGGAGCTCTGCCCCGGTTCAAGAGTCCGCAGGGCAGAGCGGAGCAGGCTCAGGTGTGTCATGACACCGTCCACAAAGAAGATGGATGCGGAGAGGTTCACGCGGGAAGGCGAGACCCTCGCAGAGCAGGGCAGGTACGAGGAGGCGGTAGCGGAGTTTGAAATTGCCCTCACCCTCTGCCCCACCGACTGGGAGATCTGGTTCAAGAAGGGCCTCGTGAAGAAGACCATGGGCCTCTTCGATGACGCCCTCACCGCCTTCGACAGGGCAATGGATCTCCAGCCGAAAGAGGCCCTGATCTGGTTCCAGAAGGGGATTGTCCTCGGCATGCTGGGGAGGATCGAGGAAGCCCTGCGGTGCTTTGACACCATTCTCGAACTGGACCCGAGCTATGCGATACGTGCCTGGCATGAGAAGGGAGTCAACCTGGGAAAACTGGGGCGGTATGAGGAGGCGCTCCAGTCATGGGACCGGATCATCGAGAAGGACCCGAAGTATGTCATGGCCTGGTACAGCAAGGGGATCATCCTCTCTTACCTGGGGCGGAACGAGGAAGCACTCCGCTGTTTTGACAAGGGCCTCGACATATATCCCCGGAGCCCGGATCTCTGGTACCAGAAGGGGCTGATCTTTTCCAGGGAGAAGAACCTCGAACGTGCCCAGAAATGCTACGAGATGGCCCTCTCGATCAACCCCCGGCACGAGGAGTCCAACCTCGAGCTGGGGATGATCATGGAGGTGCATGGCCATTATGAGCGGGCTTTTCTCTACTATGACCGGGTCCTCATGATGGATCCGAAGAACCCCAAGGCATGGTACCAGAAGGGGACGACCCTCCAGAGGCTGGAGAGGAATGACGAGGCGCTGGCCTGCTATGAGAAAGCCCTGGAGCTGAACCCGCTGAACATGTATATCTGGTTTTCCAAGGCCCTCCTCCTCGCATCCATGGGAAGGGTCGGGGATGCCATACGGGCTTTTGACGGCGCTCTTGCCATTCAGGATGTTCCCGAGGTTCGGCGGCTCCGAGATGCACTTGTCTCAGAGAAGGGGGAGGACGTCCCCCCTCCCGATGCCTGACTATTATTCAGATCGGTAAGAATTCAAAGGGATAAGCGGCCCCTTCCAGATATTCCCCTGCTTTTTTTCGAAAAGAGGGGATGATCCGAGAGAGGGGTGATCAGCGACGGCCGGTGGCTACGACGAGGAGGGCTGCTGCGATGACAGGCAGGATCTCGGGTAAGGGCATGGGTGTGGGCTGGGCCTGGTTTTCCGCCGCAACCGGGGCCGATGGTGTAGACGCCTGAACCTCTGCCTCATACAGATAGATGTCGGCATTTCCGTTCCGGTGGTCTTCCCAGACAACCCTGTCGCCCCAGATGGCAGGTGAGCGCTGCACCGCCTGGTCATGGGTCAGGGCCTCTTCCTTCCCCGTGGAGATGGTATACATATAGATATCGGGATTCCCGTTCCGGTAATCCTCCCAGACGATCCTGTCACCCCAGATGCGCGGGTTGCGCTGGTCGGCCGGATCGGATGTGATCCTCTGCTCAGTCCCGGTCGCGGTGTTATAGAGATAGACGTCGTCGTTCCCGTTCCTGTTGTCCTGCCATACCACGAGTTCTTCGTATATCCAGGGATTGAACTGGCTCGAAGCATCATTGTTCATGCGGGATTCGGTCTTTGTCGTAAGGTCATAGAGATGGATGGTGCTGGTCCCGCTGCTCGTATCTGTCCAGACCATCCGGTCTCCCCAGATGGCTGGCGAGCGCCGGGAACCGGTTCCGGGCAGGAGTTTTACCTCCCGGGCATCGGAGGTGTTGTACACAACGATGTTGTTATCCCCGCTCCTGGATGTTTCCCAGACGATGAATTTCCCTGACACCCGCGGGAACTTCTGGTTAGCGGCACCTGTGATGATCTGGCGTCCCGTGCCTGAGCGCAGGTTATAGATGTAGATGTCGGGGCTCCCTTGGGCCATGTCCACGGCCGCGATGATATCCTCCCATATGGCCGGGGACTTCCGGTCCTTCGGGCCTTTCGTGATCCGGGTCTCGATCCAGGTGCCCGCATCATAGAGGTAGATATCCAGGTTCTTATTCCGGGCATCCGTCCACACAATCCTTTCCTCCCAGATGGCAGGTGAGGTCTGGTCAGCCGGATCTGAAGTGATCTGGACCTCTGCTGCCCGGACGCACCAGACAACGGGGAGGAGGAGGATAATGACCAGTAAGATCAATACGAGCCGTGGTGACATATGCATCCATTCTTTTATTATAATATATAAAACAATCCTTTTACGTTTTAACTGTATTCTTTAAGATCAATACTTTCAGAGCAATAATCAAGGGTATAATGGGCACTGAGGGATCCCTTGACCGCGACTTCGACCATGGTCTGCGGGGTCCAGACTGGATTCCACGCCGCGGGGAGGGATGTACAGTTCTGATCCATCCTTTAATACGGATGAGGACCATCTCCCTTCTTATGAAATTGCCGTGCCCTCTCCTCCTCCTTTCCACAGTCATGGCCGGCCTTCTTATCATGGCGGGGTGCATGGGCCTTGTCAGGAGCGGCAGTCCGGTGGAGACCACTTCTCCGGCTGCACCCGCAACCCCCATCCATGGCCCGGTGATCGAGGCTGATGCCTACCCGACGGGAGAACCCTATGAGATCGATCCCCGGTTCGTGAGGAACAGCCCCGAATACAGGGTCGATCCGGCCCTCTTCACCGAGGTATACCGGAAACAGTTCAGCCTGAACTACAACTCCGTGGGGCTTCTTGCCACAGTAGACAAGGCCCCCCTCGTCATCGACTTCTCGGTTACCCCGGGCAATAGGGACCCCGTCTACAGCTTCTTCATCCTCACGGTGCGGGACGCCGGGTCCCGGCAGGTCGTCGGGCAGGAGGGGTATGGCCGGACCTTTTCCACCGAGAGCCCGAAGCGGCTGGTCTTCACGAGCCCCGGAAAGTACCATCTCAATCTCTACGGGAACTGGGTGGACGTGGACCTGAGGGTGCGGATGAAGAAGTAGGAAGGGATGCGAGGGGTGAGATTTGAACTCACGAACCCCTACGAGACCGGCCCCTCAAGCCGGCGCCTTTGACCTGGCTTGGCAACCCTCGCGCCTAAATAACTATACCCGTGGATTACATGAACCTTGTCCTTCGTCCCCCTTTGAATGAGCGATCTGAAACACGGCCCCGTGCCAGATTGTCGGTTTATGAATCCTTCGGGACATGGATGTATATTAATATACAACGCCCATTCTCCTCTATGTGGTCCCTCATCACGAAGGAGTTCGCCGACTCGCCCGCCCAGGCCAGGGTCGCGAAGTTCCTCCTTGAGAACGGCTTCGGGGTGAATGACGACGGCAAGGTGGTGGCAAACGGTGTGGAGATCCCGGCCACCCACATCGCCGCAACTATCGGGGCGGATAGGCGGGTGGTGGATGCCACGGCACGGAGGATCCTCTCCGTTGAAGCCCTCGCCCCGATCTTCCGGAACATGAGGGCCACACCCGATCTCTCACGGGTTGCCGAGACGCTGGGGCTTTCTGCCTTCACGGTCATCCCGAAGAATGCCCAGGAGAAGGGGATCATAAGCGCTGTCATGAGGGTCGTCTCGAGGCGCAACCTCACGATCCGGCAGATCTTCGTCACCGATCCCTATTTCTCCGAGGAGCCGAAGCTCGTTGTTATCATCGATGAGAAGATCCCCCGCGGCCTCTTCGAGGAGATCCGTGCTCTCCCGCAGGTGAAGCTGATCATCATCTGAAGCCCTTCGCCTGCAAGGTGAAGCGAATCATCCTCTGATGCGACTATCTCCAGATGAAGCAGTTCAACTTCTGAAGGCCTTCGCCTGGAGGTGAAGCGAATCATCCCATGAGGCTTCCCCACTCCAGATGAGGCAGTTCAACTTCTGAAGGACTCCATCTCCATGTACAGTCGATAGATCCTCTTCCTGATCCTCCTCTTCAGGTGGGTACCCTTCTGGAGGGTCTCGACGATGGTCCCCGGCCGGTCCCCGTGGACCAGGTTGTCTGCGTTTGCCACGATCTTCTCTTCGACTGTTTTCGGGATGCAGTCCCTGGGAGTGAGTCCCTCAAGCGAGCATTCGTCGGCGGTCATCCCTGCACCGATGTGCCTCTCGATGATGTGTACGATGTTCTCATCGAGGGCAAGGGACCGTGCCAGGGCGGCACCGCGCTGGGCATGGTCGATCCCGTGGGTTACCCCCCTGCCTATGTCATGGAGCATGGCTCCGGCCAGAACGAGATCCAGGTCCACGACCGGGCTCTCCGTAAACCGGAGAGCGAGGTCTGTCACTGCCCTCGCGTGGGCGATAACCTGTCTCCCGCAGCCGGCACGGGCGAGGAGGGTCTCCCACTCCTCATTCATACCCGAGGCATTCGCGGATGGCGGAGATGCGGCGTTTCAGGGCTGACAGGAGTGCCTCATTGTCAAAATGCTCCACGGGCTGGGTGCACCGGGGGCAGGCGAAATCGAGCTCCATCACCTCGTTGAAGGTAAAGGTCCCGCAGGTCTTGCAGAGGTAGAAGTCGTTCTCCTCCTCGAAGTTCTCCCTGGCCTCGAGCTTCTCGAGCATCATCTTCATGTCATCCATGACGGCGCCCGGGACCCGGTCGAGGCGCAGGGTCCAGAGGTAGGTGAGCCAGCCTGTCTCGGTGTTCTTGAGCCTCCGGTACTCTGCAAGCCTCTTCTCGTAGAGGGTGTAGAGGGTATGCCGGACAGAGTTGAGGTTGATCCCTGTCTTCTCGGCAAGCTCCTCGTCGCTGAACTCCCCCCCTTCCGGGAACTTCTCCAGGAGATCGAGCCCCTCATCGCCAATGAGGCGGTGCATGTACGCACGGACCGCCTCGTCCTTCAGGATCTCCGCGATGGACATCATCTCCCCATATATCGCTTCAGCTTGTTAAGAGTGTTGTCAAGATCCTGCAGTGATTCACTCCGGTCCCTGCCCGTGCCAAGGACGCTCACCACTGCCTGTCCCTCCTCGAATGAGGTGCCGGGCCAGGGGATATCGGCGATGTGGGGCGCGAACCCGGAGAGATCCTCCTTCACCACCAGGTCCCGGTCCGCAAAGAGAATCCGCCTCGCCGCAGAGCAGGCCGGACCTGGAACAGCCGGGGGGACCTTCCCCTGGCACGCATCCATGTGAAGCGAGAAGAGGCTCGATCCCGTCGAGGCCTCAACCGAGTCCACCGTGGCCTGGAAGCGGGGATTCACCTCGATCGCCCATGTATCCTCCCCAAGGACAAAATCAATACCAACAGAGCCCAAGCAACCGCTTGCCGCGGCCGCCTTCACCGCGATGGCCTTCATCCTCCCGGTAAGAGGGTGATCGAGGGGGGTAATGGACCCGATAAAACCGAAGGGTGATGCGTCCCCTCCCCGGAGAACCTGCTCGTTCGCGGCTATGGCTACTGCGCGCTTCCCGTCGGCAATACAGGAGACGCTCGCGGGAGTGCCCGTCACCTGTTTCTGCAGGACGGCTTCCATTCCCGGGCTCTCCTCCCTCCACCGCGACAGGTCATCCTGCGACCGGATGATAGCATTCCGCCAGCCCCCTGCACCGCCCCTCGGCTTTGCGATATAGGGGAAGTCCCCCTCGTCGGCAAGGGACGGGACAGGGATATCCTCCCCTTCGAAGAAGCGCTGTACCTCAAGCTTGTCAAGGAGCCGGCCTGCGGTGGTCCTGTCGGTCCCCGATAGGGGGATCGCGGTCCTGATGGTCTCGGCCCCGGACGTGGGGACAAAAAAATCGATTGTGTGGCGCCCTGCCATCTCGGCGATCCGATCCGGGAGTTCCTCCAGTTCCTCGAATTTCAGCCGGTCACTCGTGTACCAGGGGAGGTCCTGGTCGCAGAAATGGTCGACCGCGTAAACGGCATATCCTGCCTTCCATGCCGATTGGGCCACGTGCCGGGTTGCGAACCCGGCGATGAGCACCCTGCCCTTCACGGTCCGGTCCTCTTGCCGTCGCTGCTCGGGTATATCCTCAGTTCAGCGTCAGGATAGGTGCGGTCCAGTTCGTGCCCCTCGAAGAGGTGGTCGAGGAAGACGGCAATACTCGAGACCTCGGAGTGGGGCTGGGAGGTCACCGACACGTTGAAGTCGGCAAGGCCGTAGATCTCGCCCGGCACCTTCTCCGCCCCGATCACGATGAGGATCTCTTCTCTCTTCCTGATCTCCCCGATAACCTCCCCCATCGGGAGTCCGTACATGGTGAGGTGCACCACTGTCCCCCCTCCCTCCTTCCATGACCGGACGCACCTTTTCCACGAGACCCCGTCCTCGATGAAGAACTGCCCCCCCCAGCGGGTTACCACATCCCGTACGCTCCCGGCAAGGCCCGGATCCTCGGCCGCGAGATACATGCCATCGGCCCCGAAGGCCCTCGCCGCGAGGCCGACATGGGTGGTGACGCGCTTGTCCCTGAAGGGCCGGTGGCCGAGCCTGAGGATGCAGACCTTCCTCATTTACGGTTTCCTCTCCCGTTCCGGCCTCGCCCTGATGATGCCGTTCTCGATAAAAAATGGACACGTTTCATCGTTCTTCGCCTGGCAGAGAAGGAGGGACTCATGGAACGAGAGCGCCCTCACCGCATCGCCCGCCCGTTCTACGAGGTGGTACTTTTCCAGGCGGCGGACAGATTCCTCAATGAGACGAGGTTCGTAACCAATGGATGCCAGATCCTGCAGGGTACATACCTTCCCGTGAAGGAGGGCATGGTACACCGACCAGTCGATCTTCTCGTCCCGCACACGTATCAATCTCGGGAGTAACAATATATTATTTAGGTCAGGGGCCCGATTCCGAATGTAAGAAACTTCTGTTGGATTCAGGAAGGCAGCCTTGATCGACCCTGTGGAACTTGCCGAGCTCGCGGATCGCATCCTCGCCATTGCCGGGGAGAACGAAAAGACCCTCGCCGAAGTCCTTGACACACTGGATGCGGAGGCAAGGACCGAGCTTCTCAGCTCTGATCTCCTGAATGCTCTCCAGTCCTTCTATTACCACTTCCGCGAGCTGCCCACGCTTCTCGGGCAGGAACGCCTCACCCTCCAGCCTGCGGGAGCTGCCGTGGATGGGATCCCCTTCGAAGAGGAGAAGGGGCTGGAGCTGGTCTTTCGCGTCGAGAAAGGGGGGCCGGTCATCGAGGTGAGCGAGGCTGGAGAGGTGCTCGTGAAGTTCGAGGGATCCTCCGCGTACCGGGGTTCCCGACACTACCTGGAGGAATAAGGGTCCTCCTGGCACGGGGCATTTTTCCCTATCGCGCTGGATCCCTTAGAGCGTCACCGCCCGGGATCCCCTGGAGCGTCACCGCACCGGATCCTTTCCCCTTGTGATAATATCGGGATTCACCTTCCCCCGCACAAGGGGAGGCGGGTCACCCCATCTGACGATCTCTTCTCCCATGATGGCAACCACGGCGGTCACATCGCTCCCTGCAAGGCGCGAGAGGACGGTGTGGTCCTCCGGTCGCAGCCAGTTGCAGATCGCTGTCGCCCATGCGTCGGCAGACGCGACATTTTCGGAGAAGACCGTGACCGCATCCGCGACCCCCAGGCTCACCGATGGCCCCACCGTTGCCGAAGAGGTGCAGATCCCCCGTATTCCCGTCCCAGGTGGGATGACAAAGGCAAGGGTATCGGAGAGGGGCGATACCCCGGCATGGACCCCGACCCGAATCTCGCGATCGGCGATGAGGGCGATATCCCCTCCGTTGTCGATTACACCAAAGAGAGCCCCGGCCTCGATCATGGCTTCGAGGCCGGACCAGGCGATGGCCCCTGCCACCGCCGCCATCGGGCCGACCCCCGCCTTCCAAGCCGCATCCGCCATCCTTCCGACAACCTTTCCACCGTTCTTTGGCGTATACGGGTCATAGGTGATGGCAAAGAAGGGGTCCCGCGCGATATACCGCTCCAGTTCCTGGCGCGCAGACATCATCCCTTCCCTGGCTGCCGCGATGTGGGAGGGATCATCGGCAAGTATGGTCGCTATCGTCTCCCGGAACTGGAAATGCTCGCGGATCATAGGCGTCGTTGAGGATTATCTTTGAATACTGACCCGGATTCTGTTTCAGGGTATCTCGTTCGTGGTGTATATGGGTGATCTTTGGGACCGGAGGACCGAAGGCTTATCGTATCCTCCGGAGATGAGAAGTAACGGAGCCCTATGACCAAAGGGAAACCCAACCGACTCATCCATGAGAAGAGCCCCTATCTTCTCCAGCATGCCTACAATCCTGTCGACTGGTATCCCTGGGGGGAGGAGGCATTCAGCAGGGCACAGGCCGAGGACAAACCAATCTTCCTCTCGATAGGATACTCCACGTGCCACTGGTGCCACGTCATGGCCCGGGAATCCTTCGAGGACCCGCGGGTGGCAGCCCTCATGAACGCGAGCTTCGTGAACATCAAGCTGGATCGGGAAGAGCGGCCGGAGATCGACCAGGTCTACATGGCGGTCGCGCTCCAGCTCATGGGGACGGGAGGATGGCCCCTCACGATTGTCATGACCCCCGAGAAGAAGCCTTTCTTTGCTGCCACCTATATCCCCAGGGAATCGGGGCTCGGGCTGGTCGGGATGCTCGACCTCATCCCGATGATCGATTCCGCCTGGCGGGAGAGACGGGAGGAGCTCCTCACGGCAGCAGATAAAGTGTCCGTCCTTCTCAGGATGCCATCGGGCGACCAGCGGGGAGAGAGCCAGCAACAGGTCGTGGAGCGGGTCCTCTGTGAACTGAAGTCAAGCTTCGACCCGCAGTACGGGGGGTTTGGTGGCCCGCCTAAGTTCCCTACCCCGCATGCCCTGCTCTTCCTCCTCCGAAGCTTCGAGAGTAATGGGGACCCGGATCTCCTCTCTATGGCAGAGAAGACCCTCCAGGCCATGCACGCCGGGGGAATCTACGATCACGCGGGGTTCGGGTTCCACCGCTATGCCATGGATGCCTCCTGGCTCGTACCCCACTTCGAGAAGATGCTCTACGACCAGGCTCTCCTTGCCATGGCATATACCGAGGCATTCCGGGTGACAGGGCAGGCATTCTACCGGAGTATAGCTGAAGAGATCTTCACGTATATGGAGGGGGATCTCCGGGGAGGCGAAGGAGCCTTCTACAGCGCAGAAGACGCCGAGAGCGGTGGCAAGGAGGGAGGGTTCTATCTCTGGACCCGGGATGAGATAGGGAAAGTCCTCTCAGGCACCGAGCGTGCTGCCTTCACGGAATATTATGGGATCTGCCGGGACGGGAATATTCCCAGGCATGCCGGAACCAGGAATTCGGGGGATAACATCCTCCATGTCGCGGGGACCGAAGAGCAGGTTGCTGCAGACCTCGGTATCCTTCCGGGTGAACTTGGGAACGTCCTCGCATCGGCGATGGAGAAGGTGCGCGTTGCCCGCGGGAACCGGCCCCGGCCCGCCCGGGACGAGAAGATCCTCACCGACTGGAACGGTCTTGCCATCGCTGCGTTCGCAACGGGGGCGAGGGTGTTCGGATCCGGGGAATACCTGGAGGCCGGCAGGAGGGCAGCCTCCTTCATCCTCTCCACCATGGTCACGAAGAATGGGAGATTGCTTCACCGCTACCGGTCGGGGGAGGGAGCGGTTGACGGGAATGCCGATGATTACACCCACCTGGTGTGGGGTCTCCTGGAACTCTACCGTTGCACTCTCGATCTCAGCTACCTGGAACGGGCGGTCGCCATCACCGACAGCTTCATCGGGCATTTCCGGGATGGGGAGCGGGGCGGTTTCTTCTTCACCCCTGATGACGGGGAGCCCCTCATCGCAAGGCTGAAACCAGTCCACGATGGGGCAACCCCTTCCACAAACTCGGTTGCCCTCTCCAACCTTCTCATCCTATCCCGCCTAACCGGCAGGACAAGGTACCTCGACATTGCCCGGGGTCTCATGGGCTGGTACCTCAGGGAGCACGCTGGCTCGGCGGCAGCTTCCACCTGGATGATGGCCTCCCTCAACCTTGCCCTCAGTCCTTCTGTCGAGGTGGTTGTGGTCGGCGATCCGGGGGCCGCGGATACACGGGCGCTCCTGCAGGTCGTCAACTCCCACGACCGTCCCGAGATGGTCGTCCTCCTGAAACCGGCTTCCGGGGATACGCTCCTCGATCATCTTGCCCCCTTCACCAGAGGGTTTACCGCAAGGTCAGGAAAGGCATCGGCATATGTCTGCAGGAATCATGCCTGCGAGCTCCCGGTCACTGACCCGGATTCCCTTGGTGCGATCCTCGGCTCTTCCCTGGCGAAACAGGTACATGGATGAAGATCCTCGGCGTTCCGAAGGCCTTCGGGTGAGCACTAGTGTCAAAGAGCCCCTTTACTATCCACAGGCTCTTCTCAAATAGTGTTCACGCAGGCAGTTGGTCACAGATGTTGCGTTCAACACTATATATGGGATGAAGTCACATTCACCCTTAAACGGGGTCTTTCAAACTGGAGGAGAGGATGACAAAAAGGCTTCTCACGGAACCTGAGGGGTATGAGGTTCTCAAGCGCGCCGGCATCCCGGTACCCGCCCACGGGGTCGCTCGAGACCCCGAAGAGGCGGTCCGGATCGCGCAGGAGATCGGGTTCCCCGTTGTCATGAAGATCGTCTCCCCCGGGATCGTCCATAAGAGTGATATCGGCGGGGTAATCCGGAGGCTGGATGACCCGGAGAAGGTTCGTTCGGCCTTCAGGGAGATCCTCTCGAACGTGAAGGAGCGGATGGCGGGAGCGGCGATTGGGGGGGTCATCGTCGAACAGGAGCTCCCCGGGGGGCTTGAGGTCTTCATCGGCGGGAAGACCGATCCGGCGTTTGGCAGGGTCCTCACCTTCGGGCTTGGCGGTACTCTCGTGGAGATCCTCCGGGATGTGGCCCTCCGCATCCTGCCCCTTGGGGAGGGCGATGCTGAAGAGATGGTCAGGGAGATCCGGGGCTACCGCCTCATCTCCGGCTACAGGGGGAATCCCCCGAAGGACGAGGCTGCGCTCGTCTCGATCATCCAGGCCGCTGCACGGATGTTCACGGCCGAGGATATCTCAGAGTTCGATATAAATCCCCTCATCCTCTATGAGGATGGGGCATGCGCGGTCGATGCCCGCATCTATCACGGCGTGGATGCCCCGGTAAGGCCGCGGAAGATCCACTGTACCCTCGTACCCGAGATCTTCTCTCCTGAGTCCATCGCCTTGGTGGGTGCATCCGGCGATCCCCGCAAGGTCGGGTATGCCGTCTTCAGGAATCTCCTGTCCTTCCCGGGCAGGTTGTACGCGATCAACCCGAACCGGAGCGAGGTCCAGGGAAGGAAGACCTACCCCTCCATCGGAGCGCTCCCGGAACCGGTCCATCTCGTCGTTATTGCGGTCCCCGCGAAGCTCGTCCCCGGGATCGTGGAAGAGGCGGGCAGGGCAGGCACGAAGGCCGCCATCATCCTCGCAGGCGGCTTCGGGGAGACCGGAAGTTCCGGGAAGAGCGTTGAGGGGGAGCTCGTGGAGACCGCCCGGAGGTTCTCGATGCGCATCCTCGGCCCGAACTGCCTCGGGATCATGCTCCCCCACAAGGGGATCAATACCACCTTCGATCCCATCACCCCGAGGGCCGGGAGGGTGGCCTTCATCTCCCAGAGCGGGGCCGTGATCGCGACCATGGTGGACTGGTCGGTGCCGGAGGAGATCGGGTTCTCGGCCGTCATCAGTGTCGGGAACCAGGCCGACCTGGGGTTCGAGGACTTCCTCTTCTCCCTCAGGGAGGACCAGGTTACCCGGGCAATCGTGATGTATATCGAGGAGGTGAAGGACGGGGCGGCGTTCCTCGAGGCCGTGCAGAGGGTCACGAGAAGGATCCCCGTCATTGCCATCAAGACCGGCATCTCGAGGAAAGGGCAGCTCGCCGCTTCCTCCCATACCGGCGCCCTCGCAGGGAGCCACGAGGTCTACATGGCAGCCTTCAGAGAGGCGGGCATCATCACCACCCAGTCCCTGCGCGAGGCCTTCCTCCTCGCCGAACTCCTCGCATCCGAGGGTTATCCCCGGGGCAACCGGGGGATTGTCATCACGAACGCCGGCGGCTTTGCGGTCTTTGCCTCTGACTATGCCGATCTCTACGGGGTTGATCTCGTGGAACTCCCGACCGGGGTCCTCGGGGAGCTCAACACCTTCCTCCCGGCCGCGTGGAGCCATGAGAACCCGATGGACCTCATCGGCGACTCGGGGGTCGGGATCTATGCCCGGGTCTTTGACCTCATGATCAGGAACCAGGGGTTCTGGGATATCGCCTTTATCGTCTCGGTCCCTGATGCAGTCCTCGACGCGTCCCAGCTCGCCCAGGAGGTCGTCCGCTTCTCCCGGAGCACGAAGAAGATGGTGGTCGGCTGCTTCCTGGGCGGCTCTTCCATGAAGAGCAGCGTCCAGATCCTCCGGAGCCACCAGATCCCGAACTTCGCCGACCTGGAGGATGCCTTCCGTGTCGTGGGGAGAGCGTGCAGCGTGAAGAGACCCGGAGATGTGCCTGACTCTGAGACCCGCGAACGGGAAGATATTCAAGAGAGCTGAGCAGAGGTGTACTCCATAATAAAGACTCTTCTCCTGTGAGCATTCCCCCATGAAGATCCTCCTTATCGAACGGGAAGGCACGGACCTCTACTCGACCCTCTACGACTCTGACACGAGCCGCGCAATGCTCCGGTTCTACCATCCCGTCCGCCATCCTGCGGGGGTGGAGATGATGACCGCCTCCCTGGGAAGCGCACTCTCCCTCGTTTCAGAGCTCAGGTGGTACATCCAGCGCTACGTCGACGAGGTTCTCCTGACGGAAGATGGCTCGGTGTACCTCACCTGGTCCCTCGCCGATTGCGTGTACGAGCGCGGGGTGACCCTCTCGCAGCCCTGGCCCCACCGCTTCCGTTACCGTATCCACGGGGGAAAGATCTACCGATCCCCCTGGGATCTCGATGCCTTCGGTGATGCTTCCCCGGCTCTTTCGGAAGGCAGGAATGCTCCGATACCCGGTACACAGGATCAGATCCTTGAGGTCTGGGGCATATCCGACGAGAACCACGAGCCCGAACAAGGAGAGCCGGAGGTTCGGGAAGAACCAGGGGATACGAATCCCTGAACTCATGAACCCGCGGGGAGTCCCCTCCCTTACACAGATATATTCCGGCCACCCATCCTCTATCATGGCACGGAAGACTCTCTCCATCGGGATCACCATCAACCTGGAGAACTACGAGAACCTCCGGCTGGATGTTGAAGGGGAGATCGGGGACGACGGGAACGCAGAAGATCTCATCTCCTTCCTCGATGGGATGCTCGCGCGCCTGGGCCATGGGGACCAGGTCACCGCTGAACGGGTGGAAGCATACAGGAGAAGGGTCCTCGCATTTCCGAAGGCCGTTGTTGCAGCTGCCCCGATGCCCGTCCGGAGGGAGGAGGAGGCTTCGCCGGAGGCGGCCCGGCCCGCCTCCAGCGGAGTACCCCGCGAGGCCGCTCCCAGGCCTCCTGACACTGTCCAGGCAGAGGCCCGGCAGGAAGTTCCGTCTGCACCTGCCAGGGAAGATCAGCCGGTGATCGTCAGGGTCAGTCCGGGAGCGAAGGGGACCAGGCCCGCGAAGCCAGCTGAAAGAGCAGGAGGAGCAGCTCCCGTGGCAGGAACGGCCGAACCCCCCCGGAAGACTCCGGCGACTCCTCCTACGCGGGAGGTTCCCAAAGAGGTGAAATCTGCTCCCGAGAGCCCGCCTCTCGTTGAGGGGGAGGTGCGCTGCGAAGGGTGTGGTCTCCCCATCACAAAGAACCAGGAGAAGCTCTCCCGGCTCCTCACGGGGAGGAGCCTCTGCAAGCGGTGCATGAATCCATGATGCGGTTCATTATCGCGCCGCGCATGGTCCAGATTTAAGTAGAACCCCGATCGAGTGTCTATTGGGATGAAGAAAAGCCTCCTCATGTGGGACGAGACCCTCTTCCGTGAACCGGAGGTCTTTGAGCTGGACTACGTCCCAGAGCAGTTCCAGCACCGCGAGGACCAGGTGAAGGAGCTCGCCTTCCAGGTGAGGCC
>CAZKEV010000002.1:105865-108720 GCA_964551875.1 uncultured Methanomicrobiales archaeon | reverse complement strand
GCGCTTGGGGCGGTCCTTGAAGGGGATCCGCGCCTTCCCGGCAGCGAACCCCACCGCGACCACGTCGGCGCAGATGATCGCTACGCAGGTCGCCCCGTACATGCACCGCCCCGAGTAGTCGTCTCGGATGCTGGCCTCGATGCCTTCCTCCGCCAGGGTCTCGACGATCTTTTCCGCCTGCGCCTTCGTCATCGGATCACCCCTTCTTGACCTTGACCGCCTCGTCCCGTTCCTTCGTCATCTCCCGCAAACGCTGCTCTGCCACCACCGCTCGGCCCTTCGCCTCGGTGGCTTCCCCGCGAGCCCAATCCCCGGCCTTGAGCGTCTCCCGCAACCGCTCGGTCAGTTCCTCGATCTCGTCCAGGCATTCTTCGAGTGGAGCATCCACGCGAGATACCAACCGCTTCAGTTCCTCGAACCGCTTCGGAGTCATCCTTCACCTCAAAAGCGTCTCTTCGGTCTCGCTTCCCCCGGCCTTGAACGCCTTGAGGGCTTCATCGAGAGCAGCCGCCGCCAACTTCATGGCCGAAATCTGATCGTCCTTGTCCAGCCCGGAGGTGTTCCCGAAGGCCGTCGCCACCATCGCCTCCGCCGCTTCGATCAAGTCTTTCATCGCTTCCTCACGCTTTCAGAGCGACCAGGTCCTCGCTGTTAACCGGCCCGCTGGAGTTGAAATCCTCCCTCTGGAGGAACCGCCCGTGCGCCTTGTAGAAGGCGACGTACACCTCGAAATCCACATGGGTGAGGCGGTGGTATGGCGTATGATCCAGCCAATGCCTCTTCCCGTCCGGGGTCGTGATGTACTGGTAGAACTTCCGGTTGTCCTCCTCCTCCTCCACCTCCAACTCGTACTCGAACCCCGCCGTGTCGATCTTCTCGCTCATCCCGTCCTCCTCAATCTTCATGTTTATAGTATATATCGTTCGCATTATTTGTCAACCCCAATTCCAGAAAAATCTTCCCCCCGGAACCCAGACATGCCCCTGAAAAATTACCCCAATTTTTTTCGGGATGCCCCTCGGGATACTGGAATGCCTGCCCGTTCGTGCCCGGCCCCCTAAACCCCTTCTTCATTCGGTAGAACTACGCAATGTGCGCCTGACCCGTGGGGCCGTGACATGCCGGTTCGATTTCACAAATCAGATTCCCAAGGGAAAAAAACAATAATGATCCCCCCCGCCCCCCCTGCTGCTCTGCGCTCTCGACCCCCCTTCTTCCCTCGCGCTGAGGCAAGAGAGAGAAGAGAGAGACGAGGCGCTGCCTTGATTCGCAAAGCGTTTGCGCTCATGCACATGCGCGTGTACATGCGCGTACGCACATGCGCGAGCGAGCGCGTCATGCGAGCGTACGAGTACGCACATGACGCTGCTCTGCCCTGCGCCCCCAACTGAGCTTCGCTGTGCTGAGCTGCGTGACTTGCGCGTAGGGGCGCTGCGAGAGGTCGCAAAGTGGCGACAGTTAACTGTCCTGCGCGTCATGCACGCGCATCAGAAAGCGACAGAGAAGCTCCTGTCCCTGATCGCGCACAGCTCACAGCGCAGGTACGACCCACCCTTCTTCTTGATGTGCCTGCGCCACAGGCTGCACCAGCTTCTCTCACTGCACAGGTATCTACAGCGCGAGCATGTAGCCTTAGAACAGGCAACCCTCAGATCGCCGACCTGGATCTTGTGCCTGTGCCACGTCATGCGCCCCCCTTGCCCAGCATCTCCTGCTTGCGCCTGGTCGCGTTGCTGACAGGCTCTTGAGGACAGAGGGAGGGGGAGGGGAAACGCCCCCTCGTGGCGGAGCCCCCCTTCTTCGCCAGCATCGCTTTCCACCCTCGCTTGGGGTTGCCCCTTGGAGCGTTCTTGAAATTGCCTCGCGCCACGAGCTGCCCCCGCAGAACGGCCCCGACCTGCGTCTGCCACAAATGGGGGTTCCCCGCGTGCTTCTCGAACCAGATCTTCAGGGCTTCGGCAAGGTCGGCGTCGCTCATGCCTGCATTTTAGCATCACCTTAAATGCAGATCAAGCCTCGGAGGAGGCGAGCACCTCCTGCGACCACCTCACGTACCACCTCCTCACTGTGCTGATATCGACCTCCAGCTCCTCTGACATCACCCGAAACGTGCTGCGAGCCCTGTTCCTGAAGTACTCGTCAAGCGACGTAACCCCTTGGCGCTGCAAGGGAATGGAAATGTCGACTTGCCCACGAGTACGAGAAAAGACACTGGGCTTACTCTGCGACGCTCCTCGACTCCCTACTCTGGAATGACTCAAGTGGGCCTCCTCTCCAAAAACGCACTCCTCCTCAACCTTGCAATGGAAATCCCGAAATCACTCCTCGCTCCTCCTCGCCTCCCTTTTCGCAACTCTCGTAATGTCCTGAAGATAGAGCACGCGAACGGCGGAGGTCCCCCAAGGGGGAGACAAAAAGAGGCAGGAGGAGCGATGCTCCCTGGAGGTGGGCGGAGATTCCTTGCTGCCCTCCTCTTTTTGGAAGATCAAGAAGGGAGCCCCGGCCCGCGAGCGCAAGCCCTGGCGGGGGAGGGGGTTAGGCGAAAAAGAGGAGGCGGGAAAAGAAGCAAAAAAGAGGAGGAGGAGGACGAGGAGGAGAAGGGAGGTGACAGGGGCCTTTTCTTGACGTTCCCTGGGGGGAGATAGGGGGGAAGGGCTCCAAAGCCTTACGGAGGGGCCGCCAAGGCCCTCCGTGACCCCCCCTTTGCTTGACACCTGAGCCCCCGCTTCCCCCAAAGGGCACCGCCCGAAAGGAGGCTCGAACGTCCGGCAGGAGCACCCGGGGTAGTGACATCCGAAACGATCGTGCTTGCTTTCAGGATGGCCGCAGACGCAAGGCCGATCACCTGTTCCTTG
>CAZKEV010000002.1:0-105765 GCA_964551875.1 uncultured Methanomicrobiales archaeon | reverse complement strand
GGCCCCACCGTGATCTTCCCCTCATGGGAATGCCTGTTCGCCTCCGCCCGTGAACGGGAATCGTAGACGAAACCCTTCGGAGGGGACGCCTTGAATTCCTCCTCCTTCATTCCGACGGCCCGATTCACATCCCATTTCCCTTCCACCTCCGGAGCGCCCCCGCCACGCCTGGTTTCCCAACCCAGCTTGGCCCCCTCCGACGTGCCTTCCTTCGAGAGGACGCGCCCAATGGCCTCGCCGAACGTCTTGCTGAGGGCGGTCTTCATGGAAATCCTCTCCGCAAAGCGTTTGCGCTAATTCTCTCCTGTCGGAGACATGACGTTTCGGTTCTCCCCGCGCTTGGAAGGGATCGGGGGACGGACGACGATGCGGAGGTCTTCCCTCGCCTTCTCCTTCTTCGACCCGAAGTGCCTCTCGTACGCCGCCGCAACCTCGGGACTCACCGCCGCCACCGCCTCCCTCAACTCCTCCATCGTCACCGCCTTCCCCTGGGTCGCCGCCCGATGCGCCGTTCGATTCATCTCCAGCTCTGCACGAAGCTTGTTCGCCTCGTCTGCTCCAATCCCCGAGTAGCTCGAAAAAATGCGATGCGAGAAGGTGTGCCCCAGCCCCTTGAGCTTCTGCTCTATCGCCTTCGCGGAAGCCAGGTAGCCGGACGCGTTCCTGCGATGCAGCTCGCTCTCGTCCTCGGGCTTCGGCTCGTCCTCCCTCGGCGGAACAGTGACCTGTCTAACCTCGCCCCAGGTGCCCTTGCCCCTCGGTCGGTAGATGACCTCGTAGGTCTTCCCTCCCTTGGGCTCCTCGGGCACGGCCCCCCTGCGTGTCTCCCAGCCCTTCTTCGCCCCCTCCGACGTTCCTTCTTTTTCCAATCCAAGGGCCTTCTGCATTTCAAACGACTTGACGTCTATGACCTTGACCGGCATCGTTTTCATGCCCATGTAGATCGCGGCGTACGTTCGGTGCGTCCCATCCATGATGTGAAGCGCCCCGTCCCGCTCGCGCATGGCGTAGACGTAGTCCTCCCAATCTGTCCGCCCCGGCTGCGTCATCGGGAGCTTCCCCGTAATCAAATCCCTGAGCTCGCTCGCCTCGACGGTTCTCTGAAGAGGCCGGAGATCCCGGGGATTCACCTGCTCAAGCGATGCGGCATTGAGCAGCTCCACCTTCTTCTCCCGCGAAAGATCGGTG
The DNA here is from genome assembly GCA_964551875.1 of uncultured Methanomicrobiales archaeon. Lineage (GTDB taxonomy): Archaea > Halobacteriota > Methanomicrobia > Methanomicrobiales > JACTUA01 > JACTUA01. The sequence goes on along the minus strand of CAZKEV010000002.1, from coordinate 104,577 downwards.
TACCTTTTCCACGCGTCCCACCCAGCCTTGTTGTCAGCACCCCCGATGGGGATGAACCCCGTGCCGCCATGCTTCTTGTCGTCTGCATCAATCTGCTTCAAGGCCCGCTTCTCATCGGGCTTCTCCTCCTCTACCTTCCCGCCCCGCCTCGTCTCCCATCCCCTGACCGCTCCGTCGGAGGTTCCCTCCTTGGCAAGAGCCTCGCTGCGAGCGTCGTCGAGGATCTCCCGAATGCTCTTTCGAGCCATGGACGCCTCCCGTTCAAGCTTCCCCGAAAGATTGGCGGCATCGGAAAGGAGAGATCGGAATCGCTCGCCAACATCGAACTCGCCATGCCGACTACCAACGATCTTCGCCTCCACGTACCCCAGCATCCTTCCCAGGAGAACCTTGTCCTCCTCGCTGCTGGGCTGAAGGCCGTTCAACCTTGCCCGAACGTCCTGAAGGGCAGCGAACCCCCGCCTCCCTCGCTCCGCAAGCCCCCTCGTCATGCCCGCGTAATCGGAGGGGATCCTCTTTCGGTGGTTCTCCGCCTCCCGATTTAGATCCTCCACCTCCTGGGCGATCATTTCCTCGACCCCTGCTCTGAGAATGGAAAAGTGCTCCGCATTCCCCCCCGCAATCAACTGCGGAACCTCTGGCGCAACATCTGCGGATCCGTGTCTTCTGGTCTCCCACCCAAGCTTCGCCCCATCGGAGGTGCCTGCCTTATCCAAGGTCTTGTCGGCCTTTTCGGGTTTCGGGGCGTCCCCTACAAAGACGTAGTGATGCTCATCCTGGCGGACGGCCTTCCCCGCGCTCTCCAACTTCTCCCAGAAGGCTTTGTTCTCCTGGCTAACGATCTGCCCCGACCCCAAGGATGTTCCCTGGGATTGGGCGAATGCCGCCGCCTCGCTGGTGATGGCACTCCACAGGCCCTTTTTTCGTTCTGACTTCGCCGTCGCGCCGGAACCGACCGTCCAATTCGGGTCTTGCTTTGTCGGAGGCAATAGGGACAGGTAGCTGGCAGAAGATCCGTCCTTCTTCCTGACGATGATCGCCTTTGCCCCTTCTGTCGTGGTGAGCCCGGGATCGTCAACGACTCCCTCGGTGACGTATCCCCGGCGTACTACGTCTTCGAGCTGCGGAGACATCAGATTTGATGGATTGTCTTCAGGGGAAGATCCCCCGCCCCTCCGTGTCTCCCATCCCAGCTTGGCCCCCCCTGAAGTCCCGGACTTGGCGAGGGCTTCTGCTTCCTTCCGCATCTTCTGATCGACCAGTTGGAAGACCTCTTGAGCGTCATGGCCGGAGAGACCCTGGTCAGCCGCCGCGTCGTAGACCGCCCTTCCCATGTCATCGGGATTGTCGAGGATACGCCTGTGAGCCTCCCGCACCGCCGCGTCGATCTTCCTCCGCTTGACCTCGGGGTCTCCCCCTTCGCCGTGGGAGAACCGCCCCTGGGGATCACGGGGGTAGAAGTACCGAACCTCCCCTTTGTCGACGCTCCCGACCAAGGAGGAGAGGGATTCCCTGCTGAAAAAAGAAGAGAGGCTCCGCAAGCCTCTCGTCGATCTCCCCTCCTCGCCGTTCATAGCCGTCCCTCGTAGACCCCGACGTAGACCCAGATCCCTCCCTTGATCGGCCTGTAGATCAACCTCCCGCAGAACGGACAAATGAAAACCTTTGCGGCTTGATTCCGAATGATCACGACCCTCGTCAAGGTCGCCTTCTGCTCAGGACACCGAACGATCACCCCTCCCGATTCCTCTTTCACGCGGTGAAGGCCAAACCAGCGGCAGAACATTTTCTTGAGCCACTGGAGCATGGGATCCCCCCGCTATTCCACCTTCGGCTTCTCCTCGGCGGGGGATTTCTCCTTGGCCTTCGGGGCGTACTCGAACTCGACCATCCAGTGCTGTTGCCGCTCGACCGGCGCTCCTCCCCGGAAGGGGGCGGAGTGCTCCTCATGCCGGATGATTTTCGCCTCGGGCAGAGCCGCCTGGATCTTGTCGGCCTTCTCCTGATGGCTCTCCCCTGGCCGACGGTAGAAGAATCCGAAGTACGCTTTGTACTTCCCGTCCTTGCCCGAAATCTTGTCCGCGTAGACCTTCTTCTCGCTGAGGAGGTCCTTCATCTTCCCCGAGCTGAGGGGCTTCTCCGCCTTGGGCTTCTCGGGCTCTCCCGCCGCACCGCCCTTCCGGGTCTCCCAGCCCTTCACCGCTCCGTCGCTGGTCCCCTCCTTCGAGAGCGCCTCCATGATGTACTCGCGCCGGATCTCCTTCACCTCGGAGGGAGCACCCACCCTGGACCCCTGCTTCGCCCAGAAGGGGAAGAGAGACTTCCCCAGCCCGACCGCAGCATGGGTCGGCTCCTCCGGCCCATCCGTGTATTCCGGATCATGATCCGCCCTGGCGCTGTCCACCAGCGAGGAGATGTCCTGCACGGTGTCGTCGAAGTCCTGCATGTCCTCCCGGTCCACGCCGTTTTTCCATCCCCTCATCTTGTCCTCGGCAACCTTCCTCTTGCCCTCGTCCACCCCGGCAACTCCCTTCAACCTCGCCGCGAGGTCAGCAGCCTTCGGAGCGGCATCTGCCAGCTTGTTCAGGGCCTGCTCCACCCCCTTCGGCGTCGTCGGTTCCTTGAGCCCGAACGGATGGGTCGTGAACCGCCTTCTCTCGTCGGCTTCCTCCCTCGCATTCCCCTCGATCTGCTCGACCGCCTTGACCGCTTTCCGGCTGACGTCGAACATGTCGTCGGAGTCGGCCTGGAGCTTGTCCCACTCCTGCCTGGAGGGCATCTTGGTCGTCGGACCCTCGGGAGCAGACCCTCCCCCGCGACGGCTCTCCCATCCCAGCTTCGCGCCCTCGCTGGTCCCGGCCTTGGAAATCGGGTCGACGGGTTCGAGGCCCTTCGCCTTCAGATCGGATCTCAAGTCACGCTCTTCCCTCTTTTTACGCCACCGCGCCTCCTCCTCCCTGGCGCTACGCATCCCTTCTGCCTCCCGCTTCTTCGCATCTGCCCATCCTTTCGGGTCTCTCTTGGGCAAGGCATCCACGAGCTTTCCCACGATTTCACGCAATTCCTTCATCTGGCTCTTTGCGGCATTCCCCTTCTTGGCGTCGTCTCTGATCTTCTCCGCCCGCCCGATGATGTCATCGTGCTTCTCGCCAGGAATTGCGAAATCCCTCTTCTTCAAGTCCGTGAGAATGTTGACCATAGACGTAGCCGCCGATTCGATGGCGCTCTGGAAGTCCACGTCCTCGTCACCGTGTTCCTCGTGGGCGACCATGGCCTCGCCAACACCCTCTTCGACCTCATCCATCCAGTCCTCAACCTGCCTGAACTCCTCCGCAAACACCTTCGGAGGACCCTTCGGCTTCTCCTCTTTCGCTCCTCCCCTCCTCGTTTCCCATCCGAGCTTCGCACCCTCGGACGTTCCTTCCTTGTCCAGAGACTTCCCGCTCTCCCCCATCCTCCTGGCGATGGCCCTGGCGGTGTGGGCGACGTTCGTCATCTCGTCCACATCGTCCATCGCGTGCTGCTGCCTGAACTCGTAGTCCTCCCTCTCCTTCGGGTTGGCGTTGGCCCCGATGAAGTCCTTCCCCCTCTTCACGGCGTCGCTGGTCTTACTCCTGAGCTGCCCCAGGAGGGAGTAGACCTTGCCGCTGAGATCGCTCAACGTTCTCTCTGCGGCCTTCGGGGGCTTCCTTTCCCCCCTTTCGGAGGCCTCCTCAAGGACCATCTTGTAGTCGCTCTCCGCGCTGCTGATCTTCGGACGGTACTCGTTGAGGAGCCCGATGACGCTCTCGGCGTCCGACAGGGCGACACTGGCTCCCTCCTGTCGCGGCTGCTCGGCACTCCCGCCCCCCCGCCTCGTCTCCCATCCCAGCTTCGCACCCTCGGAAGTCCCCGCCTTCTGGATGGGAATCGAGGGCCGCGTCATGCTCTTCAACCGCTCGCGCCCGAACTGCGCGAGGTCCGCGTCGGAGAGCCAGCGCTCCTTCCCCCCGGAGAGATACTTCTCGGGCACTTCCTTCCCCTTCTCCGCCACGCCGGGGTCCTTGCGGCACATGCTGAACGCGACCGCGACGGCCTGCTTCTGCTCCATCCCCTCCTCCATGAGGATCGGGATCTTCTTGGAGACGCAGGCTTTCACCTCGGGGGAGTCGTCGTCCTTGGCGCACTCGATGACCGACTGGAGGAGGCCCTTCAGGTCTTCGCAGTCCTGGCAGACGGAGAGAGCCCCCTCCCCGTCCTCCATGGCCTTCAGGATGAGACGCGAGGCCGAATCCTTCCAGTCCTCCTTGCGGACAGGCTGGCCCCCCGTGGCGTGATCCAAGGACTTGAAGATCCTGACACTCATGGCTCCGCTGGCGAGATTCTTCACGGCTGTCCTCCTGGTCTCACGAGCATCGGAAGCTTTATCAATCTCAACCTCGGGGATTCGACCGCACGAGGCTTGACTCTCAACTGCTTCCCCCTCGGGGGGTGGGGAGGTCTTGGGGGCCTCGCTGGATTCAGAGGCATCGCCTCCCTCGCGGGCTTCGGAAGACGCTTCCTCCTCGGCTCGCCATCATCCTCGTCGGAAAGGGCGCGGCTAAGGAGATCCGACATCTTCTTGCTGAAGACCGTTTGCATCGCCTACTCCATGATCGGCTTGGAAGAGGAGTAGCCCGTGTTCCTCCCCCAACGGATGTAGAGCGCCTGAAGGAATTTCTCCCCCTGGTCCGGCTTGTAATAAACGATCTTGCCCCCCGAAACGTGAGGAAGGGAGACACCCGTCTCCTTCCCGAGGAGGTCGATCATCTCGTCATCCCCGCCGTCGATCCTCACCCCCTCCGACATGACCTGCTTGACGTATTCCTGGTCTGCTCCGACCACGACGACCGCCTTGGAGAGATCATCGTAGTCGAGCCCAAACTCGAAATCGAGCTCCAGGTCGTCGCCCATCCGAAAAATCTGAAGACCGACCAACATCTCGTCCTCCTCTCGCCCCCGCGAGCCCTATTGGTGACCCCGGAGCTGCATGGCCTTCTTGGCAATCTCGGAGGCTTCTTTTGTCCAGCTGAATCCAGAGTAATCGGGTTTCTCCCACCTATCCTTGGAACGGAGAACCGCATGACGTGCAATCGCCCCCTCGATATCCTCGTCCTTGAACCCTCCCTTTTCCATAGCCGACCGAATCTTCGCAGGGGTGAGCTTCGCAATCTCCTCTTTGACGTCGGGGTGGATGTCCTGCCCCGTGATCCTCTCGTGCGGGTACGAAATGTACGGATAGACCTTGGAGTCAATCGGGAAGGCCAACCCGTTGTCGATCGCGTAGTACCTGCCGTCCTTCCCTCGCATGAAATTCTTGTCGTGCCTGTCCGTTTGGCCGGTGATAAAGTCGAGCGCGGCGATCCGGTGGAGGTCGGGATGGCCTTCCCTGGCATCAATCTTGTACTGGCCGTGAACCTTGATCGCCTCTTCCCCGTCCACCCAGGCCATCAGGTGACCCTCACCACCCGAGCCCAAACCGATGTCCGCCTTCTCCACGTAGGGAACGATACCCATCCCCATCGCCTCGCTGATCTTGTAGGACGCAAGATCCCTTTCGCATTCGGGAATGGACGCGTTGAGGCTGCCTCTAACACCATTCTTCCCACGCGCCCTCTGTTCCGGAGTACCTTCCCTGGCCTTCTCCAGCCCAGCCCCCTTCCCCGGCTTCCATGCCGCGAATGTCCCGTCCTTGAATTGAATCCTGTGGGTCTCCCCGATTCCCCCTCCGATCATCTCCTTCTGCCCAACAATGAAGTCCTTGATCGAGCTCTTGTTGAGCTGAGCCGCAGCGCGGATCGTCTCGGGTTTCGTGTTGACCGCCCCCTGTTGTTTGGGATCTATCACCGCCCTCGGCCATTGCGGTCCAGGTGCTGGAGGAGGGGCAGGTGCTGGTTCGTGGAACACGGCGAAAGGCCCCCCCGGCCTTGGTTGAGGTCTCGGGAAAACGGGTCTCGCGGGGGCAGGAGCAGGAGCCCCAGCCCTAACCGGACTCCCGTCTGCGTTCCAGCCCTTCTTCAGCAGCTTCTCGCGAGCGAAGCGGGCGAGATTGGGGTGACCCCGATCGGCCAGGGCATCCGCGAAATTTTTCAGCTTCTGTGGAATCTCAACCGAATTGATCCTCCGCAGGAGCTTCTCCCGATCCATCTTCGCAACCCTGTCCAGCTCGTGAGCCCTCTCCGCCGGGGACGCCCTGCGAAGCGGGACAACCTGCGGAACCGGGGGAGGAACGGGCGCGGGCGCTGGAGGAGCGGGCCTCGGAGCCGGGGGGGCGGGTCTTGGAGCAGCAGGAGCAGCAGGACGTACCCGCACGGGGGGAACAGGTGCCACGGGGGTACGAATCCTTGGGGCGGGCTCCCCGGCCCTAACGGGTCTCCCCGCCGCGTCGAATCCCATCTTCCTGAGCTTTTCCCTGGCCTCCCCCGCCATCTGGTGGTAGTTCTTGTCCTCCAGGACGTCCGCAAAGTTTTTCAGCTTCTGCGGATTCGTGATCTTCCTCATGCGAAGACGGAGCTCGGCATCCCCCATCTCCCGAATCCGCATCGACTCCTTGTCGCGCTCCGCAGGACGCATGTGCCGAAGAGGATCCTTCGCCTCGGGGGCGGGCTTCGGAGGAGGAGGAGGTTCAGGCCGCTGAAGCTGAGGAGGGAGGGACGCCGCCCTGGCGACCCCTTGCCTCTGGTTGATCAGCTTCAGCTCGTCCTCGACCGCCCGCGCCTGGGTCGCCATCCCGGCAGCACGGAGGTCGGACATCTGCCGACGAAGCTCCCGTGCCTCACCGGCCAGCTTCCCTTCCTGCTTCCGCTCCGCGACCGCGACCTCTCCCGGCTTGTCGGACCACTTCCCCGTCGCGTCTCGCGGGTGAAGCTCCTCCTGCCACTCGGCCTTCTCCAACGCATGGAGAAAGCCCTTGGTGAACATGGCGCACTTGGTCGTCTTCATTGTGTCAGCCTTGAATCTTGTCGAAGGCTCCTCCGAAGTCCGTCACGATGGGCCTGCCGTGCCCCGCCCGCCGCGCCTTCATCGTCCGCCAGAGGTCGCCCTCCTTGCCGTCCTTGCGGTATCGGAGCCGGATGACCGTCTTGCAGTTGTCGTCCGGGCACCCGAAGTAGACGTGAACGGTTTCGATGATCTCCCCGTTCTTCGCCCGCTCCTTGAACGGCCCCGGATCGAACTTGGCAAACACCATGGGCTTCTGGCACACCGGACAAGGAGTTGTTTTCTCCACCTATCACCTCCGCTCACTTGGGGGTGTCGTTTCTCCGCGCTACTTCTCGGCTCCGGGAAGGACCTCCGCCGTTTGGGCCGCCGCCACCAGATCGTCGTTGGAAATCGTCTCGTCGATCTCCTCGCGCAGCATCCCCGCCACCTCCTTGGCAGCCAGGACCACCTCGGCGATGTCGTCCTTATCCCAGGAGTCCGGGCTCTCCCCAGTGAAAACGTCCACGAGGAAGCCCACGACGTCGTCGCGGTCCTCCTTCGGGAGGCTTTCGAGCTTCAGCCCATCCCACTGCGAGTCGGAAAGGAACCGCTCCAGGACCTTCGGCATCTCCATCCTACTTCCTCCTCATGAAGGCGGTCATCCAGACTGCCGCCCGCTTGTACTCCTTCATGGCCTGCGTCCCGGACATCTCCTTGCGGGCGTCGTGCCCGGATGCGCGGTGCATCTGGATCTTGTCCACGACCTTCGAGAGGTATCGCTGCGCCTTGGGCTCCTTCTTGCCATCGACGATACCCCGCATGGCCCGCTCGGAGAGCAGGTTGGAGTGCCCCATGAAGGCCGCCAGCTGCCCCGCCTTGGAGAAGCCCCGGTCCTTCACGACGCTGATAGGGCTCCGCGTCCCCATCGCCCTCACCGCCTCTCCGACCTCGCGCTTGCTCTCCCCCGTGAAGGACAGCCCCTCGGACCGCGCCATCTTCGCGGCCTCGTCGAACTCCTTGACCGTGTCGGCGTTGACCGGGATGGAGACCTTCTTTCCATCGGCTGTGACTTCCAGGGCGTTCCCCCTGGTGATGGGCTTGCCCGCGATCTCCGTCACCCCGCGCTCGTTGATCATGTTCATGTAGCGCATCTTGGACCGGATGGCGTGGAGCTCGTCGTGGTCGATCTCCACGGTCTCACCGCCGACCCGAAGGGAACACTTGCCCTTCTTGATGTTGCCCTTCTTGTCGACCGCGCCGTGAACCTCGAACCCCTTCCCACCGCTCGCGTCGCTCATGGCGAGCTTGACGTTGCGCCCGCTCGCCCTGGAGAGCTCCGCCGTGCCCGAGAACTTGAAGTGCTCGTCCGCCTCGGGGGAGTCCGCCCGACCGACCGCGACGCCGCCGGAAACCGAACCTCCGACCTGCCCGGGCCGCCCGGCGTGGCCGTGATGCCCGCTGCCAGGCCCCCCCTTCTCCAGGAAGTCCTTCGTCACCTCCCTGGCAGTGGAACCCGCGAGGGCACTTCCGAGCCGCTTGAGCCACAGGTCGCTGCTCTTCGTCCGCATCCGATCCTCCTATGCCTTCTTGGCCTTGCCCTCGGCTTCCATCTTTTCGAGCCGGATGTAGTAGTCCTCGAACTCACGGAAGTGAGCCTTGGTAATCCATTCCGCGAACTCGTCAAGGGACATAAACGAAGCGAGGTCCGGGAACTCCTTGCAGAGGTGCCGGTAGAGATCCTCGTGCTCGCGCTCCACCTTGATGCCCTTGGCGAGTTGGGTCTCCCCCTCGGGCGCGGCTTCCTTCTCCAGGGATCGGACCAACCGGCCCCCGACGATCTCGCTGAAGATGTTTCGCATGGTCGCCCTTCGCTCCCAAGTACCCGCTCTATTCTGCCACTCCTTAAACCGATGCGAAAGGTGGAGGTTCCAAATCCTCTCCGCAAACCGTTTGCGAAACTACTTCTTGCCCTTGGTCTTCGGCTTCAGCCAGTGCTCCTTCCCCGCGATCTTCGGATCGTTCAGGTCGACGACGAAGCCCTTCTCCGTGGCCTCGTGCTGCTGGATGGGGCCTCCCTTGTCCTTCTCCAAGGGAACATCCACGAATCGAGGAGCCTCGGTTTCCCACGCATCCCACGCCTTCCACGGAGTACCTGCCACAACCACCTCCTTCTCCGACGCAATGTTCTTGCCGTGAACCGGAAGAGAGAACACCGCCGTCGCCGGAACCCTCGCCCTCAAAACAACCCGTATCGGATGCTCTGCTACTATATTCATCCCGTCCCAGCTGTTGGCGACCTCGGGATCTGCCGTCCAAGAGGAAAGACCGTTCTGCTGAAGCCGGATTTCAGGAAGACGATTGTAATAGGCCCCGCCGACAGCCTTTTTCCCGATATCCCCCTCCTCAAGAATCACCGCTCGATACAAGGAGACGTCGGTCTCCCCCGACCTGCTGAGGAGGAATTGAGTCGTCTCCCACTGCGCCCGGACGTAGGCGCGTGTGATTTTCAATTCCTCGGGATCCATGTCTTTAATTCTGGATTCGTGAATCCTCGAATTTGCCCCAAGTTCCAGGGCCGCAGCGTGTTGAAACAGAAGAGATGAGTCGGAACCGCTGGACTCCTTCCAGGCGTTCCAGACGTTTTCCACGAAATAACCAGAATCAAAATGGCTAACGCTTTCGATCGAAAGGCCAACGCTTCTGATCTTGCGTTCGAGGAGAACGTCTTTGAATCTCTGGTTGACCACCCCGTTCGCAAACTTCCGCGTCTTGGCGTAACCCTTGGGGTCGTCTTCACTATCGACCAGATTGTACTTCTGGGGCTCCTCTATCCGAACGGTCCTTGGGCCGGTCACCCCGGCCCTCCTTGCGTAAGCCATCCAATCTTCTTCTATCATGTCGCCCCACGTCGTCTCTGCTTCAGTCTTGGCCTCATCCTTCAATTGAGGAGGGAGGTTCTCTATTCGGGTGATGGCCTCTCTGGTAACGGCTTCCCGAAACGCATTTCCATGAAGGAAGCTTTCGGCGTCCCGAGCCATCACGAGAGGAACCCCGCGTTCTACAAGGGAGTTGGAAAGTTCAAAGTGGGCCGCCCCCCACGTCAAAACATCCTTGAAATCCTTATCGGTGAGTACGTTTCGGATTTTTTGGAAACCCCCGGAATCCAGAATCCTCCTGCCAATGTCCCCATAGTCCTTGTCCGTAAACTCCCTCTGGGCTTCGGTGACGAGCGTATCCCGCACCTTTACCGAAACGTACTTCTCCTTGGCCTTCTGCTTCTCGTCGTCGGTCAAGTCGTTCCACACATCGGGCGAAGAGAGCATCGTCCCCGTGTTGATCAGGTTCGAGATCTTGTCGATCGCCTCCACCCTCTCCTTCTCCAGCCTCACCTGCCTCTCGATGTCTCTTGCGCCTCTACCCTCCACCCAGGGAACCCCGCTGGCGACCGCGACAGCCCCCGCGCCCTTCGGAGCCCAGCGACCCGAAGCATCGCGGGGGTGTTCCGCCTCCTCGAACTCCACCTTGAGAAGAGATCCGAGGAGCCCGTGCGCGAACTTCTCGCTGAAGCGGGTTCTCATTCGTCGTCCCCCTCGGTGTCCTCTTCGGGGATGTCGTCGTCGGCAGCGTCCGGGTTCACGAACTCGGTAAGCTCCATCTCTTCCCGGATCCACTTCCGGTACGCCTGCTCGCTGGCCTCCCGTTCCTCCTGCGTTTCCGGCTTCGGATTCATGCCCGCTTTCCTTTCCTCTCCGCGACCTTCGCGAGATACGTCTGGATGATGAAGGGGTTGATGTACGCCGACTTGCAGACCGAGGGCGTATGCCCCAGGAACTCCGCCGTCTTCTCGATCGCCGCCTTCACGTTGGCCTTGGCCTCCTTCGCCGTCTTCGGCTCGGGAAGTTCCTCAAGATTCTTCGACGTAAACCTACTCGCGTGGAACGTCCTGAAGTCCTTGGCCGTGACCTTCCACCTGCGAAGGTAGCCGTTCACGTCGCCCGGCCCGATTGGAAATACGTTCTCCCCCGGCTTCTTCCCCTCCATGAACCCCTTGATGTTCTTCACGAGCGCGGGGTCGGTGATCGACCGATCCCATTCCACCCCGCTCTTGCCCTTGAACTGCACCCGGAGAGACCCGTCCGGGTTCTCCGAGAAGTGCTCGGGCTTCAAAGTGGACGCCCCGCTTGAACCCGTTCGCTCCTCGGAACGGCCCCCTCCAACGCGCATCGTGGTCGTGTCGATGATCTTCACGATGGTCGCCGACGCCCTCTTATTCTCGTCCTTGGAAATCAGGTCCTTCTCGACCTGACCCCGAAGAGGTTCGATCACCCCGTCCATCCTCCCCTGCTTCTTGAACTTCTTCTCCGACTTCTTCTGGTTGTGCTCGTCCGTGTAGCGATACGTCCTCATCCCATCCTTCTTGATGACGAGCGCCTTGATCCCCCCGAACTTCTCGTCGTACTTGAACGCGTGCCGGATCAAATCGACGTTGACCCCCTCGAAAAACTGCTTCCCCGTCTTGGTCTGCGGAAGCGTCTCCCGAAGCTCCTTCTCGTCGAAGATCTCCACCGGCCCCTTGGGAGTTCCGAGGCCGGGGACCTCCGCCCACCTCCCCGACTCGTCGCGGGGATGAAGATCCTCGCTCCACGCCGCTTTGTCCAGGATCCCGACCAGACCCCGGGCAAACTTCTCACTGAACGGAGTTCTCATGCCTCAACCCCATCTATACTATATATCATTCCCGGCTTTTGTCAACCCCGTTTATTCAAGGAATTGCCTGGGGTGGAAATGGGGCGGGTCACCCTGACCTTGTACCTCTCGGGATTGGGCCACGATTCCTCGCCGCGCATAGCTCTGCGAATGGCTGCCGCGAAGGGCCTCCCGTCGAACCCCGCCACTTCCTTCTCAAAGACGTAGGCGTCGACCTCCTCGGGGAGCTCGTCATGATGCCTGTCGAAAAACTCGTGGTCGGGATTCTTCATCCCATCGGCCCGGAGGAGGCGCTGGATCAGTTGCTCCCGAACGTAGAGATCCAGGAGCCACGGCTTCTGGTTGTGCTCCAGGTGCCGGATCTCGTGCGCCCCGGTGGACCGCAGGAAGACGAGGGGGGTGATGCGTTCGTCAGTCGAGGCGTAGATCACCGCCCTGTCGCCCCGGATGATCTCGCCGAAGAAGGTCTCGGGGGTGAAGGGAAGGATGCGGAGCTCCCCCCCGATGTCTCGGTCATCGGCCAGGTCCTGCCACCACCCGATGACATGGAGGGGGACGTCCACCCCGGAGTCGTTGACCACCCTGAGACGGCGTTCCATCCCCTTGATCTTGGCAAACGGTCTACGCCAGAGGTCAAGGAGCCCCGGCTGGCTTTTCGGATTGTCCGCCATCGGGCTTCTCCTGGGTCGGCGCTTTGGGGAGAGGAGTCACCTCGCCCATGATCGTCACCTCGGCGGGAACCGGGATCGGCTTCACGTCCTCCGGCTTGACCCCCGCCGTCTTCTCCACCGCCGCCTTGTACTGGTCCTCCAGGTCCTTGCCGTTCTTCATGGCGATGGCCTGGAGCTCATCCTTGCCGATGATCTTCTTGGAAATGAGCAGCTCCGCCAACGAATTCAGGATCACCGCCGTCTTGGCCGTCTCGGCGTAGAGGACGGCAATCCGCCCCCCCAAGGATTCGGCAACTTTGGAGAGGTCAGGAAGAACCGCCCGCCTCGCCTCCGCCTGAACCTCCTCCTTGGATGGGACACGGTGTGCATTGGTCTGCTGGGCACCGCCCGGCATCTTGATGACCTTCTTGTTGCTCACGGATCACTCCTTCATTCCGAACTTCCAACCGGGTCCCCACTGACCCCACTTCATGACGCCCGACTCGACCACGGCCTTCTCGGCTTCACGATTGACGTTGAGAGATTCGAGAATCGTCGCCGCCGAGTCCTGCAAGTCCTTCTCCTCGATCACGAGACGAGGACCCGTCCCCCTCCCCCTCTCCACGGCGAGGGCCATGGCCGAGTTAACCACGTCCACGACGTGCGCCCCGCTCGCCCCCTGCCCTACCAGGACGGAAGCGATGGTGCGGAAAACGCCCGGGTTGCCCTTGAACACCACGTTGCGCTTCTCCAGGTTGCGCCGAAGGATCTCCTGCGCCTCGTCCGCGCCGGGAAGCCCCACGAACACCTTGAGGTCGAAGCGCCCAGGGCGATTGGTGAGAGCGCAGTCCAGCATCTCGGCATAGTTGCTGGACAGGATGGTGATGACCCCCTTGTTCTCCTCCACCCCGTCGAGGAGGTTGAGAAGCTCCGAGAGCCGGGGATTCATCCCTCCGAGCCGCCGGTCGATCCCGAACCCGTCTGCGTCCTCCATAAGAACGACCGTGGGGGCGAGCTCCCGCGCCTGCTCGAACATTCCCTCGAATCCCTCCTCCATGACGTCCTTGGTGGAACACCAGATAAAGGTGCAAGGCAGGCTCTTCGCAAGGATTCGCGCAGCAAGCGTTTTTCCGCAACCCGGAGGCCCGGCAAGGATTACGCCGCGTTTGGCGGGGATGCCGTACTTTTCGTAGTCCGCCATGCGCTCGATCATCTGCTTGACGTTGATGAAAATCGCGTGCTTGGTCTTCTCGGGAAGGATCAGATCGTCGTAGGAGACGTCGGAAAGGTTGAGGAACTTGCCGTCCGACCGGATCTTCTGCCCCTTGTAGAAGTTGTGCTTGGAAACCCAGGCATCGATGTCCTTGAAGAACTTCTCGGCCAGCTCCTTCCCCGATTCGGTGGAGTGGATCACCACGCTAAATGCCTTGTAGACCGCCTCCACCATGAGGACGATCTTCCCCTCCTTGGCCTTCAATACCATCCCGCCGTACTTGAGGACGGACCGCTCCTTGTTGAGCGCGATCTGGACCATGCTGTAATTCGGACCCTCCCCCCCTCCGCTTTTCATCCACGGCTCGCTCGGGCCAAAAATCTTATCCCTCTCCCACCCGGATTCCTTGGCCAGTGGCATGTCCTCCAGGGCGGATCCCCAGAGGGGCCACCGCCACGATGAAATGGCCTTGGAATACTGCCGGTAGGTGGACACGTCCTCCCCCAGCACCTCGCGCAGAATCTTCTGCGATCCGGGGGTCGGGTGGAACGCCTCGGAGAGGATGGACTGAAGAACCTTGGGGTCGTCCAGCGGCATCGGAGGAATCCTCAAAAGTCGTGGTTTATCCTACCCGCTCCACGCCCGATCCTCAACCCCTGAGATTGGTCGCGTTCTGCCCCGACCCGCCCCCCTGGTGGAAGGTGCCATACCACTCCATGAATCCGTTCGAGATCGTGACCCCCTGCTGAGTGCCGAGAGAGATGTTGGAGGAACTCCCACACCAGATCTTCGTTCCGTTGGGGAGCTGAAAATCCCCCGTACCGATGGAAGGAAGGGTCAGCGGCTGGGGAACAGCGCACGGGACAAGGGTAACCTTCCCCCCGAAGAGGTTGTTGTCCTTCTCGATGATGCCGTCGAAGGCCCTCGGCTCCTTCATCCGATGGTCGGCCTCCATGAGGGCACCGCAGATCGTCTCCAGGATTTCGATGACCTCCTCCTTGGTCCGGTTCTTCAGGAGGGAGAGCCAGCAGTCCCGGCAGACCACGTCCACCCTCGCGCCCGCCACGTCCTGCTCGGATTTCTCCTCGGACATGGCAGCGCCCACCTTCAACTCCTCAATGTTGACGATGGGACGCATCTCGTAGGCGCTCTTGCTCTTGCCGCAAACCGGACACTTCATCATGGAAAAGTTCTCCTCACCTCGGGCCGTTGGACCTGTTCGGCCTGCTCGTCTGGAACCTCCCGGTCTGAACCCCACGGTTGTCGTCCGACATCCGGTTGGCCTTCTTCTTGGCTCGGCAGTCCTTGCATCTCTTCGGGGCCGTGAAACCCTTGGAGGCGAAGAATTCTTGATCGGCAGAATACCAGGTGAACTCCGCCCCGCAGTCGCAGCACTTCAGAACCAAATCCTTGCCTTTCACGTCCATGTCATCCCCTTTCGTCAAAAAGGACACTCTGGATTTTCATCTTCGCCTTCATGCCCGATCGCCGCAACCTCAATCATCTCCTTCAGGTCCAGTGAAACGTAGATCTCATCCTTAACGTAGACCCCGTCGAAAGATCCGTCCTCGTGATTCATGACGAGCCAGATCGACCCCTGCCTGCCCCTCCGCCCGTGAACGTGGATGTCCGCCTCGAAAATCCTACCCTGAACAGACAGAATGGACATGGTCTCCTTGACCTCATCCCCGCACAGGAGCCCCACCAGCTGCAGGAAGTCGCTGGCGAGGTCACCCTTTACCCAGTGAGCGAGAACGTCGCCCCCGAAGACGACCGGCCCCCCGGCTACGTCCTCGTCGTCGTTGTCGGCCCTCTTCCACCCGTGCATCAGAAGGTCACCGCACTCGCCCCAGGATTCCCTGCACATCTATGCCTCCAGGTAAACGATCGGCTCTCGCCGTCATTCGTTGCCCTGGCGAAAGCCGGGCGGTTACTCGCATCTGCGAGGTTGGTTGCAGAATCGGACAACTGATCACTCGATCCCTGCCCCGGCGAACATCTCACACTGGACGGGCTCTCCTTCCTCGCCTTCCCACAGGTCGCCCTTCATCGATCCGCGCCGGTTGAGCCACGCCTTCCAGATGGCTTCACCGCTTGACCAGCGTTCTTTTTGGTTCCTATGTCTTGGTTTCTCCGCTGTACCGCATGCCTCATAAAAACGGAGAAAAGCGCGATGCCATACGTTTGCTACCTTTGGCCACCTTGCAATCTGCTTCTCTACATGCTCATCCATTGGGCAGAGAACGCACCCAAGGCGTTTCCACCCCTCATCGTAGAGGGAACAATAGGCCACCTTCTTCAAACGAATGAATTCCCAAACGTCCGAATCCGACCAGTCGATCATCGGATTGACAAGTTTCTTGTCTTTCCAGGAAGTTACGATCCCGTGTTTCGCCTTGCGCCTAACGCTTTCCGCCCACCGGACACCCGTCAAAACAATGCGGCCTTCGCCACCGTGTTCCTTTAACTCCTCACAGCACCAGCGTACTTGACGAGTCGGAAACCCATGCTTGAGAAACAGGTTGATAAACGAGTCCTTGGGCCGCACCCATTCAACCTCAGGATGACGCTCCCGAATGAACTCCATGATCTCTGGCGGATCAATCGGAACCGCGCTATAGTGCGCATCGAACTTGCACCCGCTCATCTCCGCGAGGCGCTTAAGGCAGACGGAATCCTTACCACCCGAGAAGGCGAGATAGTACCCGTCTGGCGGGCAGAACTGGCGAATGCGTTCAATCGCCATCTGCACCTTGTCGCGGTCACCGAAAAGCGTTCGTTCCCAAAGAGCCACGTTTTACCTCTTGCATTCTTCTCAGATTGTCATTTGCCCAGGTGGTATTCCTTGCCGAGATACCGCGCAAGGTGCCTCGCGGCCGCACGGAAGATCCTGGCATCCCCTACCGTCAGGGCATCCGTCTTCACACGCTTGCCACCTATGAAGCAGCGAATGGCATACACCGTATCCAACTGCTTGACTGGAATCATCTTCTTCTCTTCCTTCATGTTTCACCCCTCACAAAATTCGGATTCTGCTACTCCGCTTCCTTGATTCTCCACGACGCCTTGAGCACCCGTCCCCTCTCCGAGAACCCGCTCCGCACCGGGTCCAGGTGCCCCTCGGGAAGGTGCGGGTCGCGCGTCTCGACCACGACCGGGTACACGTCTCGCGGCGCCACGTAGACGCCGCACGCCTACGGCTGCGCCAGGTTGCCCGAGAAGGTGTTCTCGACGCACGCCTGGCACATGTTGAGGAGCGTCGCGTCCCCGCGTTTCCCGGGCTCGCGTTCTTGGTTGCACTTGCAGCAGAGCATTTAAGCCTCCACGTAAATCGCCGTTATCACACCCCAGCGAACAGCCCCATCTGCGCCGTTCGCTTCTCGGCCAGCTTCACGTACTCGGGCGACAACTCGATCAGGATTGAGTTTCGCCCGTTCTGCTCGGCAACCTCGCCAGTCGTGCCGCTTCCACCGAAGGGATCGAGGACAATTCCCGCTGGCCCTACTGGATGCGTGCATGGCGGTGCCGGCGTAATCCATCCTCGTTCCATAAATGCACTCCGGATATTCTCTGGCAGGGGCCGCGCTCCGCTATCGTCTGTTCTGATGTAGTGTGCGAAAGATTCTCCGCACTCTCGTTCCATCTTTTGCCTATGCGGAGATACTTTCATCTCGGCTGCCTCATGCCTTTGCTCGCGTTGAGTGATGGGACGGAACCCCTCGTTTTCTCGGCGTGGACGGTTCATGCCCGCTCGTCCTGTCCGCATCGTCGGATCCCGGATTTCTCCGTTTCCTGTCGGCGTGGCAATGATATCGTCGCAGCCACAGCGCTTCCCGGCAGGCGGGCACCCGGCCAGGATGCAAGGCAGGATGAGCGCCGGCGGGAAGGTGGCGAAGTGCGCCCCGCTGTAGGGATCGGTCGCCACGGTCCAGACGGAACGGCGGTTGCGAGTGCCAGAAGGATTCCCGGTCTTTGAGTCAACGCCACCGGCCTGCCTGTCGGCTATACTTTGGGCGTGCCATGCCACCATATTGGCATCATCGCCTCCGGCGTTCCTCCCCAGTAGCAATCCCAAGTCCGTACCGCAGATCGCTGGTTCCTTTATCGCCTCCGCGTCGTAGTAGTACCTCTCCGACTTCGCCAGCAGGAACATGTATTCGTGCGCCTTCGTCGGCCTGTCCGTCACGCTTTCGGGCATCGGGTTCGGCTTCGCCCATATGATGTCAGAGCGGAGATACCAGCCGTCAGCCTGGAGGGCGAACGCCACGCGCCAGGGTATGCCTACAAGATCCTTGGGCTTGAGGCCATCAGGTTGCGGCGCTCGCCGTGGATCGGCCTCTCCGCACATTCCTCTATTTGTTTGCTGTTTATAACCAACCCGCTTCCCGTGACCATCGCGTCCACCGGACGCATAAGAGTCGCCCAAGTTCAGCCACAGCGTCCCGTCATCCTGTAGCACCCGCCGCACTTCACGGAACACCTCGACCAACTTCCCGACGTACTCCTCGGGCGTGGATTCAAGGCCGATCTGCCCTTCGCATCCGTAGTCTCGGAGACCCCAGTACGGGGGGCTCGTGACGCAACAATTCACGGACTCGGCGGGGAGGGTTTTGATGACTTCGCGGCAATCGCCCTGTAGGATCTTGACGGTCATGCTTCACCCACGTAAACTCGGATTATCGTGCCATCCACTCCCACGGGGCGCGTTCCCACGCCCTCCACGCCTCGATCATGGCTCGGTAGTCCTCCTCCGTGCCGGTCTCCCACCATCGTCGAAAAGCGAGGACGTAGGCGGAACGCTTGGTCATGGTCAATCCTTCCCGTCTGTTACGTCCCCATCCGCCGCAGCGTCTCCCGCGCCCAGTACGCGAGAGTGCATGTCATGTCGCCGTTCGTGATCGAGACACCTCCCGCGATCTTGCCCAGCGCCTCGATTGCGGCCTTGGCAACGTCTCGCTCTTTCGTCATCTCCCGCAGCCTCTCGGTCTGCTCGGCCACGAGGGCGCGGAGGCGTTCGATCTCCTCTGCCGCAAGGCACTTCCCCGTCGTAGAGTAGCAGTTCGCGTCCACGCGCAGATAGGCCGCGTCGAGCATCATTCCGCCAGCGACTTCGTCGTTCATGGTAACCCCTTTCAGAACTATGCGTTCGTCTTGGGCATCTCGGGAAGCGGATGCCACAGCACCCCGCTTGCGTACCGCAGCAGGGCCTCGATGTCCCCCGCGCCATCGTTGCTCCAGTGATCCACCGTGTACCACACGATGGTCGGATCATGCACTCTACCCGTGCGGCAGATCAGGATCTTCGTGCCGTCCCTCGGAGCGGTTTCAATGGGTTTCCACATGACAGGACACTCCTTCTGGATGACTACTTGCCTTCCGCCTTGGCGATGGCGGATTTCATCATCCCATGTCTACAGGTGCGATGTCCGTCAGCGGCACAAAACGCAGAAGAACATGGCCGCACGAGATCCAGGGCCGCCTTGCAGGCCGCGAGGAGGGCGTCCCGCTGAGCGACGATATCCGCATGGACCTCGGCCGCACTGCCCTCGACCGCCGTGGCCTCGTAGCGTCCACGGGATCCGCACCCGACCGTATCGCCACCCTCCAGGGCCACCTGGATAGCATCCCCACGAGCGCCGTCTCCGTAGACGATCTCGTATTTCGTCAGAACCCCAATCGTTTCTTTCTTGTCCTTGGTTCGCATGTTTCCCTCACAAAGCGTCTCAAGAGCCAGGGCCATACGCCGGGTTTAGCGGCTCTTCTCTATCCCGGCACGGCTTAGCATGATGTTATCTCCACCGCTCCACCGTGGCCCCGACTCTGCCCCTGCTTTGCAAGCTACTTCTTCACGCTTGTCCTGGGCCTGCCCGTGATGTGCTCGGCCATTGCCCACGCCGCCGTGCCGATGTCGTTCATGCTCGTTCGCTTCTCGTCCTGCCATTTCACCCGGAAAGCCTCTCGCGCCTCGGCATCCGGGATGGCTTCCATTGCCGCCTGGAATAGTCTCCGGTCCCGCGCACCGCCGATGAGGACGCTATTCAGGGCCGCCGCTATCCCTGCGTTGTGTTCGGCCATGAACCGCTGTACGTCTCCATCAGGGCAAACGTGCTCTTTCAACCAAGCATCCATGCCCCCAAAGATGAACGGAGGCATCTCCTGCCCCTTATCATTCCCGATCTCGCGCAGACCGAACGCCGTGCTGAGCGACAGCAACGCCACAGCGGCCTCGCGGAAGTCCTCGGCTTCCATCGTGTACTCGTCGGACGGATTGATGATCTCGTAAAGTTTCATGATCTCCACCCTTCACTTGACCCTTTTCGTCATCGGCCCTCGCCGTCGTTTCTGTGCCGGGGCCACGAGCCCCGGCGTCTCTCGCTCGCGGGCGAGGTTGGGGTTAACGATCTCGGACAAGTGATTAGGTCTCGACGAAGACCTCCAGAATCTCTTCAGTCGTTTCCTCCCCGCTATCGTATCCGGTCATCTTCAGTCCGATCTTCTGCACCTGCTCCGTAGTCAGCTCGATGCTCACCGACCGCTTCGTTGGAGGCCGTGAAAAACCGCCATGGATTACGTCCATTCTCGCAGCGTGGCAGTTGGCAACGATAAATGTCAATTTCATGCCTCTTGAACGGTCTTGTCTTCGTTCTCTTTCCGCATCCAGCAACGTCTTCCTTGAAATGCGAAGCGCTTCTGAGCGAGATATCTTCTTTCCCACCCTACCCTTCAGCGCGAGAACGAATAGAGAATCGAAGGCTTTCTCCTCGCACTTGTCGCAAGTATAGTCCTTCAAGGTCTTGCGGTACTTCCCGCCCTTCCCGCCGCACTTGGAGCATGCCTTAATCTTCATGATCTGCCCTCACTTACTTCTCAAACTGGATGGTCGCTGTCCCACGGGTAAGGAAGAGATGGATTGTGCCCGTCGTCTACTTCTTGAAGAATCTTGTTCCTGTCGATTTCTCTGCTGCATCTGTCACAACGCCATACCACCCGCGACGGCATGCCGTCTCTTGTTACGAGGACAAACTGCTTTGCCTCGTCATTGTAGTAGACCATGTTAGTCCCGCAGCAACCGCTCGCCGGATCTATGTGAAACCCATTGACATCCTTCGTCGATGGCTTGTATCCAGGTTTCATTCTTCGCCCTCACACAATTCGGAGAATGTCATTCGTCCACGAATTTCTGTAGAGCCTTTATCACTCGCCTTGCTTGCGCCTTCGTGAGGTGCGGCGAATACGCTTGCCGCTTCCCGAGATGCAGGATGCAGTCCTCGTCGTTCTTGTGGCAGAAGATCCAGACGGCATCCTTCTCTGCCCAGGAGGACTTCTGGACGCGAACGTCATGGCCGTTGGCGTCTTTGAACTCGGTATAGATGGAGAATCCACGGTTCGTACGTTTCATGTTTCCCCCCTTACTTATCTTCGGTTCTGTCAGCACTGATTCTCCACCTCATCCCGGAACCTCCAGATGAACTTGCGCCACCAGACCCGGCCCTCCTTCGTGTCGTGAGGAAACAACCAGAAGGCCCCCGCAAACGCCTTGCAGAAACCGTGGACCCTCTCCCTCTGCTTGCCCCAGTCCGTGTCGGGGTTGAGGAAGTCCATGTAGACGAGGGATTGCCCAAGGAGGTGCCACGCCCAGGTGCGGAGCTGGTCCACCGTCTTGTGCTCGTCCCAGTCCCCGCTCCGGTAGATCTCCGGGTCGTCGAGGTCCACCTCGCCCGCCCGTTTCGTCTCAAAGAGGTCCATGCTCAACCCCTCTTTACCGGGACCGAGAACGTCGTCCTGCCAGGATCCCCCTTGCAAGCTCTGTGCGCCTTGTCGAACGCCTTGCACACCGCCGCAACCCACTCCAGGCTTCCAAGGGGGATCGGCACCTCGTCTTTGCACACGTCGCAGCGCATGGTCTGGGTGTTTGCGTCAATAACGGTCTTGCTCACAATCCCTCCTTGCCTCCAATCGTGATCGCCTTGCTCCATCCAAACTCACAGGTCTCCCAGTCATCCCCGAAGAGATCCTTCGCCTGCGCCCGGTATCCCGCAAGGTACTCCTCAACGTACTTCTCCCCATGCACCTTGACGTAATACGGGGCTTCCATAGCCGTCCGCTTGTCGAGCCCCCCAATGCTGGCGAAGGAACAGTTTTCACACCGGTCCTGGTAGCAGTTGCTCCGGCCCCGCTCGAACGGCGAAGCCGCGTAAAGCTTCACCAGATCACGAATCTCACCTCTCAGGATAGACGGGAAGAGCTGCCCCACCATCTCCCCGATGAGTTTCTCGCGCTGCTTAATCTCGTCAAGCAGTTCCGGCCCCGTTAAAGAAGCCCATTCCGGCTTGGTCTTCATGGCTTGGTCTCTTCCTCGAAGATCACCTGGAACCGCCCCTCGGGGCAGTAGGCGTACCGCCCGCACTTGTCGAGGAGAAGAAGGGCACCGTCATCCTCGATAGCGAACCCCTCCATGCTGCACCATATAACGCCATTCGCCCACGCCTCGTGGAGGGCGATCTCCTTCAGGTCGGGCTCCTTCCCAGTCTTCATGTCGATTACGTGGAATTGCATCGTTGCTGCTCCGCAATCCTTCTTCCCTCCGCCTGCTCCTTGACCCACTGAAATTGACATTTCCTGGAACAGAATTTGGACCCCACCAAACGCGGGTTGACCTTGTACGGCCTGCCGCAAAGGAGGCACTTCTTTTCGACCTGCTTATTCTTGAAGCTCACGGCCTGCCATCACCTTTCATGCCTCCACTAAAATGGGAGATCGTCCCCCAGCTCCTCGCCATCATTCCCCCTTTTGTTCTTTTCGCCCAAGGCCCGAGCAAATTCATGGAGGTCGCAGGAAACGGTTTCGAGAATGGTGATCAATTCTCCCTTCTTCTTCGAGGTGACGAATTTGAGCCAGCAATCACGGCAAACATAGGAATACGCCGCTGGGGGATGGGAGGAATCTTGAAGAACGTCCGCTGTCCTCATCTCCAGGGTGGATAGAAGAGGACGCATCATCCCCGAGGACTGGGACGCTCCACACACCTTGCAAAATACGTGCAATCTCGGCATCTTACCCCCCGGTCTCAATGCCCTTCCCTCCGATGATCTTGGCCGTAAGCACCGCCTGGATCAATTCGGGAAGGGGTGCCTCGTTCCCACCAAAGACGATGACCGACTTCGCAATCGCCCACTCCAAATTCCGAAGCTTCGTCTTGAGGGCCGCGATGGTCGAATTCGTGTTGTCCCCGCAATCCGCATTCTCGCAGATGTGACAGTTCTGCTCCCCGGACTTCCGGCAGATCTCGCTGATAGAGGATCGCATCTGCCTCACCTCATTCTTGGGTGCAACGCGGGCCTCAACCATTTCCCCCTCCGGAATCGGGGCATCCTTATTCCCCGGCCCTTTACGCCTTCAGCCGCTCGTCAAGGATCCGCTGAATGTCCGCGTCCTTCATCAGAGCCGTCATCACATCCAGATCGGAATCCGTCAACTGGTCTGGCGGCACCTTGAGAAGTTCGGAGTACAGCCTGCGCTTGGCGTCGATCAGGTCTTCCCTGCTGTACATGGTCTACCCCTTGCGGAACCATCCGCCTTCCTTGCGCTCCCACGTCCCCGCGAACGGCGGGGGGACCTCGGTGTTGACCCCCAGGAAGAGGGGACCCTTCCCCTCGGGCGTCCTGGTGTCGACCCAGGGATTCGGCGGCCCCCCAGGGCTCCCCACCGTGGTCATCGCTCCGGGTTCCAACTTCCCCTTCCCCGTGTCCGTGATGGGGTTCAGCTCCTTCATGAGCTTGGCCCGATCCGCCGTGGACATTCTGGGATCAGGAATTTCAGGACTGGCGTCCGGGGCCTTTGGGGAGTATTTCGCCATGCCCCACCCCGCGAAGGAAACCAGTTCCTGATAAATGGGTGACGCCTCCTGCTCCCCCTGCGGCCTCTCCCTGAACGCGGCCAGGTACTCGGCAACCTCGACCTCGGTCAAAAGCTTCTTTTTCATCGTTCCCCTCCAGTGTCGTACCACTTCTTTCCCATCCGCCGGGCCACGTCCTCGTCCTTCCTCTCGACGATCTTTCGTGCCGTGGCAGTGCCCTTCAAAACGCTGATGAGGCCCGAAGCCTCCATCTTGGTGAGGGTTCCGAGCCACTCCCCGTACCCCTGGATCTCGGCGTTGCATCGTTCTTCGGAGGTCAGGATTTCCATTACCTCGTCCTTGCAGTGGGCGAGGAACCTTTCCTGCTTGACGGTGACGGGATCGGGCTCGGGGCTCACGCCCGTCCGAAACCAGTCCTCCTTGGGCTCCTGCTCTTTCTTCGGACGCCCCACCGATCCCTCCGCAAACCGTTTGCGCCCCTACTTGTTGAACTGCTCCCCGACCTTGAGGAACCACTTTTCGGGACCCTTGGGGATGGTGGATTCGAGCGCGGGATCCTCCAGGAACTTCTCGCGCAAAAGCTTGACGTTGCACTCCTTCCGCACGATCTCGGGGCCGAACCGCTTCTCCAGGTCGACCAGCAGTTCCCCGTCCACGACGAGGTCCTGCCGCTTGACCTTCTCGACCTTCCCGATCCGCTCCCCGTTCGTCATGAGGGGATCGAGCTTCGCCTTGAGCCACTCCTTCTTCTTCTCCGCGATCTTGATCTCCTCGGAGATCTTCTCCAGATCCGCCGCCAGAGAATCCTTGTCCATGTTCACCTGGGCCATCTGCGCTGCTGCCTTCATTTTCCCACTCCTTCCTTCTTGCCAAGAATCTTCAGGATCCCCGCGAAGTCGATGAGCCCGAGGACGTTCTTGATCCGCCCCAACCTCGATTCAGGCGTCTCGTCGTCGTCCGTGGGAATGCCCACCTCGGCCATGATCTTCCTGGTGACCTGGGCGAAGTAGTTGATCCGCTCCTTGAGGGTCTTGATTGCGATGACCGCCGCCCTCGTCGAACTCTGATCGAGCCCTCGCAGCCCCAGGGTATTCAGTTCCTCGGACAGCTTGACAAGAGCACGGACGTCCGCGTCACGCTCCTGATTCCAATCGTCCTCGTCCTGCCGCCTCAATTCCATCGCCTCCGGGGAGGTCCCGATCCCCTTCCCGGCGTTCTTGTCGTCCCACTCCTTGGCGCATCGCTTGCACCGCGTCGGTCCCCCGGCAACGAGGCCCCCGGCGACGAGGCACCCACAGTCGATGCACTCACGGACGGTCGTCCCAAGTTCCTTGACGAAACCCTCGACCCCCCTGTATTCGTCTTCCACGACTCACCTCAGATCTCGATGACCGCGCTTTCCACCAGGTAAACCTTGTCCGCGTGAGGGTAGAACATCCGGTAGAGCCTCATCCCCTCCCATGCCGCGACGGGACCGATGATCCTCACATGGATCGGCTTCCCCTTCTTCATGAGAATCGGCTTCACCTCGTCAAGCCGGAACAGAATCGTTCTCTCCACCTCCTCCCAGGACGCGAGCGTGATGGGAACCCCGATCCGGTCCCTGTACCACTGCACCAGCTTTGGATAATCCAGGGAGATGCAGACCTGGGTTGCATCGAGAAGGTGGAAGATCGAGCACACCGCCGAATACAACGCGATGTTCTCCTCCGGCTTCGGGGCCGGGGGTTTCGGCAGGGCCTGTTCCGGATTGGGAATTCCCTCGCCCACGGTTCACCTCATCAAAAAAGGGGCAGGCCCCCTGGCCCGGTCCTCGGCAGCCGTCTTGAAAACAGCGTCTACGGGCACTGCGGAAGCCTGCACCCCGCGCATCGCCAGGGCTATCCCTGGGCCGCGCTAACCTCGACGGGCTCGCCCCTCGGCTCCTCCGCCTTCGGCTTCTCCTTGACAGTGACGTTCGGCAGGGCCTGGACGATGCCCGCGAGGATCTTCTCGCACGCATCCATCTCGACGATTCCCCTGCCAAAGTCGGGATCCGCCGTGGCCTTGACCTTCAGATCTTCCAGGGATTCCTCCAGCCGCTTGATCCGCTTTTCAAGCTGCCGCTCCATCACGAGCATGGAGTGGGCCTGCATGAGCCTGAACGTGAAGTCGGGACCGGCGGCTTCCAGCGCCCGCGTCCACTTCTCGCCGTGCTCGCTCGCCCACTTCTTCGCCGACCACCGATGGATGGCGGGCTTGCTGGGATCCCGGACTTCCTTCTTCTTCTTGCCTTTCGGCATCGCGCACCTCCTCACTCGATGCTGACCTCGATGAACACGCCCCTCCGCACCGCGAAGAGACGTTTGGAAATCTTTCCTTCCAGGCTGATCGGTTCCCCCCTGGCCTTGAGGCGAATCGTCCGAACCTCTTCCTCCTCGGCGTCCACGAACACGTAGTCGTCGAAGATGATCCGGCTGAACTTATCCTCCCAGGAATGGATAACCTCGCTTGCCGCCTTCCGGGCCGTCTTCCTGTCCGTGGTCGGGTAAAGGGAGAACACCATCTGAAGGTGTCGGCACTTCATGTTGTGCTTCCACCCCTCGCAGTCGCACCGCCCGCTCGACACGACGTGCTTGGCGAGGACGGACATCGCGTCCAGGTCCACCTTGTAGACCTTCCACCTGCCCTCCCCGTCCTCCTGGACGATGTAGGCAGGCTCGATTCCCGACACGGTGTTCGCCATCCCGGCCTCCCTACTCGACGCCGTACTTCTTCGCAAACTTCTGCCCGTAGAGGATCTCGACCTCGGACCCCTTCACCTTGGCGGCCACGATATCCACGCCGAAGATCCTCTCGACGGACGCAAGGATGCGATGCATCTTGACCTTGGATTCCTCCAGCCGATTCGTCAGGAACTCCGTGCAAATGAGATCCATGTTGTTGCCCTTCCAGTCGCTCCCGCTGATTTTGCTGGACGTCGCCATGGCGAGCTGGAAGTTTGCCGCCTGCTTGGCCGTGAGGTTGAAACTCGCGTGGTAACTGATCTCCTCCTCGTACTTCTTCTCCCCCGCGACCTCGTTCCGCTTCTTGGCGACTTCGGACTTCAGGTCGGTGAAGGTCATCCCCTTCGCTTTGTCAATCCACCCTCCCATCTTGCTCGGCGTCCGCTCCTCCGCTGGAAGCATGGCGAGTTGGCTCGCCTTCGACCACTCGATTTCAGCCAGCACCGCCTTCGTGACGTTCGCCGCCAGGACGACCTTCTCGTAGATCGAGACGAAGTACTGCGCCTTCCGATCTTTCCAGCCCAGATGCTTTTCGACGTAGTCCTCGAAGTGATCGAACGACTCCCCGTCATCGTCCTTCAAGAGCCGGAAGTGCCCCTGCTCCTTCACCTCGAACAGGAGCTCGGTCATCTCCACGTAGGACTCCTTCACGATCTTCGCCAAGGCATCGACCCGGTTCAGAACCCACTTCGGGCGGCCAGGATCGACGATGGTCGCCTTCACCACCGGAACGATTTCGTTGGGCATG
The DNA here is from genome assembly GCA_964551875.1 of uncultured Methanomicrobiales archaeon. Lineage (GTDB taxonomy): Archaea > Halobacteriota > Methanomicrobia > Methanomicrobiales > JACTUA01 > JACTUA01. The sequence continues at coordinate 77,699 of CAZKEV010000002.1, read as the reverse complement.
ACTATCCTCCGACTCCTACCGAAAAGATCCGGTAGTACACCTCGATCGTGCAATGAGACACTCCAAGATCCTCGGACATCGTCTGAAAGGTCTTGGATCCGTTCTCCCTGAAGTAGGAGGCAAGGCTGTCGAATCCCTTCTCCCTTGCCTTGGCGACGATCTGAGGAGGAAGGTCCTTCGTCTTCAGCCCGAAGGCGTCGAGCCAGAAAAGAACGGCCCTGCTTTCAAGGCCGACCTCTTTCGCCATCTCCTCCAGCGGAATTCCCTTCTCCGCCAGTTTGGACAGGATGGTTTGAAGGCGCGATTTCTTTTTCGGCGGCATTGGATCCCTCCTCGATCTTCGGGCACCCCATCGAAACCGGGTCAGCCCAATTCAAAAAATCCTCCAGGACAACGATCTTGACCGCATCCGCCGTTTTCACGCGGCGAATCCTGATCGTGGGAATCTCCCTGTCCATCAGGCCCATGGCGCTATCGAGAAACTCCGTGTCCCCGTATCCGAGCACCAGAAGATGCTCCTTCGAGGGGGCGTTCATGATGACCATGAGGCGAACCTTGCCCTTTTCCTCGGTGCTGACCTTGCCGCTCGACCCGTCCCGCGTCATGATCCGGCTCCACCTCGGCGTCTCCTCCGTCAGCTTCTCCCACCAGCCCCAGAAGGGATGCTCCGCCCCCGTGAGAAGACCGGGAAGACGGAACGCCTTTCTGTTCTTCGCGTCCACCTGGAACTTCTCCATGAACCACTTCGCCATCGGCAGGAAGCGGGAGGAGCACTTCGGGTGGACGGTGAGGTCTCCATAGGTCCGCTCGATCATCCGGCCCATGAGGGCTTGACGGGAGAGGATCCGCTCGGCGTCCACCCCCTTCGCCCCCTGCGCCATCCACTTCGAGAACCGCTCGGCGACCAGCCGCTCGAACTTCTTCCACGGGCTATCCGGCATCGGTCGGGCCTCCCCGCAAAGCGTTTGCGCTCCGCGCCTTCTCCACCTGTTCCTCGATGTCCTTCTGGAAGCACTCCCGCGACCAACCACACCACCTGCCCTGATCCGAACCCGCGTCCTTGCAAATCCCCGAACAGAGGCGTTTCTCGGGCCAGGATCGGCGATGCAGGATGATCCTCGAAGTCGTCTCGCTCCACGCCGTCTTGTCCTCGTCCACCCAGAACGACTTGGGTTTCTGGGGGTCGCCCTTCGACCAGTAGGTCAGGAGGCACCGCTTGAGCTCCAGAAGGCGAAGATAGAGGCTGATCTGAAAAACGTACCTCGGGTCAGGCTTATACAGCCGCTGGAACCCGTTGTCGTTGCTCGTCTTGATTTCGAGAAGGACGGGATCGCTCTCCGTCATGCTCCAGGGCTTCGGGTAGAAGATCCCGTCCCCCTGCCCGAAGATGTTCCACTCCCGCGAATGGAGCTTCGGTTCCATGTACGTCCAGTACCCGCCGCGCCTCGGGCGCTTGCCAGCCGCGATCTCGTCCTCCACCTTGACGAGGTGTTCCATCTCGGCGTCGGGGCGCATGCCCGTGCTCGGGGTGCAGAACAGGTCGGGCGGGGGCATGAAGGTATCCTTCATGACCTTCCCGCACCGGTTGCACCTCCAGTCCCCCCAGAGGTGCCCCATCGGGCCGAAGACCCGATTCTGAAGAAGCCAGTGCCACGCCGTCCCCCAATCGAAAGCCGTCTGGAGCTCGGGCGTGATGATGTTCGCGTCTGGCTTCGGGAAAAAGTACCGAAGGATTTCCTGCCTCGGGCAGAACCCGTACATCTGGGACGGGTGATAGCCGTCATCCCTTGCCTCATCGACGGCTTCGTTCAGCGAAGCGTAGTACGCCCACACCGCCGCGCCGACATCGAAGGTCGCCACAGGCGGGGCGTCCGTCGCCTTCACCTTGTTCATCACGTCCTTGAGACTCACGCCACTCCTCCAATTCCTACTACAGTATATTCCGTTTGGCTTTTTTGTCAAGGGCTTATTTCATCTTTTTATTCGATGGGCGCACCCAATTCCGACTTTTCCCAATCGCACCTGGCCTTGAACTTGATGGAGGCCCCGCGTACCTCGTTCTCGATGATGTTCGTACACTTCCAAACCCTGAACGATCCGGAGACGAACCAGCCGAGCGCGGTCGCCCCGCACCTTCCGCACTTCACACCGACGCTCTCGGGAGCGATGCCCATAGCCTTCGCAATGGAAATCCCCGCGTCCAACCCCGCCCGGCACTCCCTGGCCTTGAAGCACCCCGCGCACGGGATTTCATCTGGAAGCAGGGTGTTGTAGACGATGTCCCGCTCCTTGACGGTGAGAACGCACTCACGCGGAAGAATCAGGTCTACCACCTGCTCGCTCACTTTTTCTCTCTAACCTTTTCCCAGACGCCGAGAGGAACCAGGATCCAGTCCTGATCCGTGTCTTCCGGCATCACAGGGAAAGAGATGACCTCCGCCGGGGACTTCCCCACGAGCCGGGCCTCCCGGGTGATTTTGATGAGGTGGGATTGCTTTACGGAAATCGACGCGCCCTTGACGATGGTCTTGCACTCGACCAGAAGGATGTCCGAAGAAACGTCCCCCTTGCCCCCCGCAAACTTTAGCAACCTGCTCCCGGAGACCCCGGCCTCGATCCTGCCCGCCCCGCTCCTGAAAACCCTGGTCCCGCCGAGCCTCCCCGCCACACGATTCTCCTGCCCCCGGCTGACCTTGATGTTCTCGGGGAGCTCCCCCATCCCCTTCACCGGCCTCCGTGGCTCACGTTCCATGAACTTGCTGGGGTTCATGCGTCCTCCATGAGCCCGTTCTCTTCCATCCATCCCCGCAAGGCGTAGGCCGGAGCGGAGAGGGGTGTCTTGAAGACGCAAGCCCTGGCCTGCCGAAGAAGTTCCTTCAGCTTCCCGAACTCGTCGGCGTGGACGATCATCTCCTTGCTCATGGAATTGATGACCCCTCCCCCCGCCGCCTTGCCCCGTTCCAACCTCAACCGCTCCGCCAGGGTGTAGGCGTCCGCCGCCCTGCTATCAAGGAGCTTCTGGACCCCGTACATGATCTTGTCGAAGTCCATCGGGTCAGCCCGGAACCCCTCTGCCATGGCGGCGTTCATCACGGTCTCGACGAAGCCCTCCGCGTGGAGAAGGGGGATCTTGATGATCTTCTCGGGAGGCATGACTTCCCCTGGTTCCAAGCCGTCCCTCGTCCCGAAGCAGATGCAGTCCAAGGGATAGTCGAACCAGACCACGACACGAGCGTTCTCGGCCCCCTTCGGCGGAACCTTGGGTGCTGCGCTCACACCAGCCGCTCCTGGCCCAGCTTCTCCGCGTTCGCCGGGTCCTCGATGAACTTTCTCGCCTCGTCGTTCATGGCGATGTCGAGGCGAAATCGGTACTCGTCACCCATCTCGCCGGAGGCCCAGCGCGTGATCTGATCGGTGACCCTGATTCCACGAAGCATCTCGCGGAATTTCATCATCGCCCACCGCTTGTACTTCTCGATCTCCTCGGTGGAGACGCGTTTTTCCGGCATGGCTTACTCCTCCTTGTCGTCCTTCTTCTCTCCCCGCTTCTTCTTCTCGGCCACCTTCCCGTCGCTGGGAAGGTTGATCATGAAATCCAGAACGGCGTCCCGCGCCGAAAGATAGAACTCGTCGCGCTTGGCGATTTCCCCCCTGAACTCGTCGGCGCTGGAGAACTTCCTCCCCAAGACGGTCACCTCGTCGCCCGTCTCCGCGATGGTCGCCAACCCGGTGTTGAGGACGGCGTCCGCCACGGCCTCGTCGTCCCAGGTGTCCCCCTGCTTCCTCCCAGGATGATCCAGAAGGCACATCCGGTAAAGGCCCTCCATCTGCGGAACCCCGACCCGATTCTTCGAGATGGCGAACTTGGACTCCATCCAGAGGGGCCTCCCCGTGGTGTCGCTCTTGAATTCCTTCTGCCAGAGGTGGATGTCCAAGCTGGTCGCGTACTCCTGCCCGACGCCGCCAGGGCGGACGTCCTGGGGGAAGAACGAAATCTTCTGCCGGAGCTGGTTCACGAGGAGGATGGCGCAGTCGTTCACTCCCTGCGAGGAGACCTCGTTCAGGGAAGCCGTCCAGAGGCGCATGGCCTTGTTGACGAGCCGCGCCTGAAGACCCATCTGGTTGTCCTCCGTGCTGGCCTCCCGTTCCTTCATCGGGATGAGGTGCGCGATGGAATCCACGATCAGAAGATCCACCTCCCCGAGCCGAATGACGGAATCGGCGATGTCGATAGCGGACTCGCCGTAGTCCGGGGTGCAGAGAAGCACGTCGTCGCAGTCCACACCGAACTGCGTGTAGAAGTCGGGGGTGAACGATCCCTCGGCGTCCACCCACACCACCTTCATCCTGCCGGGGAACACCTTCTTCCCGTCCACCGTGACGCGACACTTGTTCACGCAGTCCACGGGGACCAGCTTCTTGACCTTTTCCTTGAGGACCGCCAGCTTCCCCGTCTGGACGTTGAACCGCTTGACGTCCGCTTCGATCTCGCGCTCTTCGAGGATCACCCTCTTGTAGCACTTGCGGCACAGCCTCTGGGCGCTGGCCGTCGTCTTGGCGCAGAGGCCGGACTTCCCCGCCGACTTCTTCCCGAAGACCATGCTGGTCCGCCCAATGGGAATCCCCCCTCCGGTCGCGTAGTCCAGGGTGAAGATCCCGGTCGGGATGCGGTGGCAGTAAGGATTCGTGTCTGAAGCGATCTTGATGGACCCCTCGCCGTGATCCTTCTGCATCTTCTTCATGAGGTCGAGAAGCTTCGGGTTCAGGTTCACTTCGGGCCTCCCGCATCCTGGGCTCCCAGCCGCTTGGCCTCGAAGCCCGGCCTGATGTCCTTGCCTCGCACCTCGACGACCTCGGCCTGGAGACGGTCCTCGACCATCTGGTTCACGACCTCGGTGACCTCCTTGACCTCTTCGACGTAACAGGGCATCTCGAAGCCCACCGAAACCCTGGCGCTCTCGTAGTTCCCCAGGTTGAGCGTCAACCCCTTGTTGATGTTCACCCGAGCCGGGGCCGTCTGGAACACGCCGACGCGAATCATCTTCTCGTCGGTCTTCTCGGAAACGGTTTCCCGTTCCCCTCCGCCCAGGAGCCGATCCTTCGTGGAGACGACCCAAACGAACCCGTTGTCGGTTCCGGCCCCTCCCGCCTTCTCCATCATCTCCCCGACCTTTTTCTCGTGCCCATTCGGTTTTCCGGCCATGCGCTGCTCCTTACTTCCTTCCGAACTCCTTCTCCACCATCGCCTTGAAATCCTCAAGGCTCACGGCGTTCTTCTCGATAAATTTGTCCTGGGCCTTTTCCACGGCGGCCATGTGCTTCTCGCTGTACCACCGGCGGCCCCTATCGTCCACGACCGTAGGAGGAGGGATGACCCCCTTGGCCTCCCAGGAACGAATCGTCTGAACCCTGCGCCCGATTTGATCCGCGAACTCCTTCACGCAGTGGACGCGGACATCCTCCCCGTCGATGGGAACCACCTTCGGGATGTTGTAGCCACGACCGGCCTTCCCAGGCCGATTCTCCCGCTCCTGGCGATACCGCGCCATGGCTCGTTCCCGAGCCTTCTTGCGGTAATCCAAGTTCTCGGCGTAGAGCTTCGCCCGCTTCTTGCTGAGATCCTCCTTGTGGGTGACGTAGTACATCTGGTTGTACACCCCGACCTTGTTCTCAGAATCCCCCATCGTTTTCCTCCATCCCCTGCGCTGTCTATTCCTATTTCCACTATATTGTATTTCGCCCTTTTGTCAAGCCCTTTTCTCGATTTTTTTCACGTCGTAATTCTTCGAGGAATACCGCCGCATCCTTCTCTCGAAGAACTCGTTGCAGGCATCCGTCTTCTCATCCAGGAAGTCCACGACGAGCGGGGGCTTCTTACCCTCGGCCACGCGAAGGATGCGGCCCACCGCTTGGGTCACGTCGCCCTTCGGGGTCGTCAAGAACAGCGTGTCCAGCATCGGATCGTCGAGACCTTCCTTGGCGTACTGATACGTCCCGAACAGGAGGACGCAGTTCTTGGCCCTTTCCAATTCCTCGCCGGAGATCCCGCCGACGTACCTCCCGATCTTGAGAATCTCTGTATCCCCTGCCATCTCCGCCGCCATCCTCTCCTCGGCGGGCAGGTGCTCCTTGTAGAGATTCTCGATCTCGTCAAGGTGAGCCAGCCGGTCCGAGAGGACCAGGACCCTGCGCCCGGCCTGTACCGCCTTGAACACTTCGTCCGCGATCAAGCGGTTTCGGAAGTCGCTCTTGCACAGCACCTTGAGAAGACGGGCCAGCATGATGTTGTCCGTCTCCTCCCCGTTCGCATCGGTTTTCTTGTAGAACTCATCGTGGACATGAACCCCCGTGGGGACCACCCAAACCGTGGCCTTCTCCGACTCGTCCCCCTGCGCGATGACGTTCCCGACGTGATACCTGACCACGTTCCAAAGCCCGTCGCTTCGAGAAGGAGTTGCAGAGAGCCCCACCCTGAACTTGGCGGGGAACTTCGTCATAGCCTGATGCCACTTGGCCGCAGAATGCCGGTGGACCTCGTCGAGGACGGCAACCCCGAAGTAGCGGTAGAAGTCGGGGGCGTACTCCCGGTTGATCAGCGTCTCCACCATCGCCAGGACGATCTTCTTCCCCTGCCACTCGCAGTCGTCCTGCTGGATGATCCCCACATCCTCCGGCTTGAGATTCGTGAACGGAAGGAGGGGAGGGGTAACGCCGGTGCTGCCCAGAATGGCTTCCTTCCACTGCTTCACCAGGAACTCGGCATGGACGAGAACGATGGCCGTCCGCTTCATCTCCGAAAGGATCTTGAGCGCCATCACGGTCTTGCCCGATCCGCACGGCGCGGAGACGATCCCTCCGTTCTCGGAACCCCGCTTCCCGATCTTGGAAAAGAAGTCCCTGATGACGGGCTCCTGGTTGGGGCGCAAAGGCCGGATGAAATCGAACAGAGCAGGTTGACCTTCCGAGGTCGTGTCCTCGAAGCCTCTGGGCGAAATCTCCCGGAGGGCGTACCAACGGGGGATCTCGATCATCCCGTCGTGCTCGTGAAAGAGAGTGACCGTTTGCCCCTTCCCGAACCCGTACTTCTCCCCTCCCCGCTGGCGGACGGTCAGGTCCTTCTTGATCCCCCTCAGCAGGGCCGGTTCCAAGTCGGACAGCGAGAGACGGAACATCGATCCCAGTTCCACGCCTTCTCCTTCCAAAAGCCTATCCTATAGTATATGTGCTTCCTTGATTTTGTCAAGGAGGATTCTACCCGAATTCATCTTTCCCGCTGGAATGATCGTGAAGGCTGTAGACCCCATTCTCATCTGGGTACTTGTTCAGAAGCTTCCGAAGGATCTCGCGCTCCGACTCCTCCGCCCCTTCCGCCCCCTTGATGATCGCCATGTGAACCCGCATCGCCTTGATCTCTTCCTCCGCTTCCTTGAATCGCTTCTCGATCCTGGCCCGAAGGTACTTCATGATCGACCCGCGATTCGCCCAGATCCAATCCTCGTACCGGCGGATCTTATGGCACTTGCAATCCTCGGCGTAGCCCTTCCCGTCGACGATGATTCTGGTCGTGAAGTAGTCCACCTCGATGTACTTGTCGGGCTCCTTTTCTGCCTGCGCTCGAAGGTTCTCCAGCTCCCCCTCTCCGTAGTCGCCGCTGTCCTGCGTTGCGAAGTACACCCGCCCGCAGAAGTCGCACTCGACAATCATCCCCGAGCTGCCTTCCCGGAAGGCATCGAGGAACTCCTCGGAAGGCTCGGGAATCATGCCCAGGTTCGCCGCCGCCTGGACCGGGTTCTTCGGGTCGTGTTCCGGGTTTACTTGGGGCTCGCTCATTTCTTGGCTTCTTCCCAGTTCTTGGAACTGATTCCAATCTCGAAAATAATCGGCACTTCCAGGGTGAGCGCGGTCTCCGCCTTCTCCTTTGCCATCTTGGCGACCTCCTCGACGATCTCGGTCGGGGTCTCGATCACCAGCTCGTCGTGGATCTGAATCAAAATCTTGACCGTGTTCCACCGGGGGTCGGTCTTCCTCCGCTCCTTGATCTCCCTGAAGATGTTCCTCATGGAAATCCGCACCAGGTCGGACTCGGCCATCTGGATAACGGAATTCCACGCCTTCCAGCCGTCCCACCACAGGCCGTCGTCCTTTTCCCCCTTCTTCCTTCGGAGGAATTGATCCTTCCCCTTGTGCTGCATGAACCTTCTGCGCCTGCCGGTCAGGGATTCGATGTACCCCTGATCGCAGATGCACTGCCTGGCCCACGTAGCCATCTTCTTGACCTCGGGATAATTCTTGTGAAACCCCTCGTAGTACCCCTTCGCCATGGGGAAGGGGATGTTGTCCTTCTCGGAAAGGGAATCCGCCCCGCGCCCGAAGAGAAAAGCGAAATTCACAACCTTCGCCGCCGTGCGATCAGGGAGTTTCATGTCATCCTTGGTCTTGGTGTGAAGATCCTTCCCCGCCAGGTACGCCTCGTGGATCACCGACTTCTTGAGAACCCGCTTGGCGAAGTGGCCGATCAAACGAAACTGGAGCTGGTTGAAGTCGCCGCACACGAAGGAGTGCCCATCGGCAGGAATGAACATCGGCTTGACGAGCCCCTTCTCCTTGGGGATCTGCTGGAGATTGGGCTTCTTACACGCGAATCTAAAGGCTATGGTTCCAGCCTGCTTGAAGTCGGGATGGACCCGTCCATCATCCTCGATGAGCACCCTGTACGAATCCACATAGGTGTTGATGGTCTTGGTCGCCCATCGGTAATCAAGGATCTTCTCGACGATCGGATGCGCCCCCTTCAACTTGCCGAGAATCTCGTCGTCCGTCGAGTAGAGCCCGTTCTTGCCAGGGGACAGAGGCATCCCCTTCATGTCGACCGGGGGAAGAAGAAGACCCTTCGGGGGGCCTCCGAAAAGGTTCCCCCGGTCCGTCATCTTCACCAGGATGTCCTTTGCCGACTTCCCCGTCTTGGCTGCCTTGTCGGCGACGACCTCGGCGAGGGCCTCGTCGGAAGGAATGCCGAATAGAATCTCGGAAACCACCGTGGGGCTCCCGATGTCGAATTCCTGCCCGTAGATCTTGATCGCGGCCTGCTTCGCCTGATCTGCCTCATCGGTCATGCGCTTTTCCAGGGCGTCGAGGTACACCATGTCGATCCGGACACCCGTCAACTCCGCTTCCACCAGGATCTCAACGATTTCCATTTCGACGTCGTGGAAGAGCCGAAGAAGACGGGGGACCATCTTGGGGTTGTCCTTGCACTTGGGATCCTTGCTGAGCTCCTTCAGGTGGAGGTCCTTCCACACCTTGAGGACGTAGCGGGCGTCGTTGGTCGCATATTCCGCAAACCGTTTGCGCCCTTCGTCCGAGATCCCCCCCTGCGCCGCCTTGGCCGAACCGTACTTCTCCAGCTTGATCCCAAGGTCCCTCTCCACAATCTCCTTCAGGCCGTGCCGCTTCTGGTTCTCGTCAAGAAGCCAGTCGGAAACGACCGTGTCGACGATCTTGTTCTTGACCTCGATGCCCTGAACCCGCAAGCACTCCAGGTCAAACTTGGTATTAGACCCGACGAAGATCTTGGTGGGATCGAGGAGGATGGGTTCGAGGGCGCGGAAGACCTGGACCTGGGAGAAGGTTTCCTCGGGGGCCACGTTCATGAACGGGAACCACCAGGACTCGTTCGGCCTCATCCCCACCGCGAGAGACACCCCTTCGAGCCGGTTCTTCCTGGGGTTCGTCGCGTCGTCCTGCTCGGTCGTCGTGCTCTGGGTCTCAAGGTCAAGAGCGAAGGTATCCGTCCCCTTGAGCGCGGCCACCGCTGCATCGAGGTCCGCTCTCTTCACGCCATTCCCCTTGGGGGCATCCGCCGCCGTCTTCACCCCCTGGATGCTTTCCAACGTCGACAGGATCGTCTTCTCCTGGTCCGTAAGGCCCTCCTGAGCCCCCCGGAACAGGTTGTAGAGCCGCGCCTCGGCCTTGATCTTCTTGTCAGTCTTGGGCATGTGGGAGCGGGGGCGAGACTCGAACTCGCGATCTCCGGGTTATGAGCCCGGCATTCTACCAGCTGAACTACCCCGCCACACTTTGAAGCCACCTGTCGGACTTGAACCGACAACCTACGGTTTACAAAACCGTCGCTCTGCCTTTGAGCTAAGGCGGCTGGAGCCACCCGCCGGAATCGAACCGACAACCTACGCTTTACGAAAGCGTCGCTCTACCGTTGAGCCAGGGTGGCGCGGGAGGCGCTCTCCGGGCCGGGATGGCGAACCATCACGTTGCCCGGCAGCATCTCCTCCCAGTGGAACGGGAGATGGGAGTCGAACCCACGACATCGAGCTTGGAAAGATCGCGCTCTACCAACTGAGCTACTCCCGCCAAAGAGAGGCCACCCAAGCCCTCGACGGAGCTGTTACCAGCCTCGCCGCCTGATTTTTCTGCTCACCCACGGTCGATCGCGTATCGCCGGGATGCGGGGTGGAGGCACCAGGGGCACCCACTTCCTCTCCCTGGTGGGCGAAGGCGGACTCGAACCGCCGACCTCTTGCTTATCAGGCAAGCGCTCTAACCAGCTGAGCTACACGCCCAGAAATGGGGAGGGGCCGATCCAGACCCCTCCCCACCCGACCTTCTCCTTAATACTTCACCTCGGCACCGGCGTCGGATCCCTTCGCGGGGCCGCCGCGTGCGGCCTGCCCGCCGCCCTGCCCGTTGCGGTCGCTCGTCCAGGAATTCTTCCTCTTCGTGGCCTCGATGTCGACCCCCTCGAACACCAGGTCGTTCTCGTCCTTGGGCTTCAGGATCTCGCGGTAGACGAGAGGCAGGACCCCCTCCGGGGGAAGGCTGAGCTCCTTGGAAATCAGCTCGCGCCTCGCCTGCGGGGGCATCTGGACGTCCCCGCCGATCTTCCGGTCGAACTGCCAGTCGTCCCCGATGGTGTAGGAGCGATCACTGGAACGGAAGATGTTCCAGACCGTCCCGACCAGCCCCTTCCGGTGGGACAGGTGCCGGAGGATCTTCTGCATGGCCTCCTTCTTGGAGATCAGGAGCTTCCTCTCGTTGAAGTGCTCCTTGCCGTCCCGGTCCTTGTACACGGGGCTGACCTGGATGATGGTGAACGGCCAGCCGTCGTAGGGCCGGATGCCCCCCTTGCAGAAGGTGGTGCAGTCCTTGGGGCCGGGGCAGGTGCAGAAGTTCGGCCACTTGCCGTCCTTCGTCACGTAGGCGTGCTCCCGGAAGGACCCGATGGGCTCGGCGTCGGTGTTGTCCCCGTCGAGAAAGATGATCGCCGCCTCGGAACCCGTCTTCATGTAGAACCGGCGAGAGGCCGCGAACCCGGAGCTCTTCTGATTGGCGCGGTCCACCGCGCCCTTCCCGGTGTCAAACCAGCTTGGCTCTGCCATTGGTACAACCCTTCACAAAACCTTCAGAATTTCTTCAGAACTTCTCATGCCCGGTTTCTTTTTCGCCTTACGCCATGGCACCTCCTTTCCCTCTTGTTTTCCTACTCTATGCTATAAATCGTTTATAGATTTTGTCAAGGGCTTTTCTGGTTTTTTCAAGAGATTCTTTTAGCCATTTCGAGCGACGCCCACGCCTCCTCCCTCGTGCATTGCTTCGGATCGGTCTTGCCTCCAGGGAACCTGACCCGGAACAGGGGAAGGCGATCCCGCAGCGTCTTGAGGATGTCCGATACCCCCGACTCGCCCCCGGCATCCGCGTCCAGGGCGATGTAGATCCGCCCGTACTCCTTGAGCATCTCGTACTGCTCCTTGCTCGGGGCGGACCCCATGATGGCGACCGTGGGGATCTCGTACTCCCACCACTTGATCGCGTCGAGGTAGCCCTCCACCATGGAGAGGCCTGACAAGGGCTCGTACTTGTCCCCTTCCGCCGCCTTGATCGCGGCCTCCCGCGCCAGAACCATGTTCTCCCCGAACAGGTAGCGGCTTTTGGGGAAGTTCCAGTAGTTCCAATACTTCCCCTCCTTGAGGTCGTCGATCGCTCTGCCGGTCAGGCCCACCAGTTTCCCGTCCCGACGACGAATGGGAATCGTAACTCTGGGGCGCGTGACCCCATCGGCCCTCCACTCCTTGTCGTACCCCAGCTGCCACGCCTTGCACGTCTCGATGCTGTACCCCCGGTCGACGATGTACTTCGGAACCCTCCCCAGGAACGGAGCCAGCTCCTCCTCGCTGAAGATGTCAAACTCCTTGTCCTTGACGGCAGCAGCGTCCCGTTCCCCCCACTTCTCATCCCACTTCCGATCCAGCCTGCCGCAAATGGCATCGACGGAGTTCTCCTCCTTGTTGACCAGATCCAGAAGAGGCCCCGCGTCCTTTTTCGTCAAGATCGCCCACCGGATGACCATGCCGGAGAGCGTCCCGTGCTGGTTGCAGGACCAGCACTTCCACCCAGAGAGCCCCCCATCCGCCACGAACACGTTCAGGCTCGGGGTGTTGTCCGTCCCCTTCTCGTGATAGAACGGGGCGAAGGGGCACTGCATGGCGACATAGGTCTTCCGCGCCTTCGTGTCCGAACCCATCATCCCCGCCAGTTCAACAATCGCTTCGGCTCTCACGGTCAATCCCCTTTCTTCGCCTCTTCGATTGCCTGGCGCAGGTACATCACAAGGTCCAGAGCCTCCTGGTAAGCATCCATCAGGGAGTCCCTGCCATTCTTCGTCATGAGATAGGTGCCGTACTTGATCTTCCCCACCTCGGCCCTCGCCTTTAGATCCGCGAGGACGAGGTCAAGGACGCGCTTCTCGCCAGGCTTCGGGGGCGGCTCGTGTTTGCTCGCGTTCATTGAAGGCCATCACCTCAGTCAATACCCCACAGACGTATCACCCACTTCGTCGTCATCGTCCGCGTCGGCCCCGCCGTAGCTGTCCCCCTCCTCGTAGGGGGCGACCTCGTCGTAGGAACCGGTGTCAGGATCGAATTGCGTGACCCAGATCCCGCTCTTCCCTCGCCGATTCTTGATGAGCTGAAGCAGCAGCTCCTTGTTATCCTTCGTGCGCTTCGTGGAAACCAGCCCCACCACCACGTCGGGGTTCATGCCCAGGGCATCGGCGAAGGCCAAGTTCTCCAGCCCCATGAGCGGAATGGCCTTCCCCTTGCCCTTCTTCGGCGACCCCACCTTCACCGCGCCCCGGTTGAACTGCGTCGTCCCAATGATCGGTACTCCCTTGGTCTTGGCGATCATGTCCAGCTCGTCCGCGATGTCCGTGATCTTCTCCCAGTTGCTCTTGTACCTCCCGGCCCCGATCCGCAGCTTGTAGATCCCGTCGATGAACACCACGTCGGGCCGGACCTCCTCGATCACGATGGGGAGGTCACGGACATCCTGGATCTGCCGCCGCGTAGCCAGCAGCAAGGGATTCTTCCCCTTGAGGGCTTCAAGATGCTCCCTGTACTTGTCGTCGATGATCATACCCAACGTCCCCGCCGTGATGCCCGTATAGGGCAAACGGGAGTGGATCGAGTCCATCCGCTGTTTGATGTCCTCGTCCAGCATCTCCAGGGAGATGAAGAGGACCCGACAGGGCCGCGTCTCGGCGATGGACCCGTCCTCATTGAACTTCACGGTGAAGAGGAAGATCCAAGCCCCGATCGCCATCTTCGTCAGATACCAGGTTTTCCCCGTGCTGGGGCGTCCAACGATCAACCAGAAGTCTCCCTTGCGAATCCCGTGGGTGACGTCGTTCACGCTCGGCCACGGCGTCGGGATACCGAGGATCCCCTTGAACCGCGCCGCCTCCTTGTACGCCGCCCACCGCTCGTCCGTCCTCAGCGTCCAGTCGCTGACGGGCTCCCCCGTGAGACTCATTCTCCCGACTTCCGAGAGAAGATCCTTGGCCTGCTGGACGGCCCCCTTCGCGTTCAACCGATCAGACTTGGCGAGCTGCTCCTTGGTGTAGTCCTTGACGATCTTGTCGAGCGCCCGTTCCTTCACCCGGCTGATGTAGTAATCCACTGGCTCGGGAACATCCGAGATCAGGGGAATGGTGACCCGAAGATCGTTCTCCACCGTGGCAGGCTCGGGCATCTTCCCGAACTTCCCGAAGTGCTCCATGGAATAACGGAAGATTGCCTTCGCTTCGTCGAACAGGGCCTCTTCCTTCAAGCCCGAATCGCGCACCGCCCGAAGGTGTCCACCCCTCACAAGATGGATCACCAGACACATATCAAGACTGGGCATCGGAACCTCCGATCTTAATTACACTATATGCAGTTCCCTACTTTTGTCAAGCCTGATTCCCGTCGCCTCGTTTCTTTTTCAGAACATCGAAGAGCTTCTGCTCCTCCTCCGGCTTCATCCTCTCGACCAATGCACCGGCTTCGATGAGGATGGTTCCCTCCCACCCCGCCCGCGCCCGGAGGCTCTGAGCCATGGCCATCCCGACCTCCGCGAGCGACTCGGTGGAAATCATGGGATTCGTCGCGGGCGGCTTAAGGATCAAGATGTCGTTCTTCCCAAGGGTCAACGTCCTGACGTGCTCGCCGATCTTCATCGAGAGCGCCTGCTTCAGGGCGTCCCTGTCCCTTCGCAGCTCCTCGTTCTCCTTGGCGAGGTTCTCTGGGGCAACCTCCGCCAGCCGCCGCACCATGTTTCTCGATGGCCCCTTCCTTTGCATCGCGTCCTCCTACCCACAGATTCCGTTCTTCGATTCCGGACACGAGAGGTTCTGGCAGTATTTGCACGGCCCGAGCCGAACCGCGAGCGAACCGCACCTGTCGCAGGTCTCGCCCGTGGACACCTCCCCGGAAGAGGCCCGGATCTTCCTGATGACCTTGTGGATGTCCTTGACCGGAATCTCGGCCTTGTCCTCGCCGTCCCTGGACTTGTCATCCAGTTTGGCGTAGATCCCCTCTCCGTAGTTCATGTCGAGGAACCTGAAGATGTAGTCGATGAGGCTGGTGCAGCTCGGAATCTTGGGATTCGACGTGAGCCCCCTCGGCGAGAAGATGGTCCCGACGAACTTCTCCGTGAACACCTCCAGCGGGATGCCGTACTGGAGCCCGATGGAAACGGATGTCATCAGCCCCTCCACCAGACCCTTGAGGGTCGAGCCATCCTTCCCAAGCCCGTTGATGAATACCTCCCCGATCCTTCCGTCGGGGTAGAAGGAGGGAAGGATGTACATCTTCGACCCGCCGATCACGACCCGGTGCTTCTTGGCATCCGTGTCGTTGGGCAGCCTGTCCCTGGCAGGTTCGTCGTCCTCCAACAATCCGTTCTCCGCGATGGCGTTCACGACCGGTTGGCTCATCTTGCTCCCGTCGCGGTAGACGGATACGGCCTTCAATCCCAACTTCCACGCCTGGATGATGATGTCCCTCACCTCCTGAGATGTAGCGTTTCGGGGCAGTCCGAACGTCTTCGAGATCGCCCCGCTGATGAACGGCTGCACTGCCGCCAGCATGAGCATCTGCCCCTGGATCGAAATGTGCCGATCCTCCAATTTGAGCGGGTACACGGGGTCGAAGATCGGGAGGTGCTGCGGCTTGATCGGAGACCCGTCCAGGTTCCCGTTCTCCTTGATGTACTCGATGAGGATGTCCCGCTCCTGCGGGGTGTAGCCGAGACCGAGGAACATCTCCCCGAGCGCCGGGTTGAGGAGGATCATCTCCCCGCCCCCCACCAGCTTCTTCTTGGCGATGAGGTACAGGAGGGGCTCGATGCCCGTCGTCGCGCAGTCCATCATGTGCGAAATGGTCCCCGCCGGGGGCACCAGCGTCACCTGGCAGTTGCGGACCCCGTGCTTCGCTGCTGCCGTGTACGCCTTCTCCCAGAGGTCCTCCACCTTGTCCAGGCCGGGAACGAGCGTCCCGAACTGATCCATCACCCCCGCGAACTTCGTCCGGTGCTGCTTCAGGACGGAAAGGACCCCCTTCTTGTTCTCCTCGAAACCCGTGAACGGCCCGACCACCTTGGCGAGCTCGGACGACGCGATGTAGGCGGTCGCCGTCATGCGAGAGGTAATCAACGAGGCCCACGTCCTCGCCGCGTCGCTGTCGTAGGGGATCCCCATCTTCATGAACAAGCCACCCAGGTTGGAAAACCCGAGGCCCAGCGGACGGTAGGCGCGGCTGTTCTTCGTGATCTCCTCCGTGGGATACCCGCACATGTCGACCAAGATGTCCTGGGCGATGATCGAAAGCCTCACCGCTGCCTCGAACTCCTCATCATTGAAACCCGTGACGTGGTCGTAGAAGGACGCGAGGTTGAGCGAGGCCAGGTTGCACGCCGTGTTCACGATGCAGCAGAACTCGACGCAGGGGTTCGTGCAGAGAATCCTGGCGATCTTGATAAGGGGGTTCCAGCGGTTCATGGTGTCATCGAACTGCGCCCCCGGATCCCCGCAATAGAGCGCGTTCTTGGCAATGGCGTCCAGCATCTCAGACGCCTTGACGGTCCGAATGACCCTGCCTCCAACCACGGACTTCAGGGGCCAGTCCTTCCCCTCCAGCGCGGCCCGCATGAAAGCGTCCGAAAGGCCGACGGAAAGATTCGCGTTCTGGCAGGCCACCGTCGCGTACGCCTCCTCGACGGTGAATCCCTTCTTCACCAGGGCTCGGGCCTTCTTCTCCTCCTTCGCCTTCAGGCTGATGAAGTCCCCCCCGTCGCTCCCGTTGTAGACGTCCGGGTGCCGGTCATCCAGTCGGGCCAGCATCGCTGCCCGCCGCTGGACCCCGCCCGACTTGATGATGCCCCCCCAGGCATTGTAGCCCCGCAGGAAGGTGTTCGGTCCCGAGGCGACCCCACCCCTGGACAAGGAGGCCCCCGCCTCGCGTAGAGCCGACAGGTTGAATCCCGATCCCGACCCGTTGGAGAAGATGACGATCATCACGCGCTGGGCCTCGCTGATGCTCCGCAGGTCGTCCTGGATCACCAGGATGAAGCAGGCCGCCCCCTGCGGATCCTTCTCCGCGCCCACGTTGAAGTAGACGGGGCTGTTGAAGGAGTACTTCCGCCGGGTGAGCAGCCACTTCATGTCGTTCCCGAAGTTTCTTCCGTTGTCCTTGTCGAAGAAGCCCCTCGCGATTCCCTGACGAACCATCTCGTCCATGACGCGATTGAACAACTGCTTCGACGAGCACTCCCTCGTCGGAGTCCCAATCACCCCCCGGAAGTACTTGGTCGCCATCGTCGAGACGGCGTTGTCGCTCCAATCCTTCGGTGCCTCCACCTCCAACTTGACGACCTTGTCTTCCTCCTTCGTTTCGATCGTGCGCTTGTTCCACTCGATGTCCGCGTAGGGATCCCCTCCCTTGCAGAAAATGGGTTCAATGGTCAAGCCTTTGCGGCTCATGGTTCTACTCCTTGACTTCGAGACCGTGGTTTTCATGCCAACCTCATAGAAGCGACGCGAGCCGAATCCTTCTCGTCACTTGTCCTCCTTTTTTATCATCATGACGCCGACGTCGATCTTCTCGTTTCCCTTGGCGAACTTCCGCTTTTTACCCAGGTCAATCTCGGTCATACCCGCGAACATGACCTCAACCTTCCGATCCTTTTCCGAATGCACCGGGAACCCACCGATCTTGCGGGCCACCTTGTCTTGGGGACCAAGCGCTCGACCGGCTCCGACCAGGCCCCAATCTTTTCGAGTTCCTCCTTCCAGAATGCCTGCACCTCGGACGTGCAGTGAGCAACCGCGTCGCTCCACTGCGGAGGCCGTCCGTGCGCGGCTTGAAATTTCATCTGATAGAAAATGGAATCCCGGTTGTGGGGCTGCTCCGGAGAATGCTTCACGGCGCATTCTTGGCAAGCATCCGGAGGCGGCGGAATAAACATGAACTCGCCCTTGGATTTTTTCTTGGCCATCGCTACCCCTTGTCCATGGATCCCAATTTCCTGGCCACGCGGATCCCCCGCATGGTCTCCTGCAGTTTGCAAGACCAGCAGTCCTCCCTGCACTTGCCGTCCAGCCCCACCTGGTGGGTCGTCATGATGGCCTCGATCAGAATGTCCATCTTCACCAGAAGATCCCGAAGAATCGCCCCGACTCCCACCCCGTCGATTTCCAGTTCAGGATTGGTAGAAGAGAACGGCGGGGCCATGGTATGCCCCCACTTTGATTCATCGAAATCCTCTGCCACGTTACCCCTCCATCTTCTTGGCGACCGCGAGGGATCGCATGGAATCCTCGACCTTGCAAGACCAGCACTCGGGAAGGCACTTGCCATCCGGCCCCCTCATGTGGTTCAAGGCGACGGCTTCCAGAAGGTTGTTCAGCTTGATGATCATCTTCTGGATGTCCGCAAGAGAAAGAGGCATGTGGGCCGTCTTGAACGCCCCATCCTCCTCGCCGATTAGCGTCGTACCCATCTACTTCGCCTTCCAGCGCCCCTCGGCACCCTTGATCATGATCGGCGTCAGGTATTCGTCGATCAGCGCGACGAACTTGTCGCCGTAGACCTTCTGCACCTCTTCGGGCATCATGTTCGTCGTGACGACAACCGGCATCAGCCTCTCCAGCCGGTACCGCATGGCTTCCTTGACCAGCGACCTCGGCCAATCCACACCGGCGGTCTGCGCCTCCGTTCCCAGGTCGTCGACAACCACCAGATGGGCGGTTCGGAATCCCGCAGCGCGATCGTCCTTCCGCCTCCACCCATCCACCAGCTCGAACGCCTCCAGCCAGTAGGCGCTGCACCGATGGCCCAGGACCTCCTTGCAGCAGAGAGCGGCGAGGCAGGACTTCCCCGAACGGTAGGGGCCGAAGAGAAGGAGCCCCCTCCCCTTCTCGATGTTCTCCTTCATCGCCGCAAGGTACGTCTGGATCTTCAGCCGGTAGGCCGCGACTCCGGGGATGTTCTCCGGAAGGGCCTCCAGGCTCGCCCCCCACTTCCCCTCCGGGACGTTAGCATCCAGCCAGTCGGCGCGCTTCACGCTCTGCGGTTTCCAGATTGGCACCCTCATGGATCAACCTCGCTACAATCTCTTCCTTCTTCGCGTACTTCTCCTCCCGCACCTTCCCCTCCGGGGTGTTCCCAGACCACTCGTCCACCCTCCCGCTCGCCCCCACCCCTCCCTGCACCTCCCGCACCAGGGACTCGAACCACCGAGTGCTCTCGATGAGGACCAGCCCCGGACGCGACCCCGTCCACTTCATCCGAGAAGGCAAACCATCGCTCCACCCCGCGAACAGGTGGTCAATGGCCCGCTTCATCATGCCCGCCCCGGTGCCCTCCGCCTTGAGCCAGGCGAGCCGCCCCTTCACGGCAGCGGCGTCCTTCACCCCGACGTCCGGCGCTCCCTCCCCCGGCCACGCCTTCTGGTACATCTTGCGGAAGTACCCGATGGCGTCGTTCGTGTTCCACTCCGCCGGGGCCTTCTCCGGGTCGTACATCCCCCTCTTCTTCGGCTTCTTGGAAATCCGACCATCGTCCTCGTCGTCACTTCCTGGAATCAGGATCTGCCCCCCCGACCTCTCGCTCTTGAAGGGAGCAGCGCAAAGCGTTTGCGGAACCATTTCTTCCTCCGGGTGGAAGGGGGCGAAGATGGGATCTGCGTCATCGTGGGAAACGGGGCGGGAACCGGGACGGCTTGCCGCCGTTGCCGGGGGTGCCCCCCCTCCCCGCTGGGCCGGGTTGCCCTTGGGAGGCGACGCGTCCTGGGGGCAACCAGCGGCTTCTGAAGCGATTTCAGAAGATGCAGCGTTTGAATGAATTTCTTTCTCGAAGGCGATGCCTTTGGCTTTGGCTTTATCCTCTGCTTCTTTCTCCCTCTTCTTTTCAGCTGTCTTGAGCACGAGAAGCGGTGTCGCCTCGGGCGACAACGCCCCGTAGGGCTCTGTTTTCTTTACTCTGTTTCCCCCCCCTCTGTTCTGTCCGACATTTTTGTCGGGGGTCCCCCCGACATTTTTGTCGTAGGTACCCCCGACATTTTTGTCGGGGGTCCCACCCCCGAAGTTTTTTTCGGGGGTCTCCCGCCGCACGAACAGCCGGTAGAAGTTCCGGATCGCCTCGTCTCCGTACACCTCAACCGGGTCGAGGATGGTGACCACGTTGGTTTGCCCTTGGCGGTACTCGACGGCAATGAGGCCCACCGTTTTCAGCTCGTCAAGGTGCCTCTCGATGGTTCTGGTGGTGGTATGCCTCAGCCGGGCGATCAAGCCGCAGCTATGGTTTCCCTCCTCGTCCGCCCCGCAAAGGATGTCCAGGAGATCGAGGGTCCGTGCCGCCCCGTCCGAAATTCTCCCATCAACGACGTAGGGACCGTAGTTGATGCTGAATGGCCCCTGCGCCCTCTTGCGCTTGATGATAACTCCGCCGTCCATCGTTCGATCCTTTCCACCCGAGCATGCCCCGTTCACCTCTGGGGCTTCTTCACCGCGTCTCGCCGGTCACTCGGCGTCTTGCCTGGAAATAAAACAGGCCGCAACCTCTTTCGAGGCGCGGCCTGGTTGTTTTTTCGGGGGCTACGTAGGGCGAGTAGGAGTGGTCCGATTCCCCACTTCGCCCCCCCGGAGTCGGTTGGCAACCGACACCGGTTTTTCCGGTGTTGTGCTTCGTCTCTACCACTCCCGCTCCGTTCTCCTGTTCTCAGGCCGTTGCCAGCGGCCATCTTGTTTCGCTTGTCAGGGTTTGTCCTTGTTCACTACCGCTCCCCCGACACCCCTATTCTTGCTCCCCCGTCTGAAAGCTGTCAAGGGGTTTCCAGCAAAAAAAGAAAGGCCGCCTCCTGGTGGAAGACGGCCTGATGGTTATAGGGGGCTACCGGGGCAGCGCAGGAGAACCCGCGTAACCCCCCGCCAGCAACCCCCAGCGAAGGGGGTGCTGAGATCCGAGATTCGTTGCCTCGCTGCATTTCTTCCCCCGGTCTTGCCACTCCCTATCATAGGCGGGAGGGTCACCGAGTCAAGGGACCTACGACAACTTTTTCGGAGTTTTCTGGAAAGCGTCCGACCACCGCTGAAGCGCGACGGCGACGTAGGCCGGAACGACTTCGATGGCCAAGCACTTCCTCTCCATGTTCTCGCAGGCCACGATGGTTGTCCCCGAGCCGCTGAAGGGCTCGAACACGGTGTCGCCCTTCATGCTGCTGTTGGCCAGGGCCTTCTGAACGAGCTCCACCGGTTTCATGGTCGGGTGGTCATCCGATCGACTGGGGCGCTTGATTTCCCAGACGCTGTCCTCGGTCGTGGATCCCTGCCAGGAAGATGTCTTCCCCTTCTTCCAGCCGTACCAAATGTGCTCGTGCCGGTAGTGGTAATTCGACCGCCCGAGGACGAGCCGGTCCTTCACCCAAATGAGCCACTGGTGATGCTCGAACGGGGTCCTGGAGATGGCGGCGGCCATGGTGTTGTTCAGGGGGCCTCCGGGGGCCGTCACGTAGAGGTCGTTCGAGACGTAGTCCGCCACCATGTTGAAGGCGGCTTCCCAGAAAGCGGCCATCTGGTCGGCGGGCAGGGCGTCGTTCTGGATTGGGGCGTGTTTGTGAGACCACAATGGGTGGTTGTGTCCTCCGTAATCCACCCCGTAGGGGGGATCGGTGAAGCTCATGTGAGCCATCTCCCCCGCCATAAAATTATCCACCAGGGCCTTGTCGAGGCAGTCTCCGCAGAGGATCCGGTGATCTCCCATCTCCCAAATCTGCCCCAGCTCCACCCCCCACTTCTTCCTCAGCTCCTCCCCGGCGTCGAGGTCGGGCTCCGCGTCCTTGCCCTTGCCGACGTGATCCTTCTTCCCCTTCGCAATGAGAAGTTCAAGGTCCAGGTCGTTGAGACGGAGCTGCTCACACAATTCCGGGAAGTCGTTGTCGGCCTGCCCAAGAACGTCCTCGGCGGTTTCGGTCCACACCCCCTGGATGAAGTGGTTGTTGGCCGTGAGGTTCGCCAGCCGCTCCTTGTCCTCCGGCCAGTCCACGACCCGGATGGGGAAGCGGTCCCCCTTCGGGGTGAGGATGGAAAAGCCCGTCGCCTCGTCCCCGACAATCTTGAGGTCGGATCCGAACTCCGCCTTGAGGGCCTTCACCCGCTGGTGTCCCGCAAACATCTGCTTCGTCCTCTCGTTGAAACAGATGCAGCTGACGTCGCCGAGTTCCCGGATGCTGACCTGCAAGCCCGACAAGGATTCCTGGTCGATCCGCCTCGGGTTGTAGGGCGCTGGATTGAGGTCCTCGATGCTTCCGATTTTCATGCTTGGCCCTTTCGTCAAGGTCACTCAACTCTATTGATCCCCCCTCGATTCTTCAGGATCGTCCTCGTCCCAGTCCTCGTCTTCCTCTTCCTCGTCCTCCCAGGCGTCCTCCTCCTCTGCCCCCTGCCTCGACCACGCCCGCGCCTCGACGGCCTCGGCGATCTTGGTTTCCTCCTCGGGATCCTTCTCGTCGATGATCATGAAGAAGACGAGGTCTTCGTCGAGGCCGAACTGGCTGTGGATGCGCTGGGCCGCTTCTCGTGCGAACTCCCGAACGGAGTAGTCTGCCCCCAGGCAGGGGGCTATCTGGCTCAAGTCGGCAATGGGTGGGGCCTTGATCCCCAACTTATCGAGAAGCCTGTCAATGGCTGACATCCACGTCCTCCTACTTCAGGAGAGATTCCGCTACCGCCCTCGCGTCGTCCGCGTTGGCGAGGAGCCCGTTCTTCTGAAGCAACTTCTTCATGCGGTCCGTGTGAATGAAAATACGCCTGGACCATGGGTGATCGAGGTCCGTCTCGCTCTCGGGCGAGAAATCGAACGTGACGTCCATGTGGGTAGATAGGTACTCAGCAAGATTCTCCTCCCCCCACGACACCCTAACATTGTAGGGCCGCAAAGCCTCTTCCGCCCCCTTCCGAACCGCCTTGATCACCCCCGCTTCCATCCCTATTTTCGTGAGGAAAAATGAGCCGACGACCTTCCCCGCTACCTTGCTGGCCTTCTCCAGCATCTCATCCCGAAGCCACGGATGATCTTCAAGTTTGACGATCATTCAAGGGCTCCCATGTACCGGCCCATCCAATAGGCAAGCAGGAAGTCCTGCCGCGAGTAGTCCAGGGACGGGTCCCCTCCCTCGGCCTTCAGCAGCTCCTCGTAGGCGTCCGACGACCACGCGGTCGAGGTCACGGGTCGGCACTCCAACGGCACCACCTTCGTGTGGGTCTTGGTGTTCTGATGCTGGTCGGCGTAGGGGTTGTACCTCTGCGTCAGATTCTTCAGCCTGACGACCGAGCCGTCGATGTCCCCGCTGTAGTGGGTCCCCCCCACGAACTTGTAGGACAGGGCGTGGAACGTCATCTGCCAAGCGTGGCTCCGCTCCCAGAAGGCATCCGCGCCTGCGAGGTAGAACTCCCTCCGGTGCGGAGACTCGTCGTTCATCCAGAGGGTCACCATATTCATCCCGTACATGAACGTGTTCGCGGCGGAGTGGGGGAACCACGGGTAGAAGTGCTGCGCCTGCCGATGGTAATCCTTCTCGACCAGCCAGTTGAGGAACGCCTCGCACTCCCCGTCCCCCGGGTTCAGCTTCAGAGCGAGGTTCGCAAGAGCCATCATCGCCACCCCGTAGTGCCCGATGGGGACCCCCATGACCGGCGTGTTGAAGTCCCCGTAGGGCGTCGGCGTGTTCTCGTCCTGGTACACCTTCAGGTGGTGCTTCCTCATGTGCATGGCGATGGCTTTTACGTCCACCGCCGCCTCCGCCCTGGATGCGTCGTCGGCGGCCAGCCGCACGAAGATGTTCGTTCCGAACAGCCACCCCCCCTGCCCGTCCCCGCTCCCGTCCCGCCTGAAGGTCAGCGTGGTCTCCGATGGATCGTGCTTCCCGTAGGATCGCGCCACCAGCCCGGAGTATCCGGAACCCGCGACGAGGAGATGGTGGGCCTTCCAGCAGGCCAGGGCCTTCACTTGGTCCGCCGGATCCTTGGTCACGGCGTACTTCAGGGACAGGGCCGCGAGGTAGAGCCCGTTGTGGAACGCCCCGTCCGCCTGGGCGGTCCCCTGTTCGTAGAGTGCCTTCAGGTCTCCTGGGGGCCTCTTGGCGTAGATCAGCAGCCCCTCGGGCAGGAGGTGGGTCTGGATCTCCTGGGCGTGAGCCTTCTCGACCGCCACGAGGTCCGTGTCCATCACCGGGGTCTCCCGAAGGAGCTCCGAAGAGGGGCACCCGGACATGAAAACGACCACCAGTAGTACCGTCATGCGTTTCATCCTCGGTCCCCCATCCCCAACTGCGTGGCTATCTGCTTTGTTCCCTTTTCGTCCGCCGTCGCGAGCATCCCATTCATGATCGCGTCGTCAAGGTTGATCGCCATGGCCTTCGCTATAGATTGATGAAGCCGCTGTTCCACCTCGGCGTAGCTCACCGGCTTGAACTGCATGATAGGTGGCTCCATCATCTTCTTGGCGACGGCCTCCTCGGCGGTCCAGACCAGATCGAACCTGTCGGGATTGATGCAGTGGATCTCCCCCTGCCAATCCTTCGCCAGGATGCACCCGCCGATGTCAGCCTTCCCCTCGATGATGGTGAGACGATCAGACTTGTCGGGGATAGTGATTCCCCCGTCATAAATGATCGTTCCCTTCAGAACTACGACGTCGCCGGGCTTCATGCCTCTTCCTCTTTCCTTTTGCAGGGAAGACACAGCCTGGAATTCGGAAGGGACTTGAGCCTGACGGGCTTGATTCCCTTCCCGCAAGACTCGCAGATCCCGAAGGTCTTGTCCTCGATCCGCGCCAGGGCGTCGTCGATCTCCCGGATCTCCCTCTCTTCCATCTCGATTAGACCCCGCGTGATCTCTGCCTCGTAGTCTAAATCCTCGGGATCCTTGCTGGGAATCACCTCCTCATCGGCCTTCATGCGCCCGATGTCGTTGGAGAGACGCTCCCGTTTCTCCAGGAGCATCTTCTCCAGCGACTTCATTTGCTTCGCGTCCACCGTTCATCCTTTCTTTTCCATGGGAAGAAAATCGTCGGCCCCGAGCGGGGGCCAGTCGTGCGCCACAGCGAATAGGTTCCCACCCGACACCGCAAAGACGTAAAGGCAGTCGTGCGCCCAATTTGCCTCGGGATACAGATCCACGAAGATCAGGTGCGCCAACATGGCGGAAGGGATGCAGGAAAGGAGCGCCCCCCTGGCGTCCAAGAAGGTCCTCGGGGACTCCGCCGTCTTCGAGACGAAGACCTTCGCCCCCGGGGGCAGCTTGGCACCGAAGGACAACCAGAACGTGTCCTCGGCTTCCTTGGGGAGGCTCTCTAAATTCACGGGGTGTTCCCTCCGGGAAAACCCGCGCTCCTGATCCCCTTCTTGAGATTCTCTTTTACCTTCCGGTAGGTCAGGAT
This sequence comes from uncultured Methanomicrobiales archaeon, assembly GCA_964551875.1. GTDB lineage: Archaea > Halobacteriota > Methanomicrobia > Methanomicrobiales > JACTUA01 > JACTUA01. The sequence continues at coordinate 52,437 of CAZKEV010000002.1, read as the reverse complement.
CTCGGCGGGCGACGCGTCGGAGCACAGGCGGAGCTTCCAGACGGGAGCACCCGTCTCCTTGTCGGTTTTACCCGTTGGAACCGGCCATCCGTGCTTCGTTCGATCCAACCTCTCCGCGTTGTCGTCCTTGAACTCCATCCGGCAGATATCGCATCGAATCATGATTTGTCCTCTGGCCCCTTGAGGCCGAATAGTTCCTCGGGAGAAATGGAAACCATCTTCCGGCACACGATTCCCATGTTCTCCGCCTTCACCTTCTTGATGTCATCGTACCCGATCCCGGCAAAAATCAGGTGCTTCTCGCAGACGCCCAGAGCCCGGTCTTCCTTGTGGACGTGAACGGAAATCCTGGTCTCCTCCCCGCAAACGAAGCAGTGATCCGCGATGTACTTCATCGTGAGGGGACCCCGGTACTTGGGGTAGTCCATCCTCTTCTTCGGCCCCCCGCAAGCCTTCCCGCACGACGCTCTTCCGGCATCCTTCGCCTCGGCAAAACACTCGCAGAAGCGGCAGAGAAACATGAACGATGGATCATTCACCGGAAGAGGCACAGGAACCTCCGTGTTCATCGAGCACCCCGGCGATCGCGTCAAGGCAGGACCTCTTGTCCTTCGCCTCGGGGCATGCCGTCCCCTTCATTGCCGCCACGATGGAAGGAATGGGCACCCCCAGCTGGATAGCCCTCCCCGCGATGTTCCCCGCAACCCCGCAGAGGAGCCCCTTGCAGGTGAACCCCTTCCCGAGGCGGGGGAAAATCCCGCTGACCTTGCCGCCAGAATTGAAAACGAGGGTGACGTCCATCACGCCGCACGCCGTCCACTTCCTGACGGTCACGCTGGGAAACGCCTGCTCCTCCATGTGGTCCCCCTACCCCCTGGGGAGCGCCTTGAGCTCCTTCATCAGGGCGTCGATCTCGGGCCGCTTGGCCTGCCTCGCCGTCGTCCAATTCGAGGACTTGGCGACCTCCTCCGCGAATTGCGTCACGGGAACGCAGTAGGCGGAACCTTCGAGCGTGAAAATCGAGTAGGCGTCGCCCGTCTCCGCGTTGATTGCCTTGGCCTCCACCGCCTCGGGCATGGACGTCAACCCCGCCGCCGCAAACGCTTCGCGGAGGGCATCTCCCGGGTTCTCGTTCTGGCCGGTCCCGATCGGGTGGCCCTCGATGTAAAGAATCCACTTCGGAACTTCCCCGATGGAAAGAGCGAATCCCTCCTCCAGGGTGATGCCCGTCTTGGCGAGCGCGGCTTTCCACTTCTGGCCCGCGCTATCCGCCACTCCGATCTCGATGGTCTCTCCCTTGAGGATCTGTTCGATCGTTTCCTTCCCGATGTAAACCGTCAGTACCCTTGCCATTCTCACTCCTCCAATTGGATGACCTGGACCTCCGCGTACTTCTGCCCATGCCGCTCGGTAGTGAAAGCAGTAAACGACCCCGAACTGGAATCAATGACCCATCCCCTCGGAAGGGGGAGGATCAGCTGGCCGACCCTGAATTCCTTGGACCTCCCCCTGTAAATCCTGTTCGACACCCCTTGATGCTCGATCTTGAACCCCTCGATGGCTGCCGCCATCTTCAGGGCCTGGTTTTCCTCCTCCAGAATCTGGATCCGGGCCGAGAGAACCTTGGCCCGTTCCTTGATCCGCTGGATTGAGTTTTTCGACCTGGCCACTGGCCATTCCTTCCATTGCGTCCCGGATCGCCTCGATCATCGTGTTGAAGTCGATGTCCTTCAAGCCGAATCGTATCCACCACTGCACCCCACGCAGCTTCACCTCGACCTCGACGGGTCGCCCGGCCACAAGCCGTCGGAAGTCCTCCTGGGTCAAGACAATCGTCACTTCAGACACAACGCCCTCCGGTCGACGATCTTCTCGGGCACGATGGCGGCGTCGTCCCTCCCCTTCGCCAGCCAAAATCGGAAGGAGCTGAGCCACATCAACCCGTGAAGATTCCTGGCCGTCTTTGAGTTCCTTCCCTCGATCCGGTTGAGCTTCCGCAAAGCCCAGAATAGGCCGTTCCCCGCGCCGAAGATCGCCGCCTCCTCGGCGTTCGAGAACGTCACGTCGTCGAAGTCGTAGGTGAACCTGGCGTTCATCAGAACCTGCGCCACCTTGTCTCCTACTGCGGTCGTCTTGGTCTTGACCTGGGTTGCACAGGGGAATGCAGCAAAATGGCTCACTCGCACCTTGACGTGAAGCCACCCATCCCCGGACTGGATGGTCGAAACCGAAACGGGGAAGCGCGCCCGGCTCCTTCTGTGAAACGCGAGGGTGAGATACACCGTTTTGCCCAGGGGGCAGCCGGGGATCATCTTCTCTGCGAAGAGCTTCACGTTCGGGAAGAATTCCCGATTCAAGCTCTTGTCGTAGACCATCAGGTCGGGCGTTACGACCCCCGCCTTAACGATTCGTCTCGCCATCGTTTGCGCCTCAAGTTCACCTTTACATTATAAGGTACTTGTTTCTTTTGTCAAGCCTCCAAAAACTAATCGTCTCCCTCTTCCTCTCTCACGCTCCCTTTCACGGAGCACGCCTCGTGGAATCCCCCCTGGCACTTGGCCCGGTGGACGATTCCGTAGGAGTCCGCCCACGCACCGCAGTCGGGGCACTTGCCGTCCCTCATTTCCGACTTGCAGTAGGGGCAGGCCATCCCTTTCCCGGTCCCTTCCTTCTTCATCAGTTGTTCCCTCCTGTTAATCGGTAGTCGATCTCCGAAGCGGCCTGCTCGGCGGTCAACTCCCTGCCCGTCTTCTCCCTGATCATGTAGGCCAACCCGAGCATGAACTCCCGCTCGGGGATTTCCATTCGCCTGTCGAGTTCGAGCAAGGGGAGGTCACGAAGACAGAACAGCTTGGGCCGATTTTTCGCAAACCGTCTGCGGAGGCCCTCGTGCATAAGGTTCTCCATCACGGCCTCCCCCGAACAATGAAGCTGCTCGTTGCTCATGTCCTCCCCTCCCCGTGCGGCCAGGACCATCCCCGCGATGAAGAAAGCGTCCGCCCTTTCCTCGGGGGCTCTTTCCACCTCCTCCTTCGACACGTTTCCCAAGGGGATATTTCTTGAGATGGCGTCCTGCCAGTAGATCGCTCTGCTGTCTTCCACCGCTACCTCCCCTGCGCCCACCTGAAGGGTCGGCTCCGCTGGATCTTCTTGAACTCCTTCCCCTTCTTGCACGTTCCGCACGTCACCTTTTCGAGGATAAGCGTGGCGTCCTTCTCTTCTACGATCTTCCCACACTCGGTCTTTGGAAATCCGTCCTCCCATTCCTTCAGGAGGTGCTTCGGGCGTTTCATGCTCCCCTCGAACCGATCTGAACGTCGGTCAACATCTTCTGCGCGACCGCTTCCTGTTCCCAAGGATACGTGTTCTCATTCAATACCATGTGCTCGCCCCACCCGGGGTCTTTCCCGACGTAGACAATTCTCAAAAGGACATGGACCCGGACGTTTCCGAGATGAGGGGGCTCGTAATCCTCCGCGTTCCCCCCTCCCGGATAGTAAGTCCCGGTGTACGCCGTTCCCCAACCGAGAACCTCCCACGGCCCGCGCCACATCTCCTTCGCGTCCGGTAGCATCATCGTCCCAGGGGGGTCCTCAAACCAGATTTTCCTCTCCTGCCCCCCGTGAATTTCCGACTGAAGGCGGTCTAAAATCATCTTTCTCACGACCGCATGGTCGATGGCCCCCATAACGGAATCGACCCCCACGTGCCCTATCGCCTCTTCAAGATTGTCGCTCAGGTGTTTCTTCCAATTTGCCCGGTCGTCCCAGTACTTCCACAGAGAAGGATGAAGAGAAACGATTTTAAGGTCGAAATCCTTGTTCTGTTGAACCGGCCAACCATCCAATTCCGTCTTCGCGTCCTTGATCCTGGGATCCCCCGGGACAAAAGTGGCCTCCTTCGCCACCATCCGGCAAGCCTCCTCGAAGTCCACCTCGTACCCCACGCGGGTGACGAGGCGGGGCTCCTTCAGGGCGACCAGCCGGTTCCCTCTCTCCTTGTACTTCCTCCACTTCATCCTTGCTTCTCCGGGGCCTTGCTCACTTCAACGACCCCCGCCCCGAGCCGCTTTGCCACGAGACGTCGGCGGTGACCCCCGCAGAAGATTTCGTCCATCTTCGCCAGAAGGACGGCCTTCCATCGGGCCGTTGTCATTCGTTCGGTGTAGCACTCCATGGTGTAGTGGTTGTCGGAAACCTTGGCTTCGGGGACCACCGCCCCTCGCCCTCCCCCATGAAGTCCTTTCGGATACCACTTCATGCTTCACCTCCCCAAGTAGAACGGGAACCCGAAGGCGCGGGTCTGTTCCGGCCTCCGGGATCCCGCCTTGCAGGGTTAGGCCACCGCCTTGGCGAGCCGGGCCTCCGCCTTCTTGGCGATCTGCGCGGCCACCTCGGCTCCGATCTCCTCCTCGACCAGGGTCCAGAGCTCCGCCATCGGCCCCTCGACGTCCTCCATCAGCCGGAAGGCGATCGCGAGCATCTTGCACTCCTTGATGCGCTTGATGAACTTCCGCTGGATGGCGCGGGGCAGGCCCTCGCCGTCGGCCTTCTTGATCTGCTTCTTGAGGGAGTCGGTGGTTTCCGCGATGAGGCGGTTCATGCCCTCGACCGCCATCCGCCGGGCCTCTTCCCCCGTGGCGTTGTCGAACTTCAGGAAGGCGACCGAGAGGCGGTTGAGGGTCGCGGCCTCCTCCGGGTACTTTTCGGTGTAGGCGACCTTCGCCCCGTCCACCACCCCCTGGAGGCGCGGGACGTCCGACCAGTTCACCAGGTAGACGCTCTTGGACGCCGGGAGGGCCTTGCCCTTCCGCAGCTCCTTGCGGAGCCAGATGCCGAACCTGCTGATGCTCACCGGGATGTCGTAGTGAAGGACGCCCACGTTTTCGAGTCCGGTCATTCCGCACCTCCAATCCTGATAGTCGCGGGAGCCCCATGCTTCGTCCACATCCGGCGAAGACCGTCGACCGCCCGCATGACCTTCTTGTCCACGATGTAATTCGGAGAAACGCAGGGCCGCACCCGTTGAAGGATCTCGATGCCTTCTTCCAGGGAGTCCACCTCGCCCCTGGCGTACCAGTAGAGGGCGATGATCGTGGGGGATCGGCTGACCCCCATCCCGCAGTGAACCACGGTCGATCCCTTCCGGTGCATCTCCCGCAGGGTCTTCAAGGCCGATCGCACCATCATCGGGTTCATCGGGACGCCGTCCTCGATGAAGAAGTGGGCGACGTTGAAGTTGCCGTAGCACAGGTGGTTGTCCCCCTGCTCCCGCGCCACGTTGAGGACGTTCTTGATCCCCAGGTCTCGGAGGTCGTTTGCCCTCGGAACCGCGCTCAGGAAGAGCCCGCCCCCGACGTCGGTGATCTCGTCCTTGCAAGCCTCCCAGGCCCTCTCCCAGTCTGTTGTGTTCTTGTTCACCTTTCCCCTTTCTCCATCATCCTAATCATAGTATATATCGTTTCATGATTTTGTCAAGGGGTAAAATTAAAAAGTTAAATCAACAGGTGGATCGGGAGGGGGTTCCGGGGGGGTCCATTCCCAGGGGTTTTTGGCGTCTTCCCCCTGCATGAACCGGAGGGCCATCAGCTCGTTTTCCTGGACGATTCGCTTGCACTTCGGATATGCCTTGCACCCGTAGAACTTGTTCCCTTCGTTCCTCCCCTGCTTGGCGTATCGGATGACCAGGGGGGCGTCGCAGTCGGGGCATTTGGCAAACGCCCACTTGCCCTCGTCGCTTTGCGCCCCCGCGTTCCACGGAAATCTCGCCCCCCGGCACTGGGGGTACTTCGAGCAGCCGTAGAATGACTCGCCCTTGTGATCTCCATCCGCCCGGATCTTCCTCTCCTTCATCTTCCCGCCGCAATGGGGGCAGGTCAGATTCATCGCCTTCATCCCGTGCTCGACGGCGGACTGGATCTTTTTGTTCAGGACGTCCTTCCAGTGATGATCCGCCCCCTCAATGGAAATCGTGACGGGAGAGACGTAGGAAACGTCTTCCCCCGCCTCATCCCGCTCCTCGGCATACACCCCGAGATTCACTTCCATCTTGAAAGAGTTGAATCTCGGAAAAGCCCTGACGACCGCCCCGAACCCCATCCCCCTCTTCCACATGGAAGGGGCGGAACGGAATCCGAGGGGAGAAGGATCTTCGGCCACCGACTCGAATCCGAGGGAAATGAGGAAGAGACCTACCTGGACTTCGGTCGTCCGGTAGGTCTCCTCGTAGGGTCCCCTCTCTTCCGCTTCTTCAAAGGACACCGATGACCTCCGTATCCAGGTCGTACCGCACCGTGATCCCGAAGGGCGGCTTGGGAAGGCTCTCGTCGGGCGTTCCCGAGTGCGCCGCGATCAACCAGATCGTCGGGATGCCGATGTCCCGCTCCGGGAAAGTCCCGTACCCATCCGTGAGGTACACGATCAGGGCGGGAGGAATCCCCTCCATGTTGTCAGCGATCCGCTTGAAGACCGGGCGGAAGTCCGTCCCACCACCGCCGGGGAAGTTCTCCGGCAAGGCGTCCGTCGGGAGAAGCGTCTCGTCCATGGTGATCTCGGCATCGCAGGCCATCAGCCTCATTGCCGAGACCCCCCTGCACCGCAGGATGCCCGTGATCTCCCCGACGAAGGTCTTCAGCTCATCCCCCCCGATGGAGCCGGAGGTGTCGGTCGCAACCACCACGCTCGCCGCGTTGCTTTGCAGCTCGGGAAAGTAGATCCCCTGCATGATGAACCGCCGGTCCTGGCGGCACATATCGTAGTCGTCGCGGATCGTGTCGTTGATGTACATCTCGATGATCCGCTGCCACGGCACCTTGGGCTTCGTGACCTCCCCCACCAGCCGTTCCAGCTGGCCGGGAAGGGTTCCCCTCGACTTCGCAACCATCGCCGCCTGGATGAGGAGGCCCTTCCAGACCTCCGTCATGTCTTCCTTCACGTCGTCGAGGCTTCCCTCGTTGGAGTCGGCGTCCCCGCCTTCCCCCTCCTGCTGCTGGTTGGGCGTTTCCCCGTCCTGGTCGTTCTCCCCCTCGTCGTCTTTCTCCTCATCCTTCTCCTCGGATTTGCCCTGGCCCTGCGCGGCCTTCTTCTCCGCTTCCTGGCGCTGGCGTTCGGCCTCTTCCTTGGCCCCGCTGCCATTGCCCTGCCCGTCCTTCTTCTCCTGCCCCTTCCCCTTCCCGTCCTTCCCCTTCCCGTCCTTCTTGCTGGCCCCCTGGTCCCCTGCCCCCGCCTTCCCCTTCCCCTTCCCCCCGCCCTTTTCGTATTCCTTCTCCAGGTGTCCGTCGAGGACCTTGCCTTCCTTCGCCTTCTTCTTCCCCTTCCCTTGTTCCTGCTCCTTCAGAAGATGGTAGACCTGCTCGACGGACATCCCGGAGAACTGGCCGTCGATGCACCCGCCGGGAGGAAGCTCAAATCCGGTTCCCCCTCCGTTCTTCGTGTTGAGGATGATGTCGTTCACCACGTAGTCGCAAGCCCTGTTCCAGGTCTCGGGCTCGCGCTGCCCCCGCCGCCAAAGGTGCTGAAGGGCGGGGTGAAGGATCTCGTGGCAGAGGAGACCCATCCGCTGCTTTTCCGGGAGGCCCTTCACCCACTCGGCGTTGTAGTAGATCTTCTTCCCGTCGACCATCGCCGTAGGCGGAGCGCCCATCGCCATCATGATCGCGGGATCCATCGGCTCGGTCGGCAAGTGGCAGACCAGGACGCCGAAGAACGGGTGGTTCAGAACCAGCTGAACCTTGCTCTTGGCGAAGAGGTTTTCGTTGTCGGCCATCTTTCACCTCAATCCTGACTCTGCCTATATTATAGGTGATTTCCCGTATTTGTCAAGAGGATTCCTACACCTCCAGGAGCTGGCCGAAGCACTTTGCGAAGTCGCGCCAGCCCTTGGTGACGATCACGTTCCGGTAGACCTCCTTGTACTCGGGCGTCCTGCCGAAGTCCTTCATGGTCAGGATGGCGAACTCCGCCGCATCGGCCCAGTGCTTGGCGCAGTAGAGGGCGACGTTCTCGGTGGCCTTCACCCGCTTGTCCTTCTCCCTCCGGATGAGGGCGGCGGTGAGCGCACCGCAGAAGGCGTAGAGGGCGCTTGGCTCCGTCGGCGGGTGAAGGGTGATCTCGCCGTCGAGGACCCGGTCGGCGTTCGGGAGCTTGTCCGCGACCTTGAGGAAGGCCACGAACTTCTGCGCGACCGCGCCCCCGACCATCCCGGCGATCGCCTCGGTGTTCATGGCCAACCGGGGATTCACCCCGACGAAGTTGCTGACCTGGACCCAGGAGCGCGGGGTCGGGAAGGCCCCCGTCGCGTGGACCTTGGGATCGAAGAAGAAGAGGAGGCCCCAGGGAGAATCGGCGTTGAGCCCGACCCCGACCCGCGAAGTGAACTGGAGGAAGTTGATGATCCTCCCGTCGACCCCGGACTTCCAGGCCCACTCCTTCCAGTCGTCCAGGTGGGGCTCCACCTCGATGTGCGCCATCCTGTTCCGCAGGGGGGCGGGCATCTGGTGGACGAATGCCTGATCGGAAGCGCGGTTCCCGGCAGCGACGATCGTCTGCGCCGGGCGCTTGCATCCCGTCTTCGTGACCATCGGGGTGCGGTCCATCGCCCACTCGCCGATCCGTCCGTCGAGCACCCACTGGTAGGCGGCGGCCTGGGTGGTGGGAGGAGCGATGTTGATCTCGTCGAGGAAGAAGCGGCATGGCCCCTTGTTGACCAGGAACACCGGCGGCACCCACTCGACCCGATCCCCCTTGACGATGGGGATGCCCCGCAGGTCGACCGGGTTGAGGAGGCTGAGGCGGATGTCGACATTGAGGACGCCGTCCTCCTCGCTCATCTGCCCGACCAGGCTCGATTTGCCCACGCCCGGAGGCGACCAGAGCATGACCGCGTTGCCCGCCGATTCGTGCGCCCGCAGAACTTCCGGCACCTGTCCGATCCGCATGGTTCGTCCTCCTTCGTCCTTCCTTGCTTCTTGCCCAGGATCTACCTACAGTATATACGCCTTGCCTTATTTGTCAAGGGGCTAAATAACTTTTTTAGACGTCTCCCGTGGTTGGGATCTCCAGCTCGGCGGCCTGGGCGTACACCAGGTGCTTGCAGAGCCCGCCGCCTTTCCGGCTCCTGAAGGCGAAGTCGGGGCAGCGGCACCAGGGATCGCCTGTCTTGGCCGACTTCCGCACCTCGTGCTTCGGGGGGAAGTCCGTCCCGACGTAGAGCTTGCCGTCCCGGAACTGGTGCTGGAGCTTGCAGACCTTGTCCGCGAACGCCTTCATATCCGAGTCGTCGTCGCCCATGAGGAGCATGGTCTTCAGGTTCCGCCGGATCTTCTCCTTCATGGGGTCGACCGGCTTCGCCCGAAGCTGCGCCCTCTGGTCCGCCAAGCGCGATCTTGGAAGCGTCATCATCTTCAATCCTCCTCAATTCCTATTATAGTATATATCGTTCAATGATTTTGTCAAGGGCAATTCTGTAAAAAAATCCGCCAGGAGGCGCGAACCCCCCGGCGGATCGCGGGAAGGAAAGGAGACCGGTAATCCTACGGGCCTTTTCCTCCGGCCCATGTGATTTCCATCACCACAGGGATGTCCCCGAGAGCCTTGGCACCCGGCCCGCCCCAAGCCACGAACGCCGAGGCCCCCGTCTCGATGCCCCGGAACAGGGCCAGAATGATTTCGGCCTGTCCTGGTTCCAGTTTCGTCGCGGGGTTGTCGGGCATCTTCAAGAGGACCAGCGCCCCATTCACGGCCAGTTGGATCACTCCCTTGATCTCCTGGGGGATCTTCTCGTTCAAGAGGGCCAGGGCCTTGTCTACCGTCGCCCGCGTCACGTCGGCCAGATCCACCCCCTTGATGATGGGGATCACCGTAGTGTCGATGATCTCCTGCACCGGCTTGACCACCGCCTTCACCTTCTCGTAGCCCTCGGCGTCCGAAACCAGGGCCTTGAGCCCCAGCGTGGTCGTGATCGCCGCGCCCTTCTCGACGAGGGGGGCCGCGAAGGCTGGGTCGATCTTGAGGAAATCCCCGTTGCACCCGACCGACATCATCAGGGTAATCCCGCCGAGCGCGTAGATGATCTTCCGCACTCCCCACCTCCTTCAGAATTCCTTGCAAGCCCGTCCTTCAGGGCTACGTCATGTTCCACTTGACGTTCATCGTCGGGAAGAAGACCGGAGCCCCGATGTCCGTCAGGATGTAGCAGATCGGCACGCCCGCCGGGATGTACACGCCGGGGATGAAGGACAGCGGCACCGGGACGCCGGGGGTCGAGGTGATGGCGGCAGGGGCCGTCAGGATCGAGGGGCCTGCGGGAGTGCCTACCTTGATGTCCACCAGCCCTCCGGGTCCGCTTCCCGGCATGCAGCAGCACGACCCCTCGATGGGGGTCATCGTGCCCAGCGCCGTCCTGATCCGCACGTCGCCGCCCACCGGGGGCATGTCGTGGATGAAGTCCACCGAGGTCTCGATGAGACTGGAGGAGAAGGCGGCCTGGATCGCGTCGCGGTCCTCCTCCATCTTGACGATGATGTTCTCCCTGATCGCCTTGTCCGGTCTGACGTACGGCATCTTGCCCTCCTTATTTTCCGTTAGGAACGAAGGGGTCTTCTACGACGAACCCCTTCTCCCGAAGGATTTTCACCGCCCACACGCGGGCCTTGTAGTTCCCTCGGAACACAGAGGTGAGACGGTTCAGGAGGTCTTCCCTACCCTGGGCCTCCGCCTCCCGCCTCTGCGCCACCAGCCCCCGGTAGTCCTCCTTGATCTCCTCGTACCTGTTAGCGACGTACTTGAGCCACTCCTGGTCGGAGATGGCCTCGTCGTTCGCCATGTACCTCTGGAGATCCCCCTCCTCGATCTTCACCAAGGAGATAGCGACCTTGTCGTCCTTCACCCTACGCCTCCGTCGCCAGTGGCACCTCAGCACCGCTCTGGAACCTGACCACCAACTGGGTCTTGCCCAGTCCGTCGTCCTTCGCCCCGAGAGCCACGGCGTTCGCCGCTGCCAGCGGGAGACCCCCCGCCAGCTCCCTGAGCGTGATGAATCCCTTGTCCACGCCCCCCGCGTCCGGGTAGATGTCCAGGCCGGAGACAGGGGCGTCGTGCCCCAGGCTCATCATGCCCGTGACGCGATCGACCCGGAAGTGTACCGCCCCTCCGGGGGGGTCCGCCCTGTAGTACAGGGCGCTCGGGTCCACCCGGAAGAAGTAGAGCGCCGAGTCCGTGCAGCGGGTGAGTCCGAACCGATCAGCCTTGATCCTCGCGAGGAAGTTGGAGCTCTCCTTGTAGACGACGATCCCATCGGAGTCCTCCGTGAAGGCGTCACCGTCGGACGAGCACGCCCCCAGTCGCAGGACGCTCTGGTTCCCGGTGAAGTGGATCTGTTGCCTGCCGTAGGATAGAGGGCCTCCGATCCGGCAGTACCTGTTGATGTTTCCGGCGTCCAGCGGGACCGTAAACTGGAAGTACCCCGCCGTCAGAGTTACGTCGTTTCCTACGATCCGCGTCCCCCCTCCGCTTCCTCCCCCGGAGTCGAACTTGTCCTGGACCCCCTGGAAGGCGGTCTGGACACGATTGCGCTCGCTCTCGAACTCGTCGATGACGTTGCTGATGATCGACTTGTCTCCACGGACATAGAAGTTCTGAACGGTCATTCATGCCCCTCCGCGCACACCGTGTGCGCCTACGTCCACGCAGTCACGAGCATGGAGTCGCCTTCCAGGATGACCCCACCCAGGTCGTGAACCGTGATGATCCAGAGCTCGTCCCCGATCTGGCGGACGCCGAAGCCGATGTCCGCCGTGAAGGGGACCACGTTGAGGCCCATTCCCCGCAGGATGATCGCCCCCCCGAACTGCGGGGCCGTGCTGGCGATGCAGCACATGATCGGGATCTCGCACGGCGTCGCCAGGGCCGCGATGTCCCGGTCGTTCATGGCGTAGTTGCAGGTGACGACCTTCCTCTGGCGGGGCTCCGCCGCGCTCCGCGCCTCGCTCTCACCCACCACCATGCGGACCCCTGCCGTGCTCTCTTCGATCGGGAAGTTGGAGTCGGCCCCTGCCCATCGAGCCGCCAGGAGCAGGACCGGCCCGGCCCCGTTGACCGCCCGGATGCCCCGGACGCCCGTGTAGATGTTCCCCTCGATTGCGGCAGCGGCGTGGTCGATGGTCTCCTCGACGGTGAGCCCGATGATGATCCCCACGTCGAACTCGTCCGGGGGAATCTCCCTCGGGAGGATCTCCCTCGGCAGGAAGGGCTCGCGGGGTCGGGGGATCGGCCTCCACGGCGGCCTCCACGGCGGACGCGGGGGCCTCGGAGGCGATCCCGTGAAGAAGCGGTAGATCTGCCCGTCCACGGAGAAGGCGTCCTCGGCGTTGGGCTGGGTGAGGAAGTGGATGTAACCCACACCCGCCCCTCCCGCGTCCATCATCTTCTCTTCGTCCTGGACCCCCTCGAACGCTGCGGCGATGGCTTCCTTGTCGGCCTGCAAGTCGTCCAAGAGGTTCCCCCGGACGGTTTTATCGGTCGGGGCGTAGTAGCGACTCATCGAGATCTCCTTTTCGCAAACCGTTTGCGTAGTTATACCATGAATACCGGATGGGTCAGAAGGCTTTCGGGGCCTTCCAACTGTGAATCCTGCGTGTACCCCGCGTCCAAGATCGACTTCCGCGCCAGCGCGTGTACCTCTCGGATCGACTTCCCCTGCATCAGCCGCATGGCTGTCGCCAGGTAGCAGGTGAGCGCCCCGTTGTACCGCCCATTGATGAGGGCGTCGGCGCTGGTCTGGTCACTCCTGCACCCGGAGATGAGAACGTGGTTCATCGTGGCGACGGGAGTGGAAATCGTGGCAGGCTTGGGCTTCAAGCAGGGATTCTTCCACCAGAACAGGCTCTTTTTCTTGCCGTTCGCCTTGGCCTCCCGCCAACCATTCCGCTTGCCGTGACCGCGCCCGATCTTGACTCCAATCTCCACTCCCTTCCGCGTGGCAAGTCCCTCGGAACGGAGGAAGATGTCGAGGGGCGGGGGAAGGTAGCGGTCGGCCTTGTAGTGCGGGTTTTCCTGGGGAGGCCTCATCTCCCTGGTCCCCGTGCCCGAGTGGCAGCAGTCGAGGACGACCGTGATCCTGGTCCCCTTCGGGAATCCCTTGAGCCACTCCCCGATGTCGTCGTCCGTGATGACCCTGGTGTTCCAATCGATGTCCACAGGCACGAGGATCTCGTCAAGGTTGTCGGCAAGTTCATCGAGGCTACCACGGTCTCTCACTTGAGAACCGTGACCTGAGAAGGCGAAGAACACCTCGTCGCCCGGCCCCTTCAGGCCCTCCTTGAGCCACGCCATGCGGTCCCGGATGCCCTGGGTCGTGGCCCGCTCGTCGCACACCGCCCGGATGTTGTCGGCGGGGTACTTCCCGAGGGACGCGAGAAGCTTGTGCCAGTCCTCGACGTCGTTCACGCACCCCTTGAGGGGCGAAGAGGGGTAGCGGTTGATCCCTACGATCAGGGCTTTCTTCATGATCGCCCCTATAGGAAAATGGGCGGAGACCGTCCTCCGCCCACTCCCTTATCGGATGTACGTGTAGCGCTTGCTACGAAAGCGGCCCGCCGCCCGGCCCGAAGTTGCCCATGCCGGGGAAGATCGCGGCGTTGTTGGCCTTCACCTCGTTGCCCCAGAGGTCGGACAGGATGCCGCCGCCGAGGGAACGGTAGGGGAGGCGGTTGATCTTCTGGATGAAGCCCACGACGATCTGGTCCCGCATCGCCAGGGCCTTGTCGAACGGCGAGCCGGGGTTGCCCAACGGGCTGGAGATGTGCTGGAACACGATGTCTTCGGTGATGAGGGGCGGTGCCATGAGCGTCCTCCTATTCGATTCGATCAAAAAGATCGCTTGACGCAAGAAATCGTATCAGAGCCGCTCTTTTATTTCAATCCTTTTCAGATTCCTCCCAGGGCAAGAACGCTGACGACCTTCTCCCCAACCACACGAAGATGGTGGGGTTTCTGAATGGCCCTCTCATCCAAAACTGTCTTGATGATCCCGTAGCCCTGCTTCACTGTCTTCGGGTCGCGGAAGTAGAGGGCCTGCACCGCCCCCGATCCCTCGCTGTAGACCACCCAGACTACCCGTGTGTTCGGCTTGTTCATGCCCCGCTCCTACATCGGAGGAATACACACCCCATACCGCCAGACCTGGATGTCGATGGGGGATCTGGTCCTTCCGGTGGACGGCGGGGGACCGTTCCTGATGATGAGGTCGAACACGTAGACCCCCGCCGGGAGGTCAACGACCCTGGAGCCCACGGAACCGGCCCCACCATCGGCCTCCGCATCCGGCTGGCCGCCCTGCTCCTGGGCGCGAACCATGAGGAGCCTGTCCATGATCTTATGGACGGCTCCGGATTGCAGGTTCTTCACCAAGAGTTCGGTCCAGCCCGTCATGTCCTTCCCCAACTTGCTTCCCCAGACCACGTCGAACCCGAAGAAGGACACCCGGAATTCCACCCTCGACGGGGAGGCGAGGGTGAAGTTGATGGTCGATCCCACGATGGGAAGATCCGCCCCTTGCGGCCCTACGTATTCCTGCTCCCCGTCATTGAGCGTCTTGTGGAACAGGAGGGTCGGGCTCAACCCCACGCCGCAGTCCTCGGGCTCCGTCGATTCCCCCGCGACCTTGATGGGCTTGCTCGGCGGGCTCTTGCATCCGCTCTTGTCGATCCCCTTCAAGAAGTAGATGCCGGGAAGCAGCGGCTCGATCTTGATGCTTGAGTTCAGCGCCTTGTAACAGACGCAGGGGTTACTCACCACGACGTCCGGGATGAAGGTGAACAACCCGGTCGCAAAGTCCACCCCCACGAAGTTCTGCCCCTCCACCGGGACTCCGTTGGCATCGACCTTCGTGGTCGGGCTGTAGGCGTACCGGGCCACGTCGGGCTTCACGAATGCCCTGGCCCTCCGCGTCGTCTTGAACCCGTCGATGAGCCCGCATCCGGTGACCGCCGCCGGGATCGCGGGAATGATCTTGAGATGCCCCTCGGCGGCGTAGAGGGAGGCGCATGTCTTGCCGGGGTCGTCGGGCGTCGTCAGCACGACCGATCCGATGTAGCCCGGCCCTCCCCCCTCCTTGCCCGTGCAGTTCTCGTCCACGATCTGGACGATGGAGCACGGCTGGAACAGGCAGTAGTCGCACACCCGGATGTCGTCCTGCGTAGGCAGGGCGTCGTTCGAGAGCTTGGTCTCCTGCACCGGGCTGCACAAAAGGTCCATCCAGTCCACGGGGTTGATGATCTCCTTCGCGGCCTCCCCGTGGAACTCGTAGAGGTAGCTTTCCCCGTCCCCGTCGCAGATGTACCCGGCCCCCTGCGTCTCGATGGCGGGGTACTTGGTCGCGTTCCAGTAGTGGAATCCCCACCGCAGTTCCGCCCTCCCCGCGCCGAGGTACGGAAGGATCTTGCAGATGTCAACCAGCTCCGGACTCGCCTCCCAGTAGTAGCCCCGAGACTTGTCCGGAGCGACCATGATGCAGGCCATCGCCAGCATGGTGAAACGCACTTGCTGGTTCGTCGGAATGTTGAAGTCCACCTCGACCCTCATCAGAGCCGGGTCAACGGACTTCACCACCCCGTAGAGGCCAGTGACCTCCTCGTTCGGGTCGATCATCATTTCCTCGGCCTCGATATCCAGGCCGGTGATCGCCCTGGCGGGGTTGTCCACAAAGTTCGTGTTGAAGATCCAGACAGGGAGCCCGACGGCGAAGCCCTCGATGCCCGTCCCGCCGAGCTGGAAGATCCAGCTTGCCGTTGTGTCGGGGATGGTCGCGTCCCCGAAGAGGTACTGCTCCCGCTTGCTCAGGCCCGCCGATCCCGGCCCGGCGTAGACCTTCGTCCACAACTTCACGTTCGGGGGGACCACCGGATCCGATCTTCCTCCTCCCGCCCAGAACACCTGGCCGTAGACGTTGGGGTTCTGGCTCCCGAAGGTGTGCCAGGAAACCGTGTCGCAGTCCACGTCCATCGTGATGGCCGGAGAGACCAGCGTGACCGGGGGCGCAACCGCCCAAGCCGCCCCCGTGATGACCACCGTTCCCGCCTGGAGCTGGGCCGTTTTGATGATGTATTCCCACTTGTACGAGTCCCCGATCCCCGCAAGGATCGCCAATCCGGACATGGCCCCACTGACCAGCGTCTCTCCGGGGTTCAGAACGTCGGCCCAGTTCACCGTGACCATCGGGGTCTTGGCGGTCACCTCGACCTCGACGCGGTAGTACCCGTACATGGTGTTCAGCGGGTCGTCGGGCCGCGAGCACGTCGGCGTTCTCCTGACGAACGTGAAGTTGGGATCGGTGTCGTCCGTCGCCGTCTGGTCGCAGTCGGGGATGGCGCAATACTCGAAGTAGATGGACTCCGGGTATCCCGCCGGAAGCGGCTGCGCCCCCGGCTCAAGGATGAACCGGTCATCCGGCAGGATGCGGTCCATCCACCCCGACAGGGGCTCGTTCGTCAGCGGAACTTTCCCCCTGTAGTGGGTGACCAGGGTGGAGATCTCCTGGGGAGGGCCGTAGCACGGGCATGCCGTGTCCCAGAAGGCGTAGATGGCCTTCTCCAGGTCCTCGCCGAGGCAAATCACCTCCTCGATGTAGCAGAAGTCCATCCAGATGTTCCGACACCCGGCAAACGGAGGCACCCGGAAGGCGATGTTGCCGTACCACGCCCGCGTGTCCCTGGCGAGGGCCTCCAGGACGCCGGGCAGGGGGTTCCCGAGGGGATCGTACCCCCGATTTCCATTGATCCCCACGATGGAATCGTCCCTGTACTTGGCGGGGACCAGGACGATGTCTGCCGTCCTGATCCAGTCCTCGTCCATGCCCCAGTAGGCGATCTTCTTCGTCCGGTCGCAGTTCAAGGCGACGACCGGAGTCGTCATCGGGTCGATCTCCTTGCCCACGGAGAACTGGTTCGACGGGTTCTGGAACCCGATGAGGTTCGTCCATGTAGACCTGTCCCAGTTGTAGATGAGGGTCGGGGCGATGAACGTACCGTAGCAGTCCTGGAAGAACCACGTCTTGGACATCCTCCAGCCGTCGGGATCTTCATGGTTCGACTTCAACTCGTAGCCCGTAACGGCCTGCCAGTTGATGCCTCCGTCCGTGTTTTCTATGAGCCGGAACAGCATGGCGTAGAGGTTATTGGTCGCATGGAAACTGTTTGTTACCCACAGGTTGGCAGGGTTCCAGCCCTGCGGGGCTCCCAGGAGGCCGGAGCCCAACGCGCCCGTTCCAAGACTGATGGTTGCGGTGCCCCCAATGGCGTCATGAAGAATCAGCTGCACGTCTGCGATGGTTTCCAGATCCAGCCCCATGCCGAAGTTGGTCCCGTACGCGAAGATCTGAAAAAACGACTGGTTATTCAAGACCTCGGCGGACAGGTTGATGGGCCTCGGGAACTGGACGCTCATCACGCCCTGCCCCTCGACCAGCTTGTTGATCTTCATCCAGCCGGTGAACGCCTGGTGGTAGGGAGATAATTCTCCAAGACCGCTAAAGGGCCATCCCGGAGGAGGGTCGCCCGTCAGGTTCCCCGCCGCTACACCGCAGTCGGTTTCGTGATGGACGTGCCCGTTGAAGTGGTCGGGCTGGTCGTCCCCGTAGGCGGCGATGGACGCCCACTGGCCGTTGTCCCTCACCGCTTCGACCGTGGGCCTCCCACAGTTTCCGACGAAACTCTGGTCGTTACCATCGCCGTGAGTTCTTGCTCTGAGGAAGTCGAGTTCGTCCCCCATGAACTGGTCCCTGCCCGTCGGAGGAGTCCCCGTCCTCGGCTGGTTCGGCGTCTTTTCCTTCACTACGCGGAAGAGACGCCAGAAGTCCGACAGGATGTCTCCCATCGGCATGTTCATGTTCCATCTGTCGGTGGTGAACTGCCTCCATTGGTCGAGAGGAAGAATCGGAGTCCCACCGGCGTGACTGTCGAACTTGACCGTCGCCGTCTGCCCTCGCACGGTCTGGATCACGTAATACATGTCGCACGGGACACCGGGAGCGGGGGAGTCGGGTCTCGCCCGGTAGCTGAAATCAAGATGGCTCCAACCGTGCCCATCCTTCCACCCTGGATTGAACCCGGTCCCCGGCATCCAGACTTCCGCCCGCAGCTCCGATCTGTCGTCGTTCACCGGGATCTTCCCCCGGTCAATCCCGACGTTGTCTACGACGAAGTTCGGGTCCGTGTCCACCGTCACGCCCGCTCCCGCGAGGAACTCGAACTGCGTTCCGGCAGGCACCACCTTCACCTGTCTCCAGTCCTCGTAGCAGGAGTAACCCCCCTTGGCCTCGAAGTCCACCTTCCCCGTAGCGGGGTCGATGCCGTAGTTCTGGAACAGGAAAGCCTTCGTGACGTTCCCGTTCGCCCTGAACTGGAACCCCTCGAAATTGATGATGAAGGGGTAGACGATGGAATCGACCTCCACCCCTACGAATCCGAGCTGCCAATACATGACCCTGCGGGCGTTGAACTTCCCCTTCGACTCCAGGGTCGGCTGCCCCGCCAGGGTTGAACTCAGAGCAATCGTGATGACGTTGGCCCCGATTACCAGCGGAGGGGCCACATGGATCATCAGCTCCCGGCCCGCCTCGTCGAACAACGTCAGAATGGCCTCGCGCATCATCAGCGACGGGGGGAGGGCCGGAAGGTTGAATCCGATCTGCACGTCATTGTTGCCCAAAGGATCCTGGGGGTCGTCGAACCCGAGGTCCCAGTACCCGGCGGGGTCGTCGCACGGCTGGCTGACCGTCGCAATGGTGAGAGGCCCGGTCCACGTAAGCGCGTCGAAGTTCACGTTCCCCGGAGGGGCCGGGACATGCGTCAGCACCGGGAGAAGGGCGACCCACTCGCACTCCATCGTCGTATTCGGTTCCTGGGGCTCCGGATCGTACCCGCAGTAGATGTCGGCCAGGGTGCTCATGTCGTTGATGAGTATGGCCCCGCCGTTCGTCCTCAGTTCGTCCACCGCGAAGCGGTCGTTGGAGTTGACCCCCGCCGTTCCGAAGATCGTCCACCATCCGGTCACGTTGGCAAAGTCGAAACCTCCGTCGGGATACGTGAAGGCGAGAAGGCTGACCGTGACCGTCTGCGACCCCCCGATAGCCACGAGGTTGTAGATCGCCCTGCGGCCAGAGAAATCAACCAGGATCACCCTGACGTTCACCCCTGGCCTCCAGGAGTAGATCGTGAAGGTGACGTCCGTGGTGAGGGCGAAAGCGGCGGCGATGTACCGAATGCTCGGGGGGTAGAACGGCTCGGGAATGGTGTCCACGCAGAAGTGAATGGCCCCGTTCCCGTCGATGAGCGGCGGCCCGACCACGCACTTGTCGCAATCCTCGGGAGTCGGGGGGCCGGGCTCCGGGGCGTCGCATTCCACCTTCCGGAGAGACGCTTCGCTGTCGAACGTCTCCAGCATCACGCAGGAGGCTCCATCCGGATTCGTCCCGTAGGGCTCCGTGTCGGGGTTGAACGAGAACCCTCCGATTGGCTCCTTCGTGCAGACCCTCACGTTGTCCAAGGCCATCATGCACTCGGCCACCTGGAAGTTATTCGTGAAGCCGAAGTAAATGTACCGGACGACGCTCCAGTCGAAATCGGGATTCGGGGGGTCAGGAGGATCGAGAAGGGTAAAGTCCTCCAGCGGGATGTTCACCCACAGAATCGAGCCCACGGCAGGCTCGAAGGAGATCCATGCTCTATGCCCGTTTCCGTCCACGAGGTAAACCTCGTAGATGCCGACGGGCTTCCCGATGTAGAGGTTGAACCGGAGGGCCGTGTTGGTAATGTCTCCTCCGCCCTGGAGGAAGTTGATGTCCGGGTCAACCCCCGCCTCGTTCGGAAGCTGGAGTCGAACGAAAAAGTGGGCTTCCAGAAATCCTACGGTCACTCCGAGCGCCCCGTCCGTGATGAGCGGGCACCCCTTGTCCAAATCCCCAAGCTGCACCCCGTAGATGAAGCACTCCGTCAGCATGGGGAAGGGTGCGCCGGGGTTCGTGCATTCGGAGAAGCACTCGCAGACCCGTACAGGAAACCGCGCCAGCTCGACCTGATTCACGACGCACTGGCGGCTCGGGTCGATCACCAGACCCGGAAAATCCGTAGGCCACCTACCCATCGTCCACCTCTCACTGCGGCCCTTCCGGCTCCTCGGGTTCCTGCACCAGGCAGTCCTCTTCGAGGACTTCCAGAACGGTCGCCACTTGGTTGAATGCCGGGGTGAAGTTCACCGTACCGTCCAGTTGCACGGTCGTGATGACCGGGATCTTGTTCGTCTTGCACCCGATCCCTGGGTCAATCTCGCCCTCCGGACCGCTGATCCGGCGCATCTGCACCGCGCAGACCGAAATCTCGAAGGGATTCGGCCCCACCTCACACGCGGGTGAGGGTGGATTCGGGTCCGGGGGCGTCGGCGTCGGCCCTCGATTCATCGAGCGAGGCTGGCCCGGCTCCCCCTGGTACCCGCAGTAGGCCAGTTGCTGCTCGAACAGGGCCTCGATGTCGTTCCACCCCTCGACCAGCACATTGTCGATCTTCCAGTTGTCCGTGGCGTTGTCGTCGTACGGCTGGGGATCCTGCCAATACTGGCACCAGGAGATGATGTTCTGCCAGTCCACCTGCCCGTCGGGCATCGAGAAGGAGGGCACGGTGACCAAGAACGAATCGAGCCCTCCGGTAGCCACGTCAGCATGTACGGCCCTTCTCCCGTTGGCATCCACGAGGATCGTGACGATCGCCACCCCCGGTCGATTCGACTGGAGATCGAAGAAAATCGCGTCCACCACCGCCTTCGGGGTCGGGAAGTTCCGGCAGATGGCGAACGGGGTGAGCTGCACCGGATCCTCGACGCAGAACCAGATGGCCCCCGTCCCCTCGGTCAACGGAGCTCCCTGCCTGCACTCGTCGCAGGTGATTGGAGGAACGGGAGGATTCAGAACCTTCAGCGGAATGACCTGGAAGCAGAGGGTCACCACCGCGTTGTCCACGCACTTCGGGAGGTCGATCTTCTTTTCCATCCGCACGAAGCCGTCGTAGATGTCGATTCCCTGCTTGTCGGGCTGGTCCAGCGATGGGGTCCACATCTGGTATCGCCGCGTCCCGACGTACTGGCAGGAGGAGTAGAGATCGAACACCAGGAAGGGGATCACCGCCTCCTCGCCCTTGGTGACGCAGAGGGTGTGGATGAGCATGAACTCCCCGCCGCACTTGATCCCTCCGCAGACCTCCTGCCGCACGGCGCAGACCGTGCAGATCCGGTTCCCCGCCGGGATGTAGACCTGGAGGGACCGGCAGGAGCAGAAGCCCCCCTCGCACGTCGCCCCGCACAGGCTGATCGCCACGATGATCTTTTCGGCCTCGATGGCGGGGTAGCCGTAGAGGGGTCTCGGGGCCAGGTTTTCCCACCCCACCAGGCCGTCGTCGAACAGCCCGTTGGAGATGAGGTTCGCCCCGATCATCGCGTCGAGGACGGATTTCTCGTAGTACCGGTTGTCGTGGACCTTGAAGTGGTTCGGGTCCAGCGGATTGTTCACCTGGCTCCACGTCGGAACCGCGTCGAAACTCCCGAGAAGGTGGGAGTCCCGCTTCATGTGCTTCTGGCCTACCGTGTCCTCGCACAGGGCGTTGGCGTCGATCACGCACGTCCCCAGCACCTTCCGACCCGGGGCCATGATGATGTTCGCCTGCATGACCAGGGTGCCCGTCATGGTGTCCCCGGTCACGTTCACGAAGCGGTCGTCGATCTCGTCCAGCCGGAAGATTTTCCTCCGGAGGTCCGTGATCATCGAGTCGGTGATGTTCGCGTTCCCGGCTGGCCGGTCGATGAGGGCCAGGGGGACGATTACATGCGGGTTGCCGTCCGCGTCCGTCCACCCGGTCGGAATCGTCATGGGGAGAGCGACCCCCTCCTGGACGAGGACCGTCTGGACGATTTTCTTCCTCAGCATCGCCGTGATGAGCATGGAGTCGATTTGATGCTTGAGGTCCGTGTCCTCCGTCGAATTGATTTCGTCCAGGTAGACGTCCAGGTACACCAAGTCCTTCCGGTTCACGGCAGGCGTCGTCAGAAGGACGCGGTAGCTCTGGCCGGGGGTGAAGACCATCGTGCCGTTGGCCTGAATGGTGTTCCCCGTGTTGGCGACGATGGGGTACTGGTTCGCAGGCACCGTGATGTCCGGGACCAGGATGAGCCCCACCAAGGAGGCGGGAACAAACTGGGCCGCCGAATCATTCAGGGTGTCGTTCGGGAAGGCCGTCGCCGAGGCCCCCGTGGACGTCGGAAGCGTCTCCGTTCCCACCAGGAAGGTCTCGTCCGCCTCAAGTTGGGCGTTGTGCCCCTTGTCAAACAGCCCCTCCGGCCCCGGCTGGGGGAGGGCCGTCACCTTCGGCGTGGCGTCGATGGTGATGTTAGCGGTGACGGGGGTGATCCCGCCCGTGATCCGGAAGTTGTTCACCGGGTTAGGGAGGTACTGCTGGATCAGGAAAGCGTCCCCGACCGCCCCGTCGCCGATGCCCGTCTGGACGACCCGGCGAAGCTGGGTGAAAAGGGACACCATCTGGTCGTTGTAGTCGGCGTCGACGAGGGGAACCCCTGCCTGAAGCACCGTGAGGACGTATCGTTTCGCCTCGTCGTACATGTCCCTGGTGATGATTGCGGTGTTCTGGCCCATCGATACCCCCGCCACTCACTCGGCTTTTCGCAAAGCGTTTGCGGTCAAAAGATGATGTTGATGTACCTTGTGATCTTGACGTTGCTGTCTTTCCACTTGGCAACGTGGTAAATCAGATTCGCCATGATACCAGAGTTGCCCACCCCAGTCGCCGTGCCGCCGAAAAGGCCCTGCTCCCGGATGTACTCCCCGGCCATCCCGTTGGCCTCGCCGTAATCGAACACCGTCTGGATGAGGATGGACCCCGTGATGACGGGGGAAGGAAGCCCCAGGGGATCCAGGTAGGAAATCGAGGTCGGAGGCTTGCGGAAGTACTCCGCCACGAGCTGTGTCGAGTTGTACGCCGGGGTCGGGGGTCCCGGAATATCCCAGGCTGGATTTCCATTGCCGATCGCGTGTTGGAGAATCCCCCCGATGTACGTCGACTCGTTTCGCATCAGACCAGCCAGGAGCTTGGGCATCCCCTGGACGATCATGTTGCTCTTCCACCCCGTGTCCTCGACCACCTCCTCTGTCCCGTCGGGCATCCTTCGGGTGACGACGTCCCTCCACCGGCCCTTCACGTTCTTGGCGGCGTCGTAGACATCCTTTGGAGGCCCCATGAGGATCTCTGCGACCCTCTCCTCGACGGGCTTCAGCTTGGGGTTCGGCTCTCCCACCCTACACCACCTCGACAACCTCGACGGCCCCGTTCGTCACCTGGAGATTGTACTTCTTGCCGTTGGTCGTGTCCTTGAACAGGATGTAGAGGACCGCCGTGGGGTCCGTCTCCGAGAAGACGATCTTGAACGGGAGGAGCATGGTCTGGTCGCTCTCAGCCATCGATGTCTCCTACGCGATCCTCAGCGCGTTGATCTGCAAGTAGCCAACAAAGGTCGCCCCGTTGAAGTCGATCTTCAGGCCGGTGATCGCGCTGCTCGTATCCCGCCACACGCCGTGGTACATGGCCTCCAGGAACTTACCCTGCTCCCCAGCACCAGTCTTCCCGGCCTCTTCCTTCACAGTATGGGAGATCAAGCGCCTGTTGTAAGTCCCGGTCGCCGCGAAGAAGTGGGCGTGGACGAAGATGTCCTGCGAGTGGTTCCAGTCGTTCATGTGCAGGATGAGCCGACTCGCGATGCTGGTGATCGAGTGGACAGATCCGACACCAGGCTCCACCCCGGCATAGTGCCTGTGCGAATACTGGTTCCCCGTCTGGTCGCCGCCCGAGGTGCGAGGGGTCAGGTAGACGTACTTCTGGGAGCCAGTAGCAGCCCAGTATCCGTGGAGGATGATCTCGTAGGCGTAGTGGGTTCCACCCGCCAGAGAGTCGACAGTGACGGATGTCGCGTTCACCGCCTGCGAGGCGACCGGGAACCACGCATGGCTCTTGGGGGCATACTCGCTCCCGGTCCACACGAGCCCCTGATTGTTGGAAGGGTTCGTCGTGGAGACCGCGTCCCCCTGAATCCTGGCGACCACGGTCGCCCCGTTGGTCCCGGTGACGTCTCCGGCGTGGGCCGTTCCAGCGTCAAGGACTTGGTTCGACCCCTGGTAGATCGACGTTCCGGCGTAGATCGTCCTCGGCCTCGTTGCCCCGCTCGCCCCGATGTCATTCTGATTATCTGAATTCCACAAGAGGGGGGCAGTATTGGTAGTCCCGACGATCGTGAGGGCCGATGTGTAGAGCGTACCGAGGACGGGGTCGCCCGACGCCCCTCCGACCGCGTCCCACGTCGTCGTGCCGGACTTGTACTGGAGGATGTCATTGTTTGCCTTCGTGCCGGGGTTGGCGATTGCCGTCGAGGCGTCCAGCAGCTCCACGGCGGTTGTGGCGTTGCGGAACTTGAACTTCCCGAGGTCCGTCCTGTACCAGAGGTCGCCAGCGACCAGGGTGCCGGGGTCTCCCGTCCCTCCCGACACGGAAAGGCGGTCCCCCTTCAGGGTAATGGAATCGCCCGCCGAGACCGAGGTCTTCGCTCGGATACGGTCGGGCCTGTAGTTTGTGGATCCGTCGTACCCGATGTTCCCACCCCCATCCACGTTCCAGAGCATGTGGATGGAGCCGATGATGATCGCCGAGGTGTCGTTCAGCCCGAGGTTGATATTTCCATCTGCCCCCACCCCTCCGCCGAGGTTCGCCCCCGCTGGTCCCCCCTCGACGTAGACGTCGCCCCCGTCGGCGCTCGGGACGATGATGGCGTCCCCGAGCCCGCCCGTCCCGCCCTTCAGGGTGGAGTCCCCCCCGAGCCCAGGGCCGAGCCCTCCGCTGTAGTCGCTACCCGGCTGGGATGTGATGGTGATGTCGTTCCCGTTGATGCCAGCGGCGGGCTTCGTCGTCGTGCCGATGTCGAGTGTGCCCTGGACCCCCGGATTGATCCTGGTGTTGGTGACGACGAGAGTCCCGACCGTCACGCTGGTGGAAGCGTCAAGGCTGGTGAAATACTCCGTGCCCGCGAACCTGTTTCCTGAATTGTTCCCCTCGACTTCGAGCGCATTGTTGATTAGGGCGACGCCCATAGGTCACCCCTGAAATGAAAAGACCGGGGGCGTCCCCCCGAATGGAGAACGCCCGCCGGTCTGGTTGCCGCGTTCACTCTTTCTCCGGGGAGGCTTCCGCTCCGTTCCCCTCCGTGGCCCCCTCCTCCTCGTCCTCTTCCCCCTCTTCCTCCTCCCCCTCGGGATTCGCCGGGGGCACCTCCGCAGGAGGCTCCGCCGGGGGCTTCGGCTTGTCCGGTCCCGCCTTGAGAGGAGGCGTCTTGATCTGAGGGATCGGACCCTGCCTCGGAGCCCGGATGATGTAGAACTTCCCGTTCTCCTCGGCCAGGCTGTCGCCCTGTTGGATGTCCAGGTGCCCGATGTCCCTGCGGTTCTCCATGCGGACGAGTTCGATCCGCAGCTTGATGTTCTCCTCGTCCTTGGCGAGAAGGGCCTTCTGCCCCTCGATGTACTTCAGCTTCTCCTTGAGATTGTTGTCCTTCTGGATCGCGAGGCGGTACTTGAGCGCATCCACGTCCCCGAGCTCCTGGCGCACCGTCCCCGGAGAGACCGTCCCCGGAGGAAGGAGCCTCGGACCCACGCCCCTGGACTGCGGCGGCGGCACCGCCGCCCTTCCCATCTTCGTGTGCTTGGACATTCACCCGTCCTCCGAAAGGGGGGCTCACCGAGCCCCCGGCCTCTGAACCGTTCTCGACTACAGCAAGGTTCCCATGTTGTCCGGGTTGAAGAAGGCCGAGACCAGGTCTCCGGGGTTGACGTACCCGGCGATGCTGGCGACGACCCCGCAATACTGGAGCTTCTTCCCCGCCGTACCGAAGGTGGTGTACTTGACGAACCCGCCGAGGCCGTCGGGGGCGAAGGGCATCCCGACCGTCGGGGCCGCGAGGTCGTTCCACTTGATCTCCGGCATGGACCCGGAGAGGTACATCCAGGTCGGCCCTGCGGCCTCGGTCGCGAGGAAGACCCCGTTCACCTTGTCCTGCTCGCCGGTCTGCCCGGGGGTCTTCGTCACCGTGAAGTTGCCCGTGAGCTTGCACCCTTCCCCCTTGATCGACCCGCTCGTGGACGTCACCAGCGTCATGGGGCCTCTGTCGGTCATGCGGAACTCCCCGAGAGCCCCGATCGTCACCGACCCCAGGAATGTGCTGTTTCCGTCCGAGTCCACCGAGGCTTTCGTGGCCGATGTGGCATCGTTGAACAGAACCTTCTCGGCTCCTGCCGACCCACCCAACTCGAAGATGATGTCGCTTCCGGCCCCTGCCGCGTTGTTCTCCAGCTTGAGGTCGCCAGTCCCGTTCGTGATGGTGGTCGTTCCCGTGGAGTTGATGTCGGTGTCCCCGCCCACGTTCGCATCGAATCCGCCGCTTCCTGTGTCCACCTGCACTTCCGTTGCCCCCGTGGCGTTTCCGATCGTGACCTTCGCAGCCACCGCGTTGGTAGCGATGTCGACCCCGCCTGTGCCCGTGTTCATCGTGACCCCGGAGGCCCCGGTCCCGCTACCGATGGACACCTCGTGCGCCGTCGCGTTGGTTCCGACGTTCACCCCGCCCGTGCCCGTGTCGAGCGTCACCGTGGTCGCGCCCGTGCCGTTGCCGAGCGTGAGTGTCGTCGCTACGGCGTCGGTGAAGAGGCTCGCTGTTCCGCTCGACGTCTGGAGGTTGACCGTCCCCGTCGTGTCGACGTCCAGGGTTCCGGCGAACGTCATGGCGCTGTTCCCGTCGGAATCCACGTTGAGCCCGCCCGACCCCGTCTCCAGATTCAGGGCGGTTGCCCCTGTGTTGTTGCCGATGATGATGGTCGCGGCCACCCCGTTCGTTCCGATGTCGATGCCTCCGGTGCCCGTGTTCACGGTGACACCAGCGGCACCCGTGGCGCTTCCGATGCGGACTTCGTGCGCGACCGCATTGACGCCGAGATCCAGGTTCCCGGTCCCGACTTCCGCGACGATCGAGGTCGCTCCGGTGGAGTTGCCCACCGTGATGGTTCCGGCAACGGCGTTCGTCCCGATGTCCACTCCCCCCGTTCCCATGTTCGCCGTGATCCCGGATGCTCCCGTGGCGCTTCCGATGGTGACCTCGTGGGCGTTCGCTGTCGTGCCGATGTTCGTTCCCCCGGTTCCGGAGTCGAGGGTGGTGGTGGAGGTGGTGTTCCCGCTTCCGACCGTCGTGGTGTGCGCGTTCGCATCCGTGGCGAAGTTCGCCCCCCCTGTCCCCGAGTGGATGCTCGTGGAAGACGCGCCGTTGCTGCTTCCGGCGTTGAGCGCGATGACCGCCGCACCCGTGCCCACATTGACGCTCGCAGCAGCCGCGTCGCTCTGAATGTTCAGGATATTCCCGCCCGTGACGTTGAAGGACATGGTTCCCGCCGCGTCGATGTCCGTGGTGCTCGACGAGCTGAGCGCCGTGGTTGTCGTGTCGGCGACCATGCTCATCGCGTCCGCCCCGGTCGAGGTCAGCGTGAGGCCGTCCGCGCCTCCGGCACTGGATGCTACCTTGAACGCATCGCCAGCCGTTGCGCTGTTCAGGTTGATGAGGAGATCGCCGCTCGCGTCGAGGGTGATGGTCGGAGGGGAAGAAGCGTCGTAGGCTTCCTGGAGGGTGGGCGTGGCAGGAACGCCAGGAGCTATCCAGTCCACGCCTCCCGCCCCGTCCGCCGTGAGCACTTCTCCGTTCGCCCCGCCCGTGGAATCGACGTCGAGGATGTCCACCGAGATGGTCCACGGCGACGTGTTCGTGTCGATGTCGATGCCCTTCCCGGCCTGGAACCCGGGGGTCCGGTGCGGGCTGGACTCGGTCCAGTGATCGGTGGTCTGGTTGTAGGTGAGCCACGCGGCAGATTGGGCTCCCGCCCTGACCACGTAAGTCCATCCGGTTGCGATGCCCGCTGCCGCGACGCCCGCCTGGAAGTTCGTGGCCGCCGGATCGACGTTCGCCAGGTTCGTGAAGTGTGCAGCGATGTCGGTTCCGTCCTTGCTGTACTTGGGCTGGCCGTTCGTCCAGACGGCCCCACCGGCAGTCGCAGCCCACGTGTAGATCCCCGTCAGGAAGTCCTGCGCCCCGATCCCGATCAGGTAGGTCGTCGCGTGGATGTCGTCCACCAGCGAATACTCGGCCTTCGCCAGGGCCGAGTTGGCGTTGATCGAGGCGACCAGGTTTGCCACCGTTGCGTTGATCGTGGCTCCGACCTGGAACTGGAACGCTCCGGGTGCCCCGGCGGTCGCCGTGTACGTCTCGGTCAACGCCACGTTGTCGTCGATGTAGAACTTCTCCCCCGCCGCGACGTTCCCGGTGAGGAGGACCGCCTGGGTCTGGCGCAAGCCGTCCGTGTCGTCGAAGGTCGGACCTACCGATGTCCAGACGTTGTCCTTGATGACGAGGCCGGATTGCAGGGAATCGACATCCGCCCCGAGTTCTTGCAGGGCCGCCTCCACGTTGTCTGTTCCGAACCAGTTTCCGACGTCCTGAATCGGCACATCCACCCCGGAGACCTGTCCGGCACCCGGAACTGCGCCTTCAGGAGCCCAGTCGATGTCCGTGTCCTTGATGGAGTCCGCGAGGTAGGTGACGGAGTCCGCCCCGGCCATGGTAATGTCCCCGCCCATGGTGAAGATGCCGGTTGCGAAGTCCACGGAGAGGTCCGAGTAGACCGTGTTCTGGTTCAGGGAGAGAAAAAGGGAGTTTCCGGTAGCCATCTCGTATCCTCCTCATCAGAGAACGGTAAAATCCCCGTCGAGGGTCAGCAGAAGCTTGTTCGCCGTTACGGCCTTTCCCACCCTCTGCAACACCCTTCCGCTATTCAATGGAACCGGGGCATTCGTGATCGCCCCGGGAGTCACCGTGTCCACGTAGTAGACGTCCCCAGCCACGAGTGCCAACCCGTCAACCTCCCCCTCCCTCCGCATCAGGACCTTCCCGCCCAGGAGGATCCCGACGACGAACCCGATGCACGGGCTGGTGGTCGTGCGACCCGTGGTCTTGTCCACCGTCCCGGAGGAGGAGAGGTACACCGCGTCGAGGAGCCCGGGAAGGGTCGGCCCTTGAAGCATCTCCACATCCGAGAGCATCTCGAACTGGTCGGGGGAGAGAGCCTCAAGCTCCCCGTCCTCCGTCAGTGCCAGCACTCTCGCCGGGTAGGTCATTCCGCCTCTCCACGTTTTCCCAAGTATACCAAGAAGAAATTCTCAAGTCTATGGAACCCAAATCGTGGGCTCGGGAGCCCACAAGACCGTGAGGTAGGGATTCATCGGCCAGGCGAACACGCTGTTGTCCGTGATGACCCCGAGGACCTTCCTCGCGCACGGGTTCGCGGGGGCCAGGGTGGTCACCGCCCCCGGCGTGAGCTTGGAGAGCCACACCTTCCGGCCCGGGATGGGGGGGACGACCGGCGGGGCGGCGGTCTCGTAGAAGGCGGTCCCGGTCGTCCCGTGCCACGTCATGAACGGCCCGGGAGCCCCTGGGGGGGTGAATGGGGCCATCGCCGCCCCCACAACCTCCGCCGTGGCCATGGCGAGGGCGATGGCCTGCGTCACGGTTCCAGGGGTTGCCGGGGGGTTTGGCCCCACGTACATCATCTCCCCCATGAGGACCGGCAAGCCCAGAGGGTTCACCGTGAAAATGACCGCGCCCGGAGGTGCCCCCGGGGTCAGGGGCTGCCACACCACCCCGTCGAAGACGTAGAGCTGGAGGAGATCCGTCCTCCAAAACAGCTCCGACTGGATGGGGGCCGGGGTCACTGGGAAGGCGGCCCCCCTCTGGAGGGTCAGCCGGTTGATAAACCTCCGGTTGCCCTCGATGTCGTCGTCGAGCTGGGAGGTGTGGATCTTGTACCGATTATCATCCTCCCGGATTGCCGTAATGACTCCTGCCGCCGTGTCCACCTCGCCCAGCTTGATGAAATTCCCGTCGACGGGGGCAACCCCCGTCTGGTTCACCGTGATGTCCAGAGTGATGGCCAGATACCCGCCGCCTGGATCCACCGTCTTCGTGAAGTGGAGGTAGATGTAATTTGTAGGGGCATTCACCAGGGGGGCGAACACCGCGTCCATCTGCTTCAGCTCGTAGCCGTTGCAGTAGGCGACGTTCAGGCCGAGCTGCCCCACCTGGACAAACAGCCCGAGGGCCGGGTCGGTCAACCCGTACCCACCCATCACGAAGTTCTTGATGAAGCGCAGGAAGCCGGAGAGGCGCTCGTCAAGGATCAGGTGGAGGTTGTCCCACTCGTCCCATTTCGTCTCGTACGACATCGACCACCTCTATCCGACCGCCCGCCCAAGGTTCACGCGGGCGATGTTCACTCGGTTCTGCTGGCCGAACTCCTCGACGTCCCACCAGGATTCTTGCTGGGGCCGGTTGATCTCCTGGAACCGACAATCCTCGAAGTGGAAGTACCCGCTCCGACATACAGGATACTCCGTCGGAAGAATTCGGGCCAGTTTCTCCACGATCTGCTGGGAAAGGCAGTCGTCACACTCCAAGTAAAAACAGAGGGTGAAGGACTGGAACGTGATCTCCTGGCCGGGGGTGAAGTCCGTGTCGTCCCCGCACCGACGGTAGTGCAGCGTGATCTCGGGATTTGGAATCCGCACACTCGTGCGGTCGAGTCGGTTAGAGATCAGGATGTTGTGGCACCACTCCTGGATCTCCACATGGAAACCTGAAATCAGTCGCGCCCGCGCCAGGATCGCCTGCGGCGTCCCCTTGATCTTGAGGATGGCGACCTGCTGCTTGATCTCCTCCCTCTGCTTCGTGCATGGAAAATCCCGATTGACTTCCGTCCCGGTCAGCTCGCCCAGGGCGGGAAGGTTGTCGCAGCACGTTTCATCCGCGTCCCAGAGGGTCGACATGCAGTCGATCAGCCCCTTCACGATGTCAAGCTCGGTCGCCAGGGTCTTGAGGAAGCGGTTCAACGGCCCCCGCTTCTTCGGCTCCTTGGTGGAATCGGTATTCTCGTGGATGTTGAACCACTCGTGCCCATCCACGTCGAGAACGCGTTCCAGGGGGAAGACCGACCCGTAGGGGTCGTTCTCGTCAAGGAGCTTGTCCCCGAGGATGTAGATGTTCGGGAGGAGGTTGAACAGCTTGTTGGTGAAGAACCCGGTCTCGATGGCCAGGAGGCTCACCTGGGTTCCCACCGAATAGACCCACTGGAAAGTGAGGGGGTCGAAAACGAAGATGGTGTAGTAGTAGCAGTGGCAGGCCCCCAAATCCGTGTCCGCGACGTACCCCCCGTCAACGTCCCCCTCGTACACGATGTCGGCAGCGACGTCGTAGGGGTCGTTCGCAAACTCGTACTGCTTCCGCAGGACGCGGACGATCCCCCCCAGGGGGGGCGTCAGCGGGGCGTCCCACTCCACGACGAGCTGAGGCCCCTCCAGGCCGCGCCGGATGGCCGCGTTCTGGACGAGCCTCGTGTCAGTGACGAGAGCGGTTGGACCGATCACTTTCCCCCCGTCGCTTCCATGAACCGTTCCCTGGCCACCTTCACGATCTCGTCAAGGTAGCCCCGGAACTTCTTCGCCTCGTCCTCCTCGATCCCCAGGAGGGGGAAGTGGCTCAAAATGCCCCGGGCGCTGGCCTCGATCAAGTTCAGTCTCCAGCCAAGCTGATCCGAGGCGCATTGATTTTTGACGATGTTATCTTGGCTCATACTGGGCACACCCTCTGCGGCCTCGCGCTGCCGATGAAGTTGAACACGAAGTTGCCCCTCGTCATGATCTCGACCGGCTTCATGGGTACGTTGGCGACCTTTGGACTGGTCGTGAACTTGCACCTGTCCCCCACCACGGGCGCGGGGCCTCCTCCGCATTCGATCTTGAACGAGACTTCCCCGCCGTTCGTGGTGTAGTTCACCCCCACGGTTCCGGGGTTCTGGATCCCGCTCACCGTCCCGATCACCGAGAACGTGGTGATGGACGTCATGGTGACCGTCCATTCCTCGTTCTTCGCCGTCGCACCCACCACGAAGTTCTTGAGCTCGCAGTCCCCGCTCCACGGCCCGCACCCGGGAACGGGCCTCCGGGTCAGCTCCGTGAGGTCGGCGTGGTCGACCCCCGGGATCGAATCCAGGAGGCGGTAGAAATCCGACAGGTAGAGCGACTGGCCGAATCCTACGAACTCACTCCCAAGCGCGAAGAAGTTGGTGATCGACTGGTCAACATCCAGGGCACCCTGCTCCGTGGAGAAGTTGCTCGCCATGTAGATCGTCCCCGCACCGTCCACCGGCTGGTACTCGGGATCCACAATCTCCAGGCAAGTCCCGATCATCTTCCTGGTCTCGAAGTAGGCCAGAATATCGGCCTTTAGCTGGCTCGACGGCAAGCCCCCTCCCGTGGGGGCGAAGGTGAGACGCACGAGGCAACAGCACCCGCTCGACGGGTCCATCGGGGTCGCTCCCACGACCACAAACGCCTTCGCCACACCGGGGTAGGCTTCGGTCAAGGCGACGAAGTCCTGGGCCGTGACCGCCCGATTCAGGGCCAGGAGGCTCCTCGGTCCCGCTACCTTGGCCTCGTCGATGGTCATGGCTTCTTCGCCACCGCTCGCCGCGTTGGGGTTCGTCACCGCCACGCCCACGGGGGCTCCGTTGAAAGTGAAGACCGCGTTGATCGCCGTAATCGTGTTCTCCGGCACATTCCCATTCGCCCCGCCCCCAACCCGGTAATCCGACCGGATGATCGCCCCCTGGTCAGGAATCTTGCCCTGGGCGTTGTCACCGAAGAATACGGTGACGAGATTGTTCTCGTCTCGATTGGTAACGAACACCTTGTCGTCCGATCCGGCGTAGGCGAAGGAGTCAATCTCCTGCCAGAGCTGATCTCCAACGCCCTCGTCGATCCAGATTTCGAGGGTTCCGTCGATGATCGGAGTCCCAGAGAGAGTGAACCGCTGTCTCGGAATGCCCCTGCTGATCCCGACATTCTCGCTCTTGGTCTGTCCCTCCACCGCCGCGACCGTCACGTCCAGTTGCCCCCCTGGGATCACCGCGTCCGCCGTGGTCTCGAAGTAGACGGGCTTGTCCGTGGCGTCCGCCGTGGTCTGGAGAAGAGTTCCCTTGGGGATCACGAGGTCTCCGCCCAAGGGATTCTGAAGAGAGAAGACGACGTCCACGGATGCCGGGGCCGCGCTGTTCAGGGTGAAGTTGATGAGCCGGAGGAGGTAGATGACCGAACGCCGGGTGATGGCCGTAGGAAGGAACGCCTCGTTGGCCCCCCGGTCGATGTAGAAGTGGAGGCAGTCGCCCATCATCGCCAGGAGCCGCTGAAGAACGATTCCGAAGTCCGACAAATTGTGATCTGTCCATTCCGGAGCAAAAAATGGAATCGCCCGCACGAGATCTTGAGAAATTGCCTCGAAATCGCGACTGGTGTAGTCGATCGGCGGGATTCGCTGCGAAACCCGCGTCAGCGTAATGGGATTCGCAACCATGCTGCCCCCTCCGTCAGATGACGTTGATCTGGTCCACAACCATCATTTCCGGGGTCAAATAGTAGGGGTAGACCAGATTGAAAACCTGCTGGGTCGAAACCAAACGAAGGGTGACGTCCACCTCGATGACACCATCCTTCGCCCGCTCGATGGACACCTCGGATTCCAGAATCTCCACCCGCTTCTCCCACCGCTGGATGGCCTCCACCGTGGCGAGGCGAACCCGAGAGGCGGAAAGCTCGTCGATGGGGTAGAAAAGGATGTTCCGAAGATCGGATCCGAATTCGCGGTCGATCATCCGGCTCCCGATATTCGTCCCGAGGATCTGCCGGATGGCCATGCGGACCTTCTCGATGGAATCGGATGGGGTCACCCCCACCATCTTCCCCACCCGTCCCAAGGAGGAAAATCGGAAGGGGAAGGCCCAGCCCCGCCCGATGATGTCCGACCGCGTGACCATCAGACCTTCTTTCCGCAAACGCTTTGCGGAGAACTTGCCTTCGACTGCCTCATCTCCACGTTCAGGTTCGACACGAGAGCCTGGATCTGGATGAGAAAGTTCCGCTTCCTCTCCGTATCATACTTTTTTTCCAGCTTTTCGGAGGGCCGAAGTTCGGCAATCTCCAGCCGCAAGGAGGACTCCCACATAACGAGGACGTTCTTGAGAAGCTCCACCTCCAGGTCGGGGTTCCCCTTGAGGTATCCCTCAATCATGAAGACGACCGCCTTGATGTTGTCTGCCTTCTGCCCCAGGACGTCTCGCTTGCGGTTGATCTGGTCGATCTCCACGTTCAAAGAGACCAAGAACTTCCGGAGGCTTTCCATCCTCTCGGGAGCCGCACTGTCCTGCAGCTCCTGGATGACCATCAGGACGGAGTCCCATTGCGGGTCCGTGAGGCGGGCCAAGAACTCGGAGACACCAGGCATGGAAGCCTCCCTAATCGCTTGTCGTGTTCGGGACGCACGGCCCCGGAAGGATCACCGCCCCTCACGTTGCCGTGTCGCCAACCCTCAAAACCCCCAGCCCCTCGATGGTGGTCACCAGCGATCCCAACGGGAATGGACTCGCTGGCTGCGGGATCATGCCGTGCATGTGCGGCCCAACCATGTCCGTCACTTTCGCCATGACCCCGCAGTCACAGGTCACATAGGGGGTCAGGAGAGGCCCCGTTATCACCGGGGCTCCGTGGCTCGTCAACGATCCCAGGTACGCCACCGGCTGAGGCATCGGTCCCTCCGTCAAGGATCTCAAGGAAGAACTCCGCGTTCTCCCTCTGAATCTTCATCTCCTCGTAGGTCTTGACGCATCCTTCCGCCCTGGCTGGAAGGTCTTCGGGGCGCAACCGAATCTCGATCTCCATCCTCTCTTCCATGAGGGCGTTCCGCCGGGACTCCAGGTTCTCCTTCAGGAGCTGCCCCTCCCCCGAGAAGGTGACGATCCGCTTGAGAATCTCCTCCAAGCACCCAAGCTCGTGGATCACGTCCTCCAGGCGATCTCTCCGCTCTTGAAAATATAGTACCACCTGGTCAGCGATATCCTTCGCTCGGCGCAACCTCTCCCCGGTCACCTCTTCCAAGATGATCGAGGAGGCCTTTCGGATGCAGGCCCCCAGCTCGGGATCTGCCTCAAAGGCTTTCCGCCACGAGTTCTCGTCCGTCATCTTGTGAGAAGCCATATTCCCCCCTACAGGCTTGGCGGATCGGGACAGGTCGTATCGAGTGGGACAGGAGGACAAGTCAGCTGTCCAGGGCACGGGGGCGGCGTCGGCTGCGTCGGAGGAGACCCGGTCGGGGCTCCCATCTTGTGAGAAATCGTCAATGCCTTGTCCTCGATGCTTCCCATCGCCTGCCGCGAGTAGCTCCCGAAGATGTTCGTGGTCATGCTCCCCATCACCCAGAGGGTGTAGTTTCCGAAAATCACATCCGTTCGGTCCCCGACCGCCCACTGCTTGAGCCCGCCTTGGTTCACCCTCTGCTCCTGCCCCGTCACGAAGGTGTCCCTCGCCCCCTTGAGTTGCCTCGTTTCCTTGGCCGCGACCTCCAGCCAACGGTCCTTCCCGACCTTGACCGTGTGATCCATTTCCACCAACGTGTGCTGGTTCATTATGACATGGTGCCGGTCGTCCATCTCCACGAGCCGGTAGGACTTTCCGGCAACCCGGATCGAGAGCTCCCCCGTCGAGTCGATCTCCACCCAGGACTTCGACGGGCCATGCCAAATGTGGATTCTTCCCAGACCGGGGGTGTCGTCCACCTCGACGGTGATCCCGTTGTTCTTCGTCCTGAAGACCTTGTTGAACGGGTACTGCGGCGGCCCCTTGGTCCGCAGGGGCGAGCCCGGCTGGCACTCATCCGTGCAGGACGCGCTCTTGAATTTGTCGTCGCCCTTGGGGCTCAAGGTGCTGGGGTCCGTCTTCCAGCACAATTGGCCGTCCTGGCGGGCCAGGGAGGGCGTTTCTGGAGGCATCCCGGTCATCTGCCCCCACCAGGTCCCGGTCACCATGGGGCGATTCACGTCCCCGCTCTCGAACTCCACAAAGACCGCCGCGCCAATGTCCGGGGGGGCGAAGAACCCGCTGTTCATCTGCCCGCCATAGGAGCCT
The DNA here is from genome assembly GCA_964551875.1 of uncultured Methanomicrobiales archaeon. Classification (GTDB taxonomy): domain Archaea; phylum Halobacteriota; class Methanomicrobia; order Methanomicrobiales; family JACTUA01; genus JACTUA01. The sequence goes on along the minus strand of CAZKEV010000002.1, from coordinate 16,247 downwards.
GCCGAAATGACAGCCCAGTCCGTGGAGAGCATGAGGCCGAGGATCTCGGGAACCCGACACTTCACGCGGCCAAGGCGCATGGGATCGTTATTGTCCATCACGATCCCCCGGTACTTCCCCCAATACCGTCTCTCGTCATGGGGGACGATTTCACTTGTCGATGGCTGGCTCACTTTTTCCCTCGGGTTGTCTCGCTTCTTCCCGCCCGATCAATCCCCGGAAGAACAACGTGAAGGGAACACGGTGCTGATGTCTGGACACTACCTCGTGCCAGATATTCGAGGCACGGTGAATCAAAAATCCCCAGAGGATCGGCTCGAACCACCCCATCCACTCGAACATCCCCATGATCTGAAGGAGGTAGGCCGCCCCCACCCCAGCCCAGACGGATTGGCAGTAGGCGCATTGAGCAAAGACCCCCGCCGCCCTGGGCTTCTCCCCCTTGCCCGCCAGCCACGCCCGGATGCCCGCGAAGATCTCGGCGGTCGACGTGATCTCGACCACGGCTTCCACCAGGGCGACGGCGATCAGGATCTTGAGGATCATTTCATCTCCCTTCGGCAGTTGGCGCACCAGGAGACGGGGTAGAATCTCCGAAGCCGCGAGCTCCAAATCTGCTTCAGGACGAGCTTGGACCCGCACACCCGGCACACCACCCCGGACTTCTCAACCGTCATCGAACCCCTCGCCACAACCTGGGGGACCGGAATGGGCGGCAACGGAAGGGGGGCATGACGGAAGGTGATCTCCCTCACCGCCCTCCCCTTCGGAATCGGAACGACCTCCAGGCTACGCGACTTTCTTCCGCAGCACCCCATCGTCCACCCCCCTACAGCACGACCGTCCCGGCGCTTTCCGGCTGGGTCGGAACCCCTCCGCCCGTGAGGGGACCCGCTCCCGCACGAACGACCTCAAACCTGACGTTGTAGCCCCCGCCCAATCCGCTCTCCTTGGCGTTCATCTGATGGATCACGGCGGTGATGTAGTACCTTCCGCTCGACCTTCCCACCCCCTCGATCGTGATGAACTGGTTCGGGCGAAGGGTCTCCAGCCCGATGGCTGTCCCGTGCCCTGCGATCACGTACCGGGAAGCCTGGGCCATCCGAAGAACCTGGTTCTGAAGGAGGGGCCTCTTCTGCTCGTGCCCCTCCCCTGTGATGAACCTGGTCGGCTGCCCCACCTCGGGGATGGTCGCGATCTCCTGCCAGTTCTGGTAGTCCAGCAGGGTCTGGACCTCGTCCGGGGCCTCCGTGGAATCGACCTGGATCTCTTCCTTCGTCACCGGGTCGATCTGCGTCATGGTGAGATGCAGGCCGCGCAGGAAGGTTCGGGAATGAACGACGAAATCGCGGACGTTCCCCGTGGCCTTGCCGGGGATCATGCGGGCGAGACGGATCCCGCTCTCGACCGGCCTGGGACGATGGAAATGAAGGACTCCGTTGTCCACGTAGAGCATGTACCCGTAGAGCTTCGCCCTCCGAGAGAGGAATCTCCAATCGCTCTCGTTCGCCTGAAGAACCTGGTCGTGAATGGGACTCGTCGGATCGGAGTCCAGGGTGAATCCATTCCGACCCGCGATGATATTGGCGATGTCGGAGTCGGACATCTTCTGGTAAACCTCCCGCCGCTCCGTGTCCCCCAGCTTGATCGCCTCCCCGTATCCGATGACGTCCAGAGTCACCCCCGCTTTTCCTTCGGAAAACTTAAAGGTGGGTCTCTGAACGATGAATCTGCCGTGGTCCACGATTCCAGGGTTGTCAAAGCCGAGCCTCACACTGAAAGCCGTCTGCTCCTTGGCAAGGATTGTAGAGCTCAGCCGGTCGTTGACGTTGATGAGGGTAATACGAACGAGGGGGACCTCGAACCCAATGGTCTCCTCCAAGTAAATTTCACTCACCACCCCGTTCTTCGGAGTGAGACCCAAGACGTCAAATCTTGGAGTGAACTTGTAGGGCTTGGAGGAGGAGGACGGCACCGGCCTGGCGAGGCTTCTACTCCCCATGATAGGAGGGATTCCGAGCAGCCCCACGCTCGGACGAGTAGGGAGAAGGAGCCTACCAATGCCCTGCCCGGTGATCGGAAAGCATGAGGCCCCGCGTCCCACTACCCGACCTCCTCACGTTCCAGAAGCTCCCTGGTCGGAATCACGATCTCGGTCCCCGGAGCGATGTCCAACGGGAACATGATGTTGCTGATGTCCGCCAGAATCCACCACAGACGAGGCTTCGCCGCCACGTTCCACGCAAGAAAATCAAGCTGCTCATCATTCTGAAAGTCGTGGAACACCAGCGGACGCTTCATCTGGGAGGCACGAAGGGGATCGCGTCCATGGAGGTAGCGCCTCACCTTGCCGTCCTTCCCAAGGACGCCAGTGAACTTCAGACCCTCATAACGCGAACCCTTGAAGACGCTCATTTCGGAAATATCTCCGACCCAAACCTACCAAGGGGATTCTCGGGAGTTCCCTGCACGGCTTCCGGTTCTTCCGCCCCTGCCTGAAATTCGGCGATAGCCGATTCCACGTCCTGCTCCGATCCGATCGCGAGCTCTCGAAGGGTCATGGTAATCGTCGCCCTTACCGCCCTTCCCTGTTTGTCTATGTGCGTCCTGTTGATAGAGGAGCTGACCACCATAGCCTTCTTCGGCATCCCGGGCCTGCCTCCCCATCCGGCAAGAACAACATCGATGGGTGTCGGAAGCCCCCCTCCCCAAGGACGAACCATGTCGGAAATTTTCTCCCATACAACTTCCGGATCAACTGAATCATCCACCGACTGTGGCCTTGTTTGAGGATCGTCTCCCCGACGCGCCCCGTTGACGACGAAAGACAAGGCGATCTCTCTCGGCTTCCAGCACTTGAATTGAAGAGCGGAAACGTTCCCCTGCACCTCCTTGTCGGTGACATTCATATCCTGAGTCTCGGTGAAGCTCTCAGGCTGATATTCACCCCTGATCGTCCCGATTGACCAGAACTTCGCCATCGTCAACCTCAATACGCGGGTTCAACCCCGCGCAGGGGGAACCTCGACTCCCTCATGTTCCTCTCGGATCCGATTCCCGAAAGGTGCTCCGCCACGACGCGGGCCAGGATCATCCCGTCCAGCTCGACGGTCACCGGAATCACGATTCTGACCTCCCCTCCTCCTCCTCCTCCAGCACCACCCGCACCGGCCCCAGCAGCTCCGGCAGCCGCGACACTCGCCGCTGCTGCCCTCGGCGCTGCCGCTCCCGCTACCGCCCGGCCAACCGTGGCGGCGGTTCCAACGGGAAGAAGAGGAATGGGAGGGGCGGGGGGAAGGCCCCTCGCCTTCCTCATCACATCCCCCAGGTTCTCGAACCTGTCTACGAGATTATTAAGAGAAGGAAGGACCTCCGTCACCCCCTCCTTGATATAAAGCATAGAGGAGGAGAACAGAAGACCTTTGACGAATGCAACCGCCTTCGCAATCTTCTCTAATATATACCGGAGCAAATTCAGGGGATTGAAGACGAGGGAGACAAAGTTTCCAATCGCGCTACCCATTCCGAAGATCTTGGTGGTAAGCTGCTGCAAAAGATTAAAAGGGGCCGAGAGAACAGAAATGAAAGCAGACTTAATGATACCAAGAATTTTCAAGAGATCCTTGAGCGCCCCAACTACAATCTGAATGGCTTCTTCCAATCCACTTCCAGCGAAAAGCTTGGTCAGTAATTTAACAAGCGAAATCATCAACCATATTTGTGGGCTCATAATAAATAAAATCTTAGATATGTTCTTCAACCAAAACGAAACCTTTTTCATAGACGCAACAAGTTCGTCCCAGTGCTTGATGAGCAATCGAATAACGAACACCGTCCAAATGATGGGGGAGATGAAGAGGCCGAAGATGAGGGCCAGGGTCTTGGCGGTCTTGCCCCAGGTCATCATCCAGTCGGTGACAACCTTCACGATAATGATGAGGGCGACGATGGCCGCGACGACCGCGAGGACTATCCCCACGTATACCAAGATGGGGGCAACAGCCGCCCACGTCGCTGCCGCCGTCCCAAGAAGCATAGGGATGAGCGCCCCGAGTCCCCTCACCAAGGAAGAACCCGCACCGACAAGCCCCCCCTGCGCGATCTTCAACGCCAAAGACGCGACAACGTAAGCCCATGTTGCAATGGTGACGACGACCGTCTTGACCCCGATCGCCGCCAGAACAATGAGTTCTTTCGCCGCAGCAGCGGTCTGGGCCAGGCAAGCGTAGAATTCTTGCCAGATTGCCTTGATATGTAGTTTCCTCCAAAACAACTCGGCAGCGTAGGCAATCGCGGACCAACCCAAAACCAGTACCTGTTTCATCATGGCGGGGATGAGGCGCAGCGCCGCGATGATCTGCGTGTAGGTCGCCTTTGTTGCTACCATCTGGGCTGCCGCGTTCTTGTAGATCTCCCCAGACTGAAGCTTTGTAGCCTCCGTCACCCCAAGTTGAACAGCCGCCCAAATAAGTAAGGCCGCAATGCTCTTGCCCACGGATATAACCCCGGCCATCATGATCACTTTGGACAAGAGGACCAGGGAGGAGAGGAGCCACCCAACCACGACAAGAACCGTCAGGACCGAAGTCGGGATCTTTTTCAAGATCCCAATCAGGAAGGTTAGACCCTGGATGAATAGCGTGACGACAGGAATGATCTGGAGCCCGATCCCCTGTCCTACCGTTTTCAGCGCCGTCCACATCGCCTTGATCTGAAGGGTCAGCGTCGCCTTATTATCCGCCGCCTCCTTCTCCAATGCCGTCGTGTCATCCATTCCTTTGGCGGCAATACTCATCATCTCATTCAGTTCTTCGGTATTCTGAAAGGCTCCAACGATTTGCTTGGCATTCCGCCCCATAGCGATCTTCAGGTGTTCCAGCTTCTTCGCCGCCTTCTCCGGCTTCATCTTCGCAAGCTCGGAAGTGAAAAGAGCCAGCCTCTTCTCGGGCTTCATCTTCTTCCACTCTTCCATCCGTTCGCCAGAGAGACCAATAGCGTGAGCGAGCTTGATCCCCGGAACAGATCCCTTCCCGAGCAGCTCCACCAATTTTGAGATTGGCTGAATCGCCATCCTGGCCTTGATGCCCTTCTGCTCGAAAGCCGCAGTCAGGGCCATGATGGGGGCCTCGGAGACGCCTGCGGCCTTCGCCACGTCCGCCGTGCGAAGAACCACCATCTCCAAGGCGCTGCGGGAAACGAGGGCACGATTCGATAGAGCGACCATGCCGGAGGTAAGAAGAGCCAATTCTTGTGTGGATTTCCCCGTAGCGGCCCCAATCTTCGAGAGGAAGTCCCCCGCCGCCTCCGTGGAAATCCCGAATGCGTATCCCGTTGTTTCGGCTAATGTGGCGAATTCCTTGATGTCCGCTGATCCCTTCCGCCCCAGCTTGGCGGCCATCTCGGCAACCGATAGAAATGAGGCGACATCTTTCCCGGCGGAAAGGAATTCCGCCCCCATTGCTTCCGCCGACGTTCCGGCGTACTCAAGGGCGGTTCCCGTCTTCGCCATGGCCGTCTCGACCGAAGTCGCCGACCACACCATCCCACCCGTGAATGCCTGAACGGCCGCTGCGGTGCCCCATACCCCTACGGAGAAAACGTCGAACTCCTTGTCGGTTCCCTTGAGCTCTTGACGGACCTTCTTCAGGCTCTCTCCGGCGGCATTGAAATCCTCGACCGCCTTCGAGGCGTCCGTGATGAACTCCACCAGAAACTTTCGGATCCCGTTCGCCATCAGGGCCTCCGACCGCCCTTGGTCTGATCCTCGATCCGCTCATTGTGATCCCGACACTTCTCGTACCAATAGGTCCGTTCCTTGTCGTCCATCCCCAGCACATCCCGAAGCGTAATTCCACCCTCCGTGGTCATGATGATGAACCACGCCTGATCTTTCACCTCGTCCCACGCTTCGGGAGATGGAACAAAAAATCGGACCCCTGAAAAGTCAGCTCGATAATCGTCTTGCACACAGGGCAGGGCACTTCCTGGCGCAGAACCGGCCCGGGAAGCGCCGCATTGAACGCCTCCTCGAAGTCGTCCAGGACCGTCACCGGGAGGCCGTCGAAGAAGCTCTCGTTGAAGGGGCCGCTCTCCCCTCCCCACTCCAGCAGGCAAGCGGCGTACATCTTGTAATTCGCCGCGATGGGATTCTTCTGCATGTGCTCGACGATGATCACCTGATCCCCACCGTTGGGATACCTGCACTTCGCGGAAAACAGCCCGGACGGGCTCATGATCTCCATCCTGAAAACTCGGAGGCCGTCCTTCATCTCCAGGACGCCTTCCTTGGTGGGAAGGCGGTCCACGATCTCGTAGTCTCCGTCCTTCAGGACGATGTCCTCCAACTCGTTCAACTTGAACCGGACCTCGATCTTGTTCTTGCATCCCTCGCAGTCCACCTTGGACGTAATCGTGTCGCCCATCGAGATGTTTCTGATCTCCAGGAGGAGGAAATCCCGGTCCCCGATGAGCATTTCCGCAAGGAACTTGGGGGTGATGGATGTGACGGGGCCGACGCGCTTGAGGCAATGAGCGAGGATGATGTCGGTGGTCTTGACCGGGTTGCCTCGAACATCTTCGCGGGCGATGGACTTGCGGGTAAACCCGGTCATCGGAATGATCTCCGCATCCCGGTAGACCATCTTGTTCCGAAGGATCCCGCACGGAAGGGTGATTGCCGTGCCAGATTCTCCCGCTGGCGTTGCGTTGACGGATTCCGGCTTTTCCTCCGACATGGAAGTCTCCTTGGGCACCGCCCGTTAAACACATCCGCGCTTGCGGATACCCTGACGTTACACCTAAGCGAAGACGGATCCACCACCCAGGATGGTTCCCTCGTGTTGGAGTTCCATGGACTCGATCGCGACCTCACTGGACATGGCGTCCAGGTCAGCGATTTCCAAGGAGCTCGGCCAGGCGCTGTCGACCGAATAGGACCGGACAACCGCTCCCAGGGCGTCGTTGACCCCGATGAACACCGGGGCGCGATACGCCGCCCCAGGGCCAGACAGAACCAGTTTCCTCCAGGTGAGAAGGCTGCTCGCATCCCGCGTCGCCCCCTTCGAGAAGACCAGGGCGGGGAACTCCCTCATGCCCGGGTACTTCCGCTTGGCGAGGTTCTGATCACTCCCCTCGCGGTACTCGATGACCTCGCTCTCGTCGCGGAGCCCGCTCACCTTGGAGAACCCCGCCGGGGCCACGAGCTTGGGGCAGATCACCCTGAACCGAAAGGTGACTGCAGGATCGGAAACTCTTGCGTCGGCCATGTCATACCCCTTTCAGATTTCTCCGATGGATCGTGCTCACCCTCGATCTCTCGTGATGACCACGTAATCCATCCTCTCAAAGGCAATCGAGATGGACTCCACCGCCATCTCGGATGTCTTGGCTTCCAGGTCACTTACCTCGTAAGAAAACGGCCAGGCTTCGGAGAACTGGAACCTTCTAACCGGGTTACCGTCTATGTTGTTGATGGTCACTTCAACCTTTTCCCTGAACTGTACGTCCGGCGTTTTTACGTTCTCGTACCAAAAGAGGAACTTCCAAAAGTTTTTCACCACCCCCTTGGCGAGAACCAGCGTCCCTCCCTTGAACGTCCCCACGATCTTCCTGGTCTGAAATGGATCCGCCCCGTCCCGTTTCTCCTCGACCTCGATCTCGTCCTTCAGGCCGCCAACCTTGGAGAACCCCCCCGTCAGCGATGGGCTGACCACGTCATACCGAAACACCACCCCGAGGTAAGAATCAGGAACGACGGAAGCTTCGGGCATCCATTACCTCCGGGCCAGCTCCTCTTCCACCGTGCTCCCGCCATCCCACAGGCCGACGCGGCAGACGATGAACTCGGCGGGCAGCGGCGGGTTGACCCCGATTTCCACGTTCATCCTGCCCTCGCGCCGCTCGCTGCTCGGGTTGTTCTCGGAGTCGCACTTCACGAAGAAGGCCCGATCCGGCGTCCCGTCCTCGGAGAAGAGCATCCCCCGCAGGAACATGTTGCTCAGGAACTCGGTGCAGGTCATGCTGACCGTCTGCCAGGTGCTCTGCTCGTTCAGCTCGAAGATGGCGAACCGAAGGCCCCGCTTGAGCGACTCCTTGATGAAATTCAGGAGCCGCCGGACGTTGACGTAGTGCCGTCCGTCCTTGAAGTTTGTCAGCGTCCTGGCCCCCCACACCCGGATGCCCTCGCCGGGGAAGGACCGGATGACGTTGATCCCCGCCGGGTTCAGCATGTCCTGCTCACCGTCGCTGGTGTTGTGGGTCAGGTCGAGCACCCCGTTCAAGGCCACGTTCGCCGGGGCGTAGTGGACCCCCCTGGTCGCCCCGATCATCGCGTACACCCCCTGGATGAATCCCGAGGGCGGAAGGGCGACGCGGGCGTTGTTCTGGTTCGGGTCCCGGACGATCACCCACGGGTAGTACAGGGCCGCGTAGGAGGTGTCGAAGTTGGCCTCGATGTTACGGAAGTTCAGGATCTCCATCGCCTCGTCGTAGGCCAACGGGGCGTCGAGGATGGCCATGATGTTGCCCTTGAGGTCCGCCCAGTCCGCCGCCGCCCGCTCCACCGCCACCGTGGTCACCCCGGGGATCGAGAAGAAGTTCAGGTCGGGGGCTTCGTCGAGGAGGAACATCCCGCTCTTGGGGGCCACGTCCGATCCGATGTAGTCGTTGTCCCCCACCGGGGCTCCCTCGGTCCCGCCCACGAGGGCCTGGCTGAGGGTGGGCATCGGGATGGCCATGTCCAGATTTACCAGGACCGGGAAGAGATCCACCACCGAGATGAGCTTGCTCTCGTTCGACTGCCCCGCAAGCCTCGTCCCGAAGTAGTCCCGCGTGTTCGCGGACTCCATCGAGAGCCCCTCGAAGGACTCCGCGAACTTGCCCTTCTCGTAGACCTTGATGTTGAATTCCTGGGACACCGCGATGGTGGTGTTGGCGGGCAGGGTCGCCCCGCCGGGAGTCGCCACGGGGGCGAACCGGATGATCTTCCCGTCGATCCGGGTCACCACAACGCTGGTGAAGTTCAGGCCGTCGTCGAAGTACATCCGAGCCCCGATGGCGAGGTTCGACGTGTTCCGCAGGAGAACACTCGTCGCCCCGTTCACGAGGGGCTCGGCCAGGAAGGTCGAGAGCCGGTGATCCGTGGCGCTGTGGACGAGGCTCCCGTCCGGGAAGGTGAAGGTCCCGAGGATGCCCGACAGGGGGGCCACGTTCAGGACCCGCAGCGCGACGTTGATCGAGTACACGAAGGCGTAGGCGACGTTCAGGCTCACCGGATCGTAGATCCGGATGAGGTCTCCGATCTTCACGTTCCGAAGGGAAGACACCGGGATCTGCATCGAGCCGATGCCCACGGGAGGAACGCCTGCCGGGGGAGCCGCGAGGACCGTCCGCCACCGCTCCGTCTGCACCGACACGTCGTTGCCCCACGCGCCGGGGGAGATGGCATTCACGTCGATGGAGGGCGTTCCCTCGTGGTTCGCCAGCATCGTGTCCGCCGCGACGGCCCCCTGCCCCACCACGCGGGCGATGAAGCACCTCGTCCCGCCCTGGGCGAAGAACGCCTGGACGGACGGGAACATGAAGGATCCGGAGTAGTCCCCGCCGTACTTGGAGGCGTACTGCGTGAAGGACGTGCAAAGGTCGGCCCGATCGTTCGGCCCCTTCGCCGTCACCCCCGTGAATCCGCCTGTGTTCACCGCGACGCCCACGATGCGCGGGACGCCTGCCTGCTCGATAACGAACACGTCAGGATGCAGGGTCTCGATTCCGGCAAGAGGCATGGTATCGTCCTTTCATCGGAAGTCTTGCCGCCCACTCACTTGGACGATCCCACCATTCCATCGGTCATGAAATCCGCTGGGGCACTCACACGCCCAGCCCACAAGGGGTCAGCGACCGAGTCGCCGCTCTTCGTTCAGTCTTTTTTCCACCGCAGCGGAGACGTCCACGATGAACCTCGCGCCCAGAAGCTTCTGAAGCTCGGTGCTTCTGAACTGCGATTCGGTGACCTCCACCTGCTGCTTGGGTGCGAGATGAAGGCTCTGCCGCTGTCCATCCGGCCCAACGGTGTCGAGATTCATGGTCATCATCCTGGGGCTGATGCTCATGATCTTCCGTTTCTTCTCCGGAGCTTCCGGCATGGAGAACCTCCTCATTTGATCCTTGTTCTTTCACGGTATACTCTACGAAGGTAACTTGGCAAATTCAAGTTGCAAGTATTCTGTCCCTGGGTGAAGGCATCCACCTCGGTCACCAGCGGGATCTTCCCGTCCACCGTCTGAGCACTCGCCTCCTCGCCCTTGAGCCACACCTTCCCCACGATGAGAAGGTTCAGCGCCCCAACGTAAAGCCCCTGCGCGATCCGATCCTCCGCCACCTCGCTCGTCTGCTCGAAGACCGCATAGGTCTCCCCGTTCGCCACGGAGTTGAATCCGTCCCCCTGGTCGAGAATCCTGGCGAGGTCGTCGTTCATCCTCAACGCTTCTCGTTTCAGGGAAGACTGCGCCCGAACCACCGCGTTGATCTTGTAGTAGATCCTCGTGAATTGGAGCCTTCCTTCCCCCCTTGCCTTGGACCGCTCCGTCTCTGGAACGTGAGTTCTGATGTCAAGGTACTGCTTCATGTCCGTTATGAAAATCACGATGGAAGGAATCTTGCTGATGTTGAGGAATTCCTCCGCCGAGACGAAAACGTCGGGAATGCCGACGAAGGTGACCTCCACCTGCCCGACCTGGGGGCCGATCATCGTGATCGTCCTGCCATCCACCCCGCCGAGGGAACCAAAGAGGTTGATGTTCCTCCCGGGGTCGGTTCCCAAGTTGTAGACCTGGATGGGCTCCGCGATCTTCACGTCCAGGCCCACGTCGTTCTCGATGTGGATCGTGGCAGATGGCGCGGACAGCTCCGCCATGTAGTGCATTGGGACCGCGATGTTTGCGTCAATGTACCTCTTCAAGGAACGGGTCACGTCCTCGTAGAGATCCATGTTGTGCCGGTTGTAGATAAAAAGATTCTGGAGAACCGGCTTCTGCAAACCGTTTGCGCCAGGAATCAGTTTGATCCGAAACCGAAGTTGCCTTGGATCTCCGAAGGGAAAGAGGGGGATCCTCTTGTCGACCGTGAACTCGTCGTTGAAGACCCCGGCCATAATCCCCACGGCGGGGAGCCAGGCGTCCGGCCCATCCACCCAAACCCGCCAAATCGTCCCCCCATCGTTGGAAAGCTGGAATCCCACGCTCGCCACCTGATCGGGAGGAAGTCCCTCGATGACGGGGTCGACGTACCCAAAGGTCTCGAAGCCGAACAGCTCCGTGAGACCCCCGGCGACCCAGTTGGGGGACTGCACAACGGCCTCGTAATACTTCCCGGAAGGGTCGTACTGCTCCTTGTCGGGATCGAGCTTGACAAGCGTCACCCCGCCCTCATCGGGGAGGACCGCCGCCCTCAACGCCGTCCCTGGAGGAATCGGGTTCTCGATCACCATCTCCAGGGGCTCGGACAAAACCTCGATCCGGATGGGCACTACCCAATCTCCTTCAGAATTTCATCCACGAGAGGATCGAGAACTTCGTTGGCGTAGTCGTCCAGCTCCGCCATGGCGGGCTCGAACCATGGCCGGGGAGGAATCGCGAGAAACCTGGTCCCATCCTTGAGAGGGAAACCCTTCTCCGCAAAAAACATCCTGACGGCGTCCGTCACCGGAACCGTCGCTCCGTTCTCGTGAACCAGCCCGACCATGGTAAGGTCCTGCCCCTTACTCCCCACGGCCCCCTCGGGGATACCGGCGAACCACCTCTTCCCCTCCTGCCACGTCGTCATCGCCCCGACGAAGGAACCCGAGTCCACGAGAAGCCTCCCATGCCCTTTCAGTTGCTTCGTGACCTCGTTCAGGTCTTCCCACCCCTGCCGCCCGTTCTCGATGCCACTGACGATGAAACCCTTGGCCGCCTCGGCAAGTTGCTGCATGGCGGCCTGGGTCTTCTTCCCCTCGATGATCTTCTCCACCCTTTCCAAGTCCCGGATCAGCTTCCGAAACTTGCCGTAGGGCGCGATCCGAATCCCCATCGTCATGGTCAGATACCCCGATTCACTTCTTGAACAGGTCGTCGAAGTACTTCTTGATCGGTCCCGGAAGTTTGTCGTACCGGGGGTTCTCCGTCGCCTTCAGCCGGAACACCTCCGCAAATTGCTCCCGACGGATCTTGGCGTCGATCACCCCCTTGGCGGGAACGAGACGTCCTTCCTCTGCCGCGTCCTCAAAGTACAGTTTGTACTGCGTCGTCGCCCGCGTCTCGAAATTCTTCCCGTGCTTCTTGAAGAGGTCGTGCGCGTCCTTCTGTTCTTCTTCGGACATGACCCGTGTGAAAACGTGATGCCCGATCTCATGGGAGATCGTCTGGGCCGCCAAGTGGGCTCCCACGTTCTCAACGAGAAGTTGCTCCATCTGGTTGATGGAACCCTTCTTCTCCCCCGGATCAGCCGTCTTGAGCCGTTCCCCGTCCATGTCGTCCGAACTGATGATGTTTGGGGAAACGTCGGACCCAAGTGAAATTTCTCCAAGATGGTACACCGAACGGTTTGCGTCCTTGTCATAAGACACCTTGATGCCAGAAACAAACGACTCCGGCATCCGACCAATCACGTCCCGAACGGCAGACTCGATCTTGGCTGGTACGTTCTTCAAGATCTTGGGAGGCCGAACGTCAGTCGTCTTGACCTCGGGCGCCTCCCCCGCCCCGTCCTTCGGGGCGAACCTACCTCCCTCGCGTGGGTGCTTGGACTCGAACTCCGCATCCTTCATCAGGAAGCGTCTGTATCCGAGGACCCTATTCAACTCGCTCGTGTCCATCAGATGCTCCCCAGCCGCTTCCTCGTCTGCTCGCAATCCACGTGAAGAAGAATTGGCCTGGCGAAGGAGAACTGTCGGTTCCCGTACAAGGGAGACCCTTTGCTCGCCTTGATGACCGTCCAGTCGCAGGGGATCCCATTGGTGGAGACGATGCGATCCCCCTTCTTGGGGAGGAACCCGACCTGAACCTTGTCGAGGTCCGTGAACCGAAACACGAAGTGCCCGGAGGTCGGAAGCGCGTCGCCCGTCATGGTCCGTTCCAGCTTGAATGAGGACTCGCCCCCCACCCACTGCCCGATGACCTCGACGGGATCGGACCAGATTCGGTTCTCCTTGGCCTCCCTGAAGTCGGGGTCCTGCACGGTCTTGGTCTTGGAGAACACGCGGATCCCTACCTTGATCCGGTTGATCCGCACGGGATGTCCGCTGGTGAATGGCAGCATTACGCGTACCCGATGAACATTCCACCCGCGTCGGGGGTAAACTCCGTCAGAATGTCGTCCACCGCAGCGTTGCCCGTGGTGATCGCTCCTCCGCCTGGGCCATTGATCGCTTTCAGCGGAGAGAGGCTGTAGGAGTACCCCTCAACCGACTCGCTGTTCAACCTCGTCCCGATCCCTCCGGGGGATTCCGAAGTGTCGTACGTCCCGATGCTCCCGTACCCCGCCTGGATCTGGTCCCGGATCAGCATCATCATCGCCAGCTGAATCCGATCGGGCACCCTTCCATACCGGGTGACCCTCGTCCCCGTTGGGAGAGAGAAGGGAACGATGGGCTCGAACACGATCTTGAGAGGGGGCGTCGAGATGACCCCCTTCACGATCCCCGGGTAGGAAAGGGGCTCGGGCTCGCTTCCGATCAGGATGGCGTCGCCGGGGTAAATCCCGTCCACGCTGTTGACCAGAATCTCCTTCACCCCCGCGACGATGTCTGTCGGCACCACCGCCAACGGACCGACCGTCAGAATCTTGGTCTTGGTGAAGTCGTCCACGAGCCATCCGAACACCCCGTCCAAAACGACGAAGTGGGGCATCATGGGGAGGCGCATGGTGTGGGTCAGCATCATCACGTATCGCGTCTTCACCTGGTACGCGACGTCGGGGAGCTCAAGGTCGAACAGCCCCTCCTTCGTAAAGCGCAAGGAGAAAAGTTCAAGGATGGGGATCATGTTGGGCATGAAGGCGACGCTTCCGCGCTGGCCGTCCACCTTGGCACGGAGGCGAATGGGCAGGAACCACTGCTGGGTGAGGCGATTGATCCAGTGGCTCACCATCCGGATGAGACCACGAAGCCTGTCGTCGGGGATGAGCGTGTCGGAAATCCCCTGCGCCCTCACCTGTTCCACGGTGACGTAGGCGAAGGCCGTAGCCATCCCACCCGTCGAAAATCCTGCGGGCATGGCAACCTCACATCCCGCCGCGACCGAAGTTCAACTTCTGCCGAACATGATGGAAATAAAGCGTCGGATCGGCGTAGGTCTCCGTCGCCTCCCTCCACTCATGAAGGGAAACCCCCATTTGATCCGACGGGAACTTCCTGGGGTTGATCATCGACTGCCGATTTCTCATGTCCACAGGAGGAAACGGACCGATGGGGTTCCCGCTGGCGTCCACCTCGCGGAGCAGGTAGTTGCCTGATTCAGGGGTGCCCATGTGGAGGAAGGTCTCGGCATCTCTCGGATCGCTCACCGGGGTGACACACCCGGGGTAGAAAAGGTAGGCGAGGCCGCTGCTCGGCCCAAGGATGTTCTGCGTCGCGCTGAACCGAGCCGTGAAGTATCGCGTGGCCATTCGTCCTCCTTTTCCTCATCCTACCCCCGCCGCGTCCGGGGGTCAAGGAACACCGGGAGGAGACAAAAAAACGGCAGGCCAACCCTTTCGGGCCAGCCTGCCGTCTGGAGGTTAGTAGACGTCCACCCGCACCGTGTCAGATGACCAGCGTGCGGCGGCGCAGGTTCTTGACCTTGACCACCGCGTCGACGTTCTCGACCTGGGCGTCGACCTGGTTGTACACGATCGTCTCGATCTGGTCGGTGTTCTTGTTGAACTCCGTGAAGATCCTGGTCCCGTCCAGGATGCCCCAGATGAAGTTCTTCGGGTTCACCAGCCAGATGAACGACCCCTCGTACACCGTGTTCGCCGTGCCCGAGGCCGCGCCCGTGTGCGTGACCGGGGCCACCGGCCAGAACGGCGGCGGGATGACCGGCGGGGCTCCCAGGAGGCCCAGCGTGGTGTACGCCTGGATGCCGGTCGCCACCGGCAGGACCGAGATGGTGCTCGCCACGCCCAGCGTCGGGCTCTCCATCAGGAGGCGTCCCTCGCGGTCGTCGCGGGCCACGTCCTGGACCAGGGTCGGGATCGCGGCCTTCAGGGCGGCGTTGATCTGCCGAGCGACCTCGACCGTGTTCAGCGTGCCGTGCGTCAGGACGATGGTCACGCCGGGGCCGGGGAGGCCGTCCACCTGGAGGAGAAGGGTGTCGTTCGCCGAGGTGATGACGAACGGACCGTACTCCGCTCCGAGCCACTCGGCGCGGGTCGCCTGGGTGATCGTGATCGGGGCGTCGTCCGGGATCAGCGGGACGCGGATCATCGGGGTGCCGAGGGGGGACATTTCCGCGCCCTGGAGGGCCGCGTCGCCGAGGATCGTTCCCCGGTCGCTCACGACGTCCGCCCAGTCGGTCGCGACGGCGTCGCCCACCAGCCACCGCAGGCCCGGGTCGTTCTTGTACTGCTTCGGCATCCGGCGCTTGGCCTCGGAGAAGATGCCCTTCTGGATGCTCGCGCCCTTGACGTCGACGATGTGCGCTCCCTCGGTCGACACGTTCCAGCCGTTGAGACGGCGGAGCAGTCGGTCGCGGGGCGTGGTGCCGACCGTGGTGGTGTCGCCGTTGATCCCCAGGTCCTCCATGTCCGTGGCGATGCGCTCCACCATCGTGTTCATGATCGTGGACTCGAACTCGTTCTGCTCGATGTTCCCCTGGAGCACTTCCGTGGTGATGTTCCAGGCCGAACGCACCTTCTGCGCCCGCAGCACGATGCGCTGGAACTTGGCGCGGGACAGGTTGCCCGTGTCCGTCGCCTCGTCCACCGACTCGGTGACCGGCTCGCCGATCCACAGTTTGTCGACGTCCATGAGGGGACGCGGCATCCTGATGAACCTGCTGAGGGGAAGAAGGACCGAGAACTTCTTCACCAGGGTGATGAACTGGGTCTGCTGAAGCGGGTTCAGCATTCCCCCGGACAGCAGGTCGCTCGTGGCGATGGTCTTCTCGATCATCTCCTCGTTCAACCCGCCGACCCCGCGAGTGGCCGTCTCCGACATGGGAAAACCTCCATCACAAAATTCCCAATCTTCCCCCGAGGGGGCGACCAGGTTGACTTCGGGCTACTCCTTGTTGCCG
>CAZKEV010000001.1:83335-109561 GCA_964551875.1 uncultured Methanomicrobiales archaeon | reverse complement strand
AACAACGCCATCGTCCTCGTGAAACTCTCGGTCGTCCTCCTCTTCATCTACCTGGGGACGAGCCATGTGAACCCGGTGAACTGGACGCCCTTCCTCCCGTACGGGTGGGGTGGCGTCATCACGGGAGCGGCGATCGTCTTCTTTGCCTATATCGGGTTCGACGCGGTCTCCACCGCAGCGGAGGAGGTCCGGGATCCCCAGAAGAACCTCCCCGTCGGTATCATCGGGTCCCTCATCATCTGCACCATTCTCTACATTGCTGTATCGGCAATCCTGACGGGGATGGTCCCGTACCTGGAGTTCAGGGATACCAGCGCACCGGTCGCCTATGCATTGTCGAGGATCGGGATCACCTGGGGCTCTGCCCTCGTCTCAGTCGGGGCCATCTGCGGGATCACCTCGGTCATCCTGGTCCTCCTCTACGGGCAGACCCGCATCTTCTTTGCGATGGCAAGGGACGGCCTCCTCCCCTGCTCCTTTGGCACCGTGCACCCGGTTCTCCGGACGCCGGTGAAGGTGACCCTCCTCGTGGGATGTGCCACTGCGGCACTGGCCTCCCTCCTCCCCCTTACTGCCATCGCGGAGCTCGTGAATATCGGCACACTTGCAGCCTTCATCATTGTCGCCGCGGGTGTGCTGGTGCTGAGGAGGAATCGCCCTGACCTGGAGAGGCCCTTTCGCACCCTGCTCGTCCCCCTGGTTCCCACCCTCTGCATCATCGCATGCCTTGGCCTCATCCTGGCGCTCCCCACTGTCACCCACCTGAGATTCATCCTATGGCTCGCCCTCGGCCTTGTCATCTACTTCTCCTACGGCGTGAAGAATGCACGGGTGACGAGGAGCGCCCTTGATGCATGCGATAGCGGAGAAAAGCCGGCCACCCGGGATCCAGGGGCCTGAAGCCCGCAACAGGCTCCAGATCTTATTATCCCGCTGGGACGAGTACTTTGTACCATGGAGCCCGCTCCCGTGGTTGAAGAGAGCCCTCCCCCGGCCTCTCCGGATCGGAAGAAATGGGTGATCATCGCCCTCATTATCGTGATTGCCGGAATCACGGCAGCGGCTTTTCTTCCCCGTCTCCTGACGCCCCCTCACGGCGAACAGGCCCACCCCATCTCGGGGACAGTCCTCCTGACACCCGTTACCCCGCCTTCCCACAGGACCCCGAGACCAACAATCCCTTTCTCACCGGGGGCAACTCAATCGGTGACCCCTTCGGCAACCCCGTCCACTACCCCCAGCGGCCCCCCGGGCTTTACGGTAACCATCTCACCGGCTCAGGTCAGTGCCGGCAGAGGTGAGACCGTCGTATACAAAATGAGGATCGAAGCCCAGAATGGGTTTTCAGAGATGATCCATATGCAGGTCGTGGCGAGTGTCCTCTTCTTCAGCCAGACACAGGATCTCGGGATCCAGGAACCTCCGTATCCCAAGACCATCGAGTATCCCTTCAAGGTACCCGATACCCTGTTCCCGGGAACCACCGTGAACGGAGTGCTCACGTCTACCGGCGGTGGGATTACCCGGGAGGATCAGCTCACTCTCACCGTACGATAATTCTATGCTGCTATACGTGGCAGGCTCATGAACTTTAGTCCCGTCGCATGAATGCCCAGAGGCCTATACCCATAAAGACCCCGAGGACTGATATTTCAGACGGAACTGGCTCAGGCAGGGACCCCAGAGCGGTCGCAACAGGGTGAGATCCTCCCCCCTTCCCGGCCTCCTTCCTGTCCGCGGCCTCAAGGCCCCTTTGGAGGGCATCCTTCTGGTCCTGGTAGCGGCCGAGTTTCTCAAAGACCAGGCTCTCGTAGAAGTAAGCATCCACGTAGTCCGGATCTATGGCCGTCGCATTCGAGAAGGCAAGGATGGCCTCGCTGTACCGGCCCAGCCTGAAGAAGGCATCTCCCGTGTAGTACCAGGCATTGAGGAGGGAACGGTTGTACGAGAGGGCTTTTTCGTACGCAAGGAGAGCTTCGGGGTACCGTTCCTCGTTTGTGAGGGCAAACCCCTGTTCATACCAGTCCTGCGCAGCCAGGGTCCGCTCGGCGAACGAGACATTCGGGAAGAGGGGAAGGAGACGATTATCGGGCCCGAGAGCCCCTCCCATCGGTTGCGGTGACGGATCTTTACCTGCAGCTGCGGTTGCATACCCTCCCGCCATGATGATGGGAATGAGAAGGAGTGCGAGGAGACCGGTCAGCGGGAAGGCGGTTCTCATCTCAGGAGAGGTACCCTGCGGACCCTATATATCCCTGGTGCCCTGGAGAGAACCCTTGCACCATGGGCCACTTCGAGGCGGGTATGGGGATCCCCGGCTCGCAGGGACGCCATCGGGATGCTTGATCTCATGTTCTCTTGAAGAGGGCATCCAGGGCTGACTTCGAGAATGACACCATGGTGGGGCGCCCGTGCGGGCAGGTGTAGGGGCTCTTCGTGAGACGGAGCTGGGCAACAAGCCTCTGGCACTGTTCCAGGGTGCAGATCGTCCCTGCCTTGATGGCCCCCTTGCACGCGATGGACCGGCTGATGCGTTCTCCTGTATCCTCGGGCGTATCCACCTCCCCGGAGAAGATGTCCCCCAGGAGGTCATGGATGGTGGAGGCATCGTCCAGCCTCCCGAGGACGGAGGGTATCCCCCGGACAAGGAAGGTATCCTTCCCGAACTCCTCGACAAGGAATCCCCGTTCCCCGAGGAGACCGGTGATACTTTTCAGGAACGCGGCTTCCCTTGGGGATTCCCTGAGGACGACGGGCACGAGGAGTTCCTGGGATACCCGGCGGGCGTCCCTCCTCTCTGTCACCTGGTCATAGAGGACACGCTCGTGGGCTGCGTGCTGATCGATGAGGATGAGATCGTCCCCGCGGGTCCGCGCGAGGATATAGGTCCCCCCGATCTGCCCCACCACCTCGAGGCCGGGAACAGGGCTCTCCCTGCTGGCGATCCCCGTCGGAAGCTCCGTCTGCCGGAGCCTCATATCCGTCATCTTCGCGCTGACCGGGGAGGGTTCCCGGACCATTGCACTCTCTGCCGGTATCCCTGTCGCCGGAAGATGGAGGGGGGAGGAAATAGCCCCGGCGGGGATATGGGTCGCTCCGCTCTCCTGGACAGGGGGGGTGAGATCCTGCCTCCCGAGTCTCTCCCTGACGGCCTCCTCGATGACAGCGAGGATCTCGTGCTCCTTCCCGATCCGCACATGGCGTTTCGCTGGATGCACGTTCACGTCCACGCGCGAGGGATCCATGCGGAGATCGAGAAAGGCCACGGGGTAAGTATGGGACGGGAGGAGGGTCCCGTACCCGTGCCGGATGGCCCTCAGGATCTGCCTCGAGAAGATGGGGCGGCCGTTGATGGAGATGAGGACCCGGGATGGGGTCTTCCTGGGCGAGAATGGCGTGGATAGGTAGCCTCGTATCCTGACGAGCGGGTGCTCCGCGGACAGGGGGATGAGATCGCCTGCCACCTCGTTCCCGTACAGGTCCGTGATGGCCTCCAGGAGGTCGGGGCCCCTGCCGGTTGCAAGGCGTTCCCGGCCGTTATGGAAGAACTGGAAGACCACCGACGGATGGGAGATGGCAAGGGCCTCCAGTGCCCCGGTGAGCCGGGCGAGCTCGGTCTGGAGGGATTTGAGGAACTTCTGCCGCGCCGGGGTGTTGTAGAAGAGGTCTTCAACCACAACCGTTGTACCCGGGGGTGCACCGGCCTCGGCCAGGTCCAGGATCTCCCCGCCCCTGACCCGGACCCTTGTGGCGTTCCCGCACCCTTCCCCGCGGCAGCGGGTCACCAGGGTAACCTCCGAGACGGCTGCGATGCTCGCGAGGGCCTCACCACGGAACCCCAGGGAGAGGGTATTCCCGAGATCCGAGAGGGTGCGTATCTTGCTCGTAGCATGGGGGAGGAAGGCGAGGCGGGCATCGGCACGGTTCATTCCGGTTCCATCGTCGATGACGGTTATCCGGGTGATCCGGTGCGGGTCAGAGCTGACCTCGACCCGGATCCTCCCCGATCCTGCATCCAGGGAGTTCTCGACGAGTTCCTTTGCCACCGATGCAGGCCGCTCCACCACCTCGCCGGCAGCGATCTTCATCGCTTCCGAGGCATCGAGGAGGTGGATGGTCGGGGTGCCCTCGTCAGCGGTCATTCCCCTCATCCCCTTCCCGCACCCTCTTCTGGAGGGCATAGAGGGCCTCGAGCGCCTGGATGGGCGAAAGGCCGTCGGGCTTCAGGTCCATGAGCTCCCTTATAACGGTTTCACCCCGGGGTTCCGTCTCCGGTGAATCGACGAAGAGGACCTGGGTATACCGCTTCGGCCGGCCGGCCCTCCCATCCTCCCCCTTCTGGACAGAGGTGAGGATCTCGGCCGCCCGGTCGGTGACCTTCCGGGGAATCCCTGCCCGGCGGGCGACATGGATCCCGTAGCTCCGGTCGGTCGCGCCGGGGACGAGCCTCCTCAAAAAGATCACGTCCTTTCCTGTCTCCCTCACCGTGAAATGGTAGTTCTTGACCCGCCGGAGCTCGGCCTCCACCCCCACGATCTCGTGGAAGTGGGTGGCAAAGAGGGTCCTTGGCCCGGGGGGTGCCCTGCCATGGAGGAACTCAAGCACTGCTCTCGCGATGGAATAGCCGTCGAGGGTCCCGGTTCCCTTCCCGATCTCGTCCAGGATGACCAGGCTCCGTTCCGTCATGCTGTTCAGGATGTTGGCGAGCTCGAGCATCTCCACCATGAAGGTCGATTGCCCGCTTGCCAGGTCGTCGAAGGCCCCCACCCGGGTGAAGACCCGGTCGATAAGCCCGACGGTTGCATGGGCCGCAGGGACAAAGGATCCCATCTGCGCAAGGATGGCAATCAGGGCAACACCCCTCATGTAGGTGGACTTCCCAGCCATGTTGGCGCCCGTAATGATAAGGACCTGGTCCCCGTTCCCGTCCATCAGGGTATCGTTCGGGACAAAGCGCCCCCCGAGGGACCTCTCCACCACCGGGTGGCGGCCCTCGCGGATACCGAGCCTGAGGCTTTCTTCCAGGACCGGCCGCGAATACCCGTTCACCTGCGCCACCTCCGCGAGGGTGCTCCCCACGTCCAGGTCCGCGAGCCCCCTCGCCATGGCCTGGAGAAGGGGAATCTCAGCCTGGAGAGAGCAGACAAGCGAGGTGTAGAGCTCCCCTTCCAGGGCGAGGATCTTCTCATCGGCTGAAGCGATCTGGGCGCCTTTCTCGGCGAGCTCATCGATGATGAACCGTTCACCCCCTGCGGTGGTCTGTTTACGGGTATAGTGAGCCGGGACGAGGTGGAGGTTGGCTCTCGTGACCTCGATGTAATAGCCAAAGACCTGGTTGTACCCGACCTTCAGGGACCGGATACCCGTCCGCTCACGCTCCTTCTGCTGGAGATCCACAACCCAGTCCTTCGTGTTTTGGGAGAGGGCCCGGAGCTCGTCCAGATCCCGTGAGTAGCCCTCGCGGATGACATCGCCCTGCCGGACAATCGCCGGCGGGTCATCAACGATAGCACGGGTGATCAGGCCCGCTAGCTCGCGGAGATCCAGGAGAGTCTCCAGGCTTTCCAGGATGGACTGGACAGGCTGGGCCCCGCCCTTCGCAAAGAGGGCCCGGATCTTCGGGATCTGCCCGAGGAGATCCCGCAGGGCGACGAGGTCCCGGGGACCTGCGTTCCCGTAGGCGATCCTTCCCGCGATCCTCTCCACATCCGCGCACCTGCTGAGGAGGTCGCGGAGCTCCCGGCGCTTCCCTGCCTCGCTCTGGAAATACTCGACCGCATCGAGCCTCCGGTTGATAGCCTCAACAGAGAGGAGAGGGGCTGCCAGGCGCCGGCGGAGTTCCCTCCTGCCCATGGCAGTCCCCGTGAGATCGAGGGTGGAGAGGAGGGTCCCCTGCCTCTCATGGGTACGGATGTTCTCGAAGATCTCCAGGTTCCTGAGGGTGATGGCATCAATGAGCATGGTCCGGGACGGGATCCTGACCGAGAGCCCGGTGATATGCCCGAGAGGGGAGTGCATCGTCTCCTTCGCGTACTGGAGAGCTGCCCCGGCTGCCCTCACCGCATCCGGGTATGGGTCGCACCCATACCCCGCCAGACTCTCAACATGGAAATGATCGAGAAGTGTCTTTGTTGCCGAAGCGAGCTGGAAGGCTTCATCTCCTACAAGGGTGAGCACGATCCCTTCGGATTTCAGGAGGGCCTTCAATGGGTCGGGCAGAGCCGACGGGATCACGGCCTCGGTCGGCCGGTAGCGGACGATCTCGGATTTGAGATCCGCGAGGCCCCCAGAGGTCCCGCAGGCTGAGAGGAAGAACTCGCCGGTGCTCGTATCGAGGAAGGCAAGCCCTGCCTGGTCGTTCTTCCCGTCAGACCATATCCCCGCCAGGTACCGGGACCCGATGGGCTCCACCATTCCGGGATCGATGGCCGTCCCGGGGGTAACGACCCGGACCACCGCTCTCTTCACGATGCCCTTGGCCTGAGAGGAGTCTTCCACCTGGTCGCAGACAGCGACCCGGTATCCCTTCCCGACGAGCCTCGCGATATAACCCTCGCCAGCGTCATGGGGTACGCCGGCAAGGGGGATCCGGTTCCCGGACCGGTCCCTTGAGCGTGAGGTGAGTGCGATATCGAGCTCACGGGAGACTAGCTCGGCATCGGCCCCGAAAGTCTCGTAGAAGTCCCCGATATGGAAAAAGAGGATGGCATCGGGGTACTGCTCCTTGAAGGAGCGGTACTGTTCCATGGCGGGGGTGAGGCGCTGCTCCGGGTTCTCCCCTCCGTGATCTCCCTCCCGAACCATCCCAACAGTAGTCATCATGCGATGAGAAAGGATTACCGATCCCGGAATTCACCCTTTCACGGGGAATCGTTCTGGATCCTCATCACCATTGCCAGGCTGAACCTCATCGTCCATATCCTCCGGTTCGATCGCATCGATCTCTCCCCCCGGGCATGGCGAGGCTATGGACGGACCGGATAATGGTGAAGGGGCAAGGAGAGAGATCCTCTTTTTGATCCCGCATGCAAACGTACCCTGCGGAGGCTGGTCCGCGCACCGCTCTGCATCACAACCTTAAAGAATATCCACAGGGCAACCGTCCGGTGGAGGATGCGTGTGGGAATCCGGCTCGATCCCTGGTCCGGTCGTGCACAGCCTGATGTTCCGGCCCTGAAGGAAGCAGGCGACATCAAAGGGCTGATCGGCCTCCTCTCCCATCCCGACTTCGACACCCAGTGGAAGGCGGCCGAGGCCCTCGCCGCTCTCGGGGAGAGGGCCACCCTCCAGCTCCTTCTTGAGATCGACCACCACGACCCTGCGGTACGGCTCGGGATCATCGAGGCCCTGGGGGATATCCGCGATCCCCTTGCGGCGGGACCCCTCTCCAGGGTCCTTGAAGAGGATGCGAGCATCGAGGTCCGGTGGGCAACTGCCCTTGCCCTCGGGAATATCGGTGATGGCCGGGCAATCCCGTCCCTGGTGGCTGCCCTGGGAGACCCGGACAAATATTTGAGGTTCGGCGCAGCGATAGCCCTTGAGAGGATCGGGTGGGAGCCGGGCAATGAAGATGAAAGGGCGCTCTTCCTCATCGCCAAACAGGACTGGCCCGCCGTTCAACGCCTCGGTCCGCCTGCCGTCAGTTCACTCGAGAGTTTCATGAAGGACGGGGATCCTTCTGTCCGCGAAGCGGTGGTGGATCTCCTCGGCTCCATCGGGGACCCCCGTGCAGGGGAGGTGTGCGCCCTGGCGCTCCAGGACCCGGAGGGCGAGGTCCGCTGGAAGGCGACCCTCGCCTTCCCCAGGTGCGGCATCCCCGTGATGCACCTCCCCATGGGCCTTGCACGACGTTCGAGACCCGGGAAGAGCCCGTTCGTCGCCGCGCTCATCAACCTCTTCTTCCTCGGCCTCGGGTACGACTACCTCGAGCGATGGTACGGGATCCTCATCTTCCAGCTGGATGTGATGATCATTACCCTTGCATCCCTCGTATGGGGGCCCCTGCTCCCCTACCTCGCGTCATTCTCCGTATCCTCACTGGTCGCTGTCCAGACGTGGTACTCAGCGAGCCGCATGCGGGAGGAGGAAGGGAAATGAGAGGGGGTCGTCCATGAAGTTTCCCATCCCCGAGGCAAAGGCCCCGGATATCGAGTCCATGAAGAGGGAATCGGACATCCCCGGTCTCATCGGGGCCCTCCGCAACCCGGATATCAGGATCCAGTGGGAGGCGACCCAGGCCCTCGGTGCCCTGGGGCCCGATGCCGTCCCTCACCTCATCAGGAGGCTTCCGACACGGAAACGCCAGGTGAAGCTCGGGATCATCGAGGCCCTCGGGGAGATCCGGGACACCCGGGCGGTCGAACCCCTGATCCAGCACCTCCGGGACCCGAGCGTGGAGGTCCGGTGGGAGACCGGCCTTGCACTCGGGGAGATCGGGGACCCGCGGGCCATCGAACCCCTCCTCCCGGCCCTCCGGGACCCTGATCGCTACGTCCGCTACGGCACCGCCCTCGCCCTCTCAAAGCTCGGGTGGACGCCGGAGAAGAACGAGGATGCCGCCTTCCTCCTCCTCGGCCTGCAGGAGTGGTCCAGGCTCCGGGACCTGGGGCCCGCGGCTGTTCCCGCTCTCAGCCACGCCCTCAAGTACCATGAGAAGACCGTGAGGGTGAAGGCCGTGGAGATCCTCGGGGATATAGGGGATAAAAGCGCCATCCCGGCCATCATCCGTGCGCTCCGGGACGGGGATGATGAGGTGCGCTGGAAGGCTGTCCTCGCCGGCCCGAAGTGCGGCATCGCGCCCATGTACCTCCCCCGCGGCCTCTCCAGGCGCCCCCGGGTGAGGAAGAACCCATCCATCGCAGCCTTCCTTAACTTCGTGCTCCCGGGCCAGGGCTACCTCTACATAGGCAATTGGTGGGGGAACCTCATCTTCGAGCTTGACGTCACCCTCACCCTCTGGCTCTTCGCCATCCAGGGCGAACAGACCACGTACGGCCTCCTCATCCCCCTCTACGTCATTCTCGCCGCTCATGGCTGGTACATGGCCAGAAGGCTGCCCGAGATGTGACCAGGAAGCCGGCATCCGGCCCTCCTGCGACCGGCCGGAGGCGATCCCGCACACCCCGGGGTACTCCTTTCTCTGGAAACCCGTTTAAAGGACTGAATGCGAGAAAGAGGCATCCAAACGGTTTCTCAGGATGGTCCCCGGCACTTTCGCCCCTCCCGCTCTCAGAGCTTTATGTCACCTCTTCCCTCCACGCTTCACATGGAGTTCGAGCTCCACCCGTCGGTCACCCTCGAGAGCGGCACCTTCTCGGTCGTGATGGCACCGGAGGAGCTCGTGCTCCGGGGGCTGAACGGGACACCGGCCCTCTCCCGCTTCCTCTTCCTCTACGTCTGCGGGAACTACTCCCGGCTCCTCACCGGGATCCGGCGCCGTTCCGCTCACTTCGAGGTCAGGCGCGCCTTCACCCTATTCCAGCTCCTCACCATCCTCCGGGAGGCGCACCACACCATCCTCTTTCTCGAGCATGACCCCACCCTGTACGAGGATGCAGGATCCCTCCTCCCCGAGGTCGCCGGGGCCCTCGCCGAGGCGGCGCGGACGGCCCTCGTCGTCCTCTACGCCCCCCGCCCGGATCCGGCCCTGAAGGTCCTCGCCCGTCGGGCCGACCGGGTCTTCTGCGTCGAGGCAGGGGAGAGAGGGCCCCGGGCCGGCCGCGACCTCCCGCCGGGAGGGGCCCAGACCACCCTGGAGGTGTTCGGATGGGCCGCTCCTTCGAGAGCGTGAGGATGGGGGTGAAGGAGCTCTCCGGGCGCTGGCTCCGGGCAAGGCGGGCGCTCCGGAAGGAGGACCAGGTCTACGCCGAGAACCTGGCCGAGATGGCGAAGCGCCACGCGAGCGAGGGGTTCTATGCCTTCGACGACCCCCTCGAGGCCGCCGTCTTCTCGGTGCTCATCGAGATCCTGAAGGAGCTGGACGCGGACGATGTGGATCCTTGACTCGTCCTCCCGGGACCGTGCCCTTGCCTGGGGCTGCCGGGGGGAGGGGAGCCGGGTCCTCCCCGCCATCCCGTCCTTCCTCCTCCACCTCCCCGATCCCCATGAACACCGGGACCTCCTCGAGGGCCTTGCAGGCAGGTACCCGGTGGAGGAGTGCATTTTCTCCACGGTCTACGGCCCCCTTGACGGTTACCGGGTCGCGGCGGGGAGGGAGGTCGCGGAGAGGATCGAGGGGCAGACGCACTGCGCCGCAGACCTCTACAACGTGGACATCCGGCTCGACCAGCGGGCCATGGCCGAGGCCGGCCTCGTCCCCTGCAGCTACCCCGGCGAGTCGCGGTTCGCCCTGGACTTCCCCGTGCCCCTCTCCGTGGCGGAGATGGAGGCCCTGGGGAACCCCTACCGCGACGGCCCCCTGCCCCCCATCGAGGTGAGGGGCGAAGGGAGGGAGGTACTCGAGGGGAAGGAGCCTATCCTGCTCGAGGATCTCTTCTCCCTCATCGGGAGCCTCGACCCCGACGTGATCCTGATGCCCTGCGCCGACATCTGGATCCGCCGGATCGTGGGCCGGGCGCGGGAACTCGGCATCGCGCAGACTCTCAGCCGGAGCGGGCGGTTCCGGCCCCTCGCAGGGAAGTCCTACTGGAGCTACGGGAGGGTGTATCACAAGGAGCCGGCCCTCATCCCAGACGGGAGGGTGGTCATCGACACCGGGCGGTCCTTCGTCTACCGGGAAGGGGGGCTCCCCGGCGTCCTCATGGCGTCCCGGCTCTCGGGCCTCCCCCCCAACCTCACCTCCCGGTTCACGCCCG
This sequence comes from uncultured Methanomicrobiales archaeon, assembly GCA_964551875.1. Classification (GTDB taxonomy): domain Archaea; phylum Halobacteriota; class Methanomicrobia; order Methanomicrobiales; family JACTUA01; genus JACTUA01. The sequence goes on along the minus strand of CAZKEV010000001.1, from coordinate 98,747 downwards.
GGACCCTCATCTCCTCGTACGAGATCTACGAGGCGCTCCGGAGGGGGATCGCGGTCCCCTTCCGGAAGAGGGACCCCGAGGTGGCGAGGGGGTCCTCCGAGCTCGCCGCGTGCGACAAGGGGGGGATGATCTTCCAGCCGGAGCCCGGGGTGTACGCAGATGTCCATGAGCTCGACTTCACCTCCCTCTACCCGGCCGTCATCGTGAAGTACAACCTCTCGCCGGAGGTGCCCGACGGGAAGGGGAGGGAGGGGTTCCTCCCTGCCGTGCTCGCGCCCCTCCTCGGGATGCGGATCCGGTCGAAGCAGCTGAAGAAGTCCTCGCCTGCGTACGCGGGGGTGGACTCGGTCCTCAAGTGGATGCTCGTCACCTGCTTCGGGTACACGGGCTACAGGAACGCCAAGTTCGGGAGGATCGAGGTCCACGAGGGGATCACCTCCCGCTCCCGGGAGATCCTCCTCGCGACCAAGGAGATCGCAGAAGGGATGAACCTCTCGGTCCTCCACGGGATGGTGGACTGCGTCTGGGTGAGGGGGGAGGGGATCGGCAGGTTCAAGGAGCGGGTGGAGGAGGCGGTCGGCATCCCCACCGAGCTCGAGACCTACGGCTGGCTCACCTTCCTCCCCCTTGCAGACGGGAACGGGGCCTACAACCGCTACTACGGGAGGATGGCAGGGGGCGGGATGAAGGTGCGGGGGGTCGCGGCACGGAGGGGCGATACCCCGGCCTACATCCGGCGGATGCAGGAGGAGATGCTCGGGGTGATGGAGGGAGCGGCGGACCTGGAGGAACTCCGGAGGCGCGACCCGGAGATCAGGCGGATCCACCTGCGGTACGCCAGGGGGCTCGCCGGGGCCGACCCGGAGGAGATGGTCATCCGCCGGCGCGTGAGCCGGCTCTCCTACAGCCGGAGGTCGCCGGAGGCATCGGCCGTTGCCGCCCTCCAGGCCATGGGAGCGCCCCTCGCCCCGGGGATGGAGATCGGCTACGTGGTGCGGGACGCGGACCGGTGGCTCGTGGAGGTAGAAGGGGAGGCGGCTGAGTTCGACGTGCCGTACTACGAGAACCTCCTCGAGAAGGCCTGGGACGAGGTGGCCTTCACCCTCGACCGGGCCATGGCAGGGGCGGCCGGATCCTAGAGCTGCTGCCCCCTCTTCACCATCTTCTCTTCCTCCGGGGTCCACTTCGCCGCCGGGTCCAATTCCATGATCCCGAAGACGTTCCCCTCGGGGTCCTGGCAGAGGGCATGGTATCCCACGCCGGGAACGGCCATCTTCGGGCCGAGCGCCTTCCCTCCTGCCTCTGCCAGCTTCCTGAGGGTCTCATCAGCCGAAGCCACGCTGATGGTATTCCTGGTCCCCTCCCGGACATCCCTTCTCGCGATGGCCCCGTTGATGCCCGGTTCGCTCTCCGGGCCGGTGGCGATGAGCCAGTACTCGACCGGGCCTCCCCAGTTCGTGATCTCCCACCCGAACGTGCGGCGGTAGAACTCTGCGAGATGTTCCGGATCCCCCGAAGGGATCTCGAAGTGAATCACCCGAGGCATAAGATGATCCTCGCTTCTCCATCCTTCATAATCCTTTCTCTGTCTGGTGGGTCTTCGTCTGCCCGGGCCTGGCAATCAGGTGCTGGCGGGGAAGGCCATGCCCGCCGGCAGGAGAAGAAGGAAGGTTTATCCAGAGGGAGAAAAATAGCCCGGTACACAGGAGACAAGGTTATGACCGGGGAAGAGCGCGGGCAGGTCACAGGCCTCACGAAGGGACGGGTCGAGGCCCTTACAGACGGCATCTTCGCCTTTGCGATGACCCTCCTCGTCACCACCCTCGACTTCCCGAACTCGACCACCCCCCTCCCGCCCCTCACGGTGTCAAGCCTCGTCTCCCTCTACTCGCCGGACCTCCTCCACTACGTCATCGCTTTTGCGGTCCTTGCCGGTTTCTGGGTCACCCACCATATCCAATTCCATTATATCCGGGTGATGGACCGCACCGCCCTCTGGATCGACATCGGCTGCCTCCTCTTCGTGGCCCTCCTCCCGTTCTCAACAGCCCTCGCCGGGGATTATCCCGACGCCCCTCTCGCTGCCATGGTCTTTGAGGCAAACCTCCTTGTCATCGGCCTCCTCATCCTCCTCATCTGGAACTACGCGACGGTCGGGCGCCGGCTCGTGGAGAAGTCCCTTGACGAGAGAGTCGTACTCCTCCATACCCGCCGGTCCCTCATCATCCCCGGGATCTCAGCCCTCGGGATCCTCCTGGCCCTCGCGGGGAGTACCTGGTCCACCGCGGTCTACCTCCTTGCGGCCCCGATCCTCCTCGCCATCCGGACCAGAGCCTGACTGTGAGAGGCTCCTGCTCCCGGAGGAATCCGGGGCCGTCCCGTGCTTATTTCGGGAGAAAATATTTCACCGCCCCGGATGCACCTGAATATGAAAACCCGAAGGAAAAGGGGTGATCATGGATGATGAACCTCTTCAAGGGGGGAGAAGCCGCCTGGATCAGGAAGGGCTTCGATCTCCTCATGATGAAGAAGCACAGCGAGGCCCTCGAGACCTTTGCACAGGGCCTCAAGAAGGAGCCGAAAGACTCCCTCGGTTGGCTCGGGCGGGGGATCGCCCTCTCCCATCTGGGGGATGACCGGAAGGCGATGGAGTTCTTTGACTACGCCCTCCAGCTTGCGCCGGGGATGGGGCGGGGCTGGGAGAGGAAGGGCATCTCTCTTGCCCGGCTAAAACGGCATGAACAGGCCCTCTCCTGCTTCGAGAAGGTCCTGAAGCTCGATCCCGGTGATGCCCCCGCCTGGTACCACAAGGGGCTGAGCTTCGAGGCGCCCGAACGCTACCGCAATGCCTTCGACTGCTTTGAGCAGGCCATGAGGTTCTCGGGCGCCTGGGAGATCCGGGAACACAGGGATTCTGTGCTTTCCCTGATCCGGCAGGGGGGCCGGTAGCGAGAGACGAAATTTCAATTATGTGGGAGCCTGCCAGGGCTCCCCTGGACTGTTTTACGACATTTTCTGGGATAGCACTCATCTTCCCCCCAAGGAGAATACTCTCTGAAGGGCCCTTGTTACGACAGGATATTCTCATTTTTTTCCTATTACTGCGAACCCGGCTTCTCTTCAAGTTCACACTGGTCCTCCGAGGTCGCGAACCGCACGACACCGAGGAGGATGGAGATGACCGCGAGGACCGAGATGATGATGATGGCCCAGACGATGAGATCGAAGTGCTCCTGGACGACGGGGATCCCGCCGAAGAAGTACCCCGCGAGGACAAAGGCGAGGATCCAGGTGATACCGCCCGTGACATTGAAGTACAAGAACCTCGGGTAGTTCATCCGCCCGACACCGGCCATGAAGGGGGCGAAGGTCCGGATGTAGGGGACGAAGCGGGCGATGACGATGGTCTTCCCGCCGTACTGTTCGTAGAACCGGTTCGTGGTATCGAAGTACTCTTTCTTGAAGAGCCGCGGGTAGCGGCACTGGAGGTTCTCGAGGCCGCAGGAGTTCCCGATCCAGTAGTTCAGGGAATTCCCCGCGATGGCCGCGACAGAAAGGAGGAAGCAGAGGGAGAGGGGGTCGAGCCATCCCCGGGCCGCGAGGGTACCGGTGACAAAGAGGAGGGAATCGCCCGGGAGGAAGGGGGTGACCACGAGCCCGGTTCCGATGAGGATGATGAGGAAGAGGATGAGATAGATCCATATCCCGTAGGTCCTCGCCAGGAATTCCACGTTATTGTCAATATGGATGAGAAAATTGAGGAACTCCGGTATCATGAATGTTCACCGGTTGGGTGGCAAGGTATAAGTTCCTTCTTGAGCCGGGACCCGGGGAGCCGCATAGCCTGACGGAATTACCTGTCAGGAGAAGATCCCTGAAGTCCATACTCTTTGAGAACCCATGCGGAGATCCCGGGACCTGTCCAAGAAGATCTCCCGCTCGGGAAAAAGGGAGTTGAGAAGATTCTTTCTGATTAGAATCGTGGCTTCCGGTGCTTCGGAAGGCACTCACGACAGTAGACGGGCCGTCCCTCGGTTGGCTTGAAGGGGACCTCGCACTCTTTTCCACAGTCCGAACAGATGGTTTTTGTCATTTCCCTGGGCCCAAAGCTTCTCGGGCCTCTCATTCTTCTGTCTTCCATTGTTTTGCCTGTGCAGTCTTCTTCTAAAACTGCACTTAAGGATGGAGAAAATGACTATATAGTCTTTTTTTGTCTCCCGGATTCCTGCACCGGAGCACCGGCGGGTTCCCCGGGCATATCACCAGAAGGGACGGGGCCCGGAATCCCGGTCCGGAGGGAAGAACATTCCAGGAGGTCCAGAATATGAGACGTGACTGGAGATGCCTCCGTATGGAAGCTCACGCCGGGGAAAGAGGGGCGGGGAGTGAGATCCTCTGCCCCAGCAGGTAGAGCCAGCAAGGGTAGAAGAGGATCTCTCCAGCCGGAAGGGTTCTCCGATCCATGGTATCCTTCGTCACCATAATACCCCGGTCAACCCTGAACTTCTCCATGAATGCCAGCAGGCCCCTCATGTCAGCTGGTTCAATCCGGTTCCGGTACTTCACCTCCACCGGAAGGAGGTGCCCCGTATCATGCACGACATCAACCTCGCGTTTCTGCTTATCCCTCCAGAAATATCTGCCGGCAAAGATTGTCTCAACGAACTGCCCGAGCATCTCCTCGGAGAGCATCTCCCTCTCCATCCCCAGGACTGCAAACGCGATGGCAGGGTGGACCACATAGAGCTTCTTGTTCCTCCGCAGCCGTGTCGCAGGACTCCCCGAATAAGACTCAGCTGATGTTACCAGGAATGCAGTTTTTAAGTAGAAGAGATAGTTGCTCACGGTCTCGTAATTCGCATTGAAGATGGTGCAGAGTTTCCTGATATCGAAGAGGCCCGCAGAATTGACACATGCATACCGGAAGAGTTCATAGAGAAGATCCCTCCTCCGGATCTCAAAGATTGCCGGGATGTCACGGTAGATGATCTTCTTCACCACCAGCTCCTGAATATACCGGCGGATCACCACCGGATTTTCCTCGCTGACAAGCTCCGGAAACGCACCCTTGTACAGGTATTCCAGGAACTCGTGCTCCAGCAGCTCTTTCCCAGCAACATGTCTCTGATAGAGAGCCTCCATGCCCGGGTAGTCCTCAGGGGAAGCGGACCCTTTCTCGATTGCCATGCCTTTCATCCGGAGGTATTCGCCGAAGCTGAGCGGGTACAACCGGAAGCTGATGATCCGTCCTGCAAGGGCCGCCTTCGCCCTGCTCAGTTCCAGGGACTCAGAGCCCGAGACGATGCACTTGACCTCCTTCTGGTCATAATAGCGCTTCAGCACCCCCTCCCAGTCGCTGACATACTGGATCTCGTCGAGGAAGATGTGGGTTGCCTTGGTGACATGGAGCGCGTAATCGATGATGAAGGAGAGAGTCTCCTTGTTCTGGGTCTCCTCCTCGTCAAAGGAGAAGAAGAGCACCCCCTGCCCGATGTCCTTCATCAGCTGGCGCATGATGGTCGTCTTACCGGTCCTCCGGAGACCAACGATGGCGATAGCCTCCTTCCTGCCCATCCACTCCAGGACTTCAGCATAGAGATCCCGCTGGAACTCCGGTACAACGATGGCCTCACCCCTGAGCTGGGGGTTATATTCGGCGATGAGGCGGATGAGGTAATCCTTATTCATAGTATAGTAGAATTAACTTCTGACCTTAATAATATTATGATATAACTAAAAGATAGAAATTCGTGCATCCCGGCCCGTTCTCCGGGGCAATCCGGGATGCCGGAGATCCGGTAAAGAAGCTGATTCACCGGCCGCCTCAGCCGTCGATCTTCCTGAATACCCCGTGCTTCTGGATGCTGATCTTGCACTCGGGGCATCGCCAGGTCGGGGGGAGGTTCTCGAAGGGGGTTCCCGGTGGTATCCCCTGCCCGGGATCGCCCTTCGCCGGGTCGTAGATGTAGGCGCATTCAAGGCACTGGTAGCGGGACATGGGTGATTCTCCTCCGGATCTGGATGTGAATCGAGATGAAAGTTACTCCCCGGTAAAGAGACTGATATCCCGACCTGGAAATCCGGGATCTCTTCCCCATGGCCCTTCCGGAGACATGGATGGAGCCATAATCGATAAAATATCATTGGTTCGACCAGGATCCCTGCATCCACCGGGATCCTGCGAATATAGGGCACCAGGACGCCAGATGCGAGTGCTATTAACCGGGCATTATATAGAAACTTTTATAAAGTAAAAAACGCTATTGTCTGCCAGTCATGAGAAGACAGCCCGCCCTGCCCCACCTGATCCTCCTCGTATCATGGGTACTCATCCCTGCAGGTGCATCCGCCGCCATGGTCCCGGGAGCCGCGGTCTCCGGATCTGCTGTCAATGACGGTTCGATTCCCGGGATTCTCTTCTCAACGGCCCTCGCAAACCTCTCGATCGCCGTTATCGCTGTCCTCATCCTCGTCGGCGGCCTGTACGCCTACGCCAGCCTTGCGCGGTTCGCCCCGTACCATTCATGGATCTACCTGTACCTCATCAGCCTGAGCGGGGTCGTCTGGGCCCTCTTCCTCGTGAAAAACGGCGGATCCCTCTCGGATTCGGTCTTTATCCTTACCACCGTCGTCGGGATTAACCTCATCGTCCACGTCCTCCGGTTCGACCGGATCGAGATGCCGTTCCCGGCCCCGGCGGGCACCTGATCACTCCTTCCCCCTGTCGCGCTTATTGGAGGAAGGGAGAAGGGAGTTCAGATCTCCCGGCAGGGAGAATGGATTTGCCATTCGGAGATGCTTCCCTTCTCCATGAGCACCGGGTTCCAGGTTCATACCGAGCATTTTATGGAGAGTTCTGACCACCGTAATACCATGTTCGCCCGGGTCCTCCTCCCCACGGACTTCTCCCCCCATGCCGAGAGGACCGTCCAGTGCATCACCGAGATCCCGGGGATCCAGGAGATCGTTCTCCTCCATGTCCTCGAGGCAGGGCCTGATGGCGCCACGGCTTCCGGCCAGCACACCATCGAGAAGAGGATCCGGGAGGCCCTTTTACAGCTGAATACCCTCAAGAAGGAGATCGGGACGCCAGGCCTCCCTGTCCGGGTCCTTGTCCACGAGCGGGTCCGTGACGACGTGGCAGAGACCATTCTCTCGGTTGCCTCGGCCGAGAAGGCCGACCTCATCGCTCTCGGGGCGCGGGGGAGGACGCTCCGGAGCCTCGTCCTGGGATCGGTAACGGCTGCGGTCCTCCGGGATGCGAAGACAGGGGTCCTCGTGTTCCATGACAGGGTTCTGAACGGTGGGGAGGCCCTCGGGAAGTACTGCCGGTCGGCTTTCACCCGGGTGCTTGTCCCGGTCGACTTCTCGAAGCCCTCCCTTGATGCGGTGGCCTCCCTCCCCCGGCTCGCGCGGGGCGGGGAGGTGATCCTCCTCCATGTGCTGGGTGAGGATCTCCATGGATGGGATGTCCCCATCGCCCGGAGGAGTGCCGGGAAGCGCCTTAATGAGCTGAGGGAGGATCTGGAGAAGGCAGGGTTCAGGCCAAGGATGCTTATCAGGGCCGGGACGCCGGCCGCGGAGATCCTCCGGGTATCAGAGGATGAAGACGTGACCCTCCTCATCCTCTCGAGATTCGGGAAACGGGACTACGTGCAGGCGGCAGGGATCGGGCGCACCGCCGCAGGGATCGCGGAGAAGGCGAGGGTGCCGATCCTCGTCCATTACCCGCACCTGCATCTCGAGGTGGTGACCCGGGAGCTCAGACCTGAAGAGTTTCCCATCACCGAGGAGATCTGGCTCCACTACCACCAGCAGAGGGCCGATCCTGCCACCGACCGGATCTTCGCAACGTTTGTCGACGGGGTCCCGGCCGGGGTGGCCCGGTGCCGGAGGCACCCGGACGGCCTTGAGGTGGACGGGGTCTTTATCCTTGAGGAGTTCAGGAACCGGGGGTACGCGCGGAGGATGATGGAGGCACTCGTCCAGGCGTGCGGGAAGGAGACGCTCTTCATGCATTCGACCCTGGAGCTGGTCCCCTTCTACCGCACCTTCGGATTTGAGCCCATCCCTGAGGACGAGTTGCCACCCACCATCCGGGACAGGTACAACTTCGCCATGGGGGAGCTAAAGGACGCGAACGTGCAGCCGATGAGGCGGAAAGGGGGAAATCCCGAAAAACAGAAGTGATTGCTCATTCAAGTCCCCCGATTCGGGGATAGATCGTCAGGGTTGCTCTCCGGTTATCATTCGGGGGGACCAGAACCACCGGGCCTGGCACCCGACGAATGAAATACATATCTTTATATATAAGAAAAGAACATCCGGGTTTCCCTTGAAGATTTACATGCGCCCCACCATATCCCCGGGTATTTCTTTGTATTTTCAAAATATAGGAAATGTATTTTACTTTTTCCCTGACCTGAAGAGAAATAAAGGCTAATTAGTATATATTTTATATTTAACCAAATATTTTATATAAATACAAAGAGAAATATTCATATAGTCTAACGCAAATTAATACCATTGCATTTAATGCGAACTGATCCCCTATGCAGCAACCGAAGAAGAATGGCCATGTAGACCGGCTTTGCAGCAACTGGATAGCCCACATGTCTCTCCTTGAAGCGATGCACACCCATAAGATCAGCATCCACTGCCCGCAGTGCGGGAAGACCCACGAGTTCCTCGGCTGGACCTGCTGCAATCTCTCCCTGGAAGAGGCGAGCCGGAAGGTGCACGAAGAGTACACCCAGAGGTGCCTGACAAAGGCACCCGAACGGCAGTAACCCTTTTCAGATCGCTGATACGCAAGAAATTCACCACCGGATATCCGGTTTCTTCATCGCATCCGGGGGCTGCAACCCTCCTTGAGGTGAACCGTCAGATACTCAATGTGGTGGTCCCTGCCCCCTTTCACGTTATCCGGCTGAAAGGTGCGGCTCTCCGATGATGGCCCGGTTTTCTCACCTTTCTGCATTTCTGGAAGATAGATACAAAACCAAAGGGTCCCATTCGTTGAATGGCTTTACCCGGGTCGAAAGATCCCTTCAATTGGGAGAAAAATTAAGGTTATTTCAGACCCTTTGCCTTGAGAAACTGGACGGCCCCTATCATCCCCACGATGGTGAATACGCTCACCGCCACGGTGGGGAACTCGGGAACCGGAACCGGATCCGGATCTGGATCCGGATCTCCTCCGATCTTCTTGTTCCAGAAGTCCTGGTCCTCTATGGGATCAACCTGTCCTGGTCTGATGACAATGGTATTCGCCGATGAGGGATACGTCTGGGTGTACCCTTCCTGAGCCACCCCGGCAACCAGATAGGTCCCGGCATCAGTGACGGCCCTGAACCCGTAAAAGCCTTGTTTGTCCGTCGCTGCGGAGTCGACTTCAACCCAGGTACCGGGATCCCTTCCTGCCTTCAGGAGCCTGAACTCCCATCCTTCGAGGGGGGTATCTCTCGAGATGTGCTGACCGTCGGGATCAAGATAGTTGTGCCCTGATATCATGACGTACGGAAGCCTTGCGTTCCAGAAGTCCACGGTCATGCCCGGGGAACCCGAGTCAAGGTCGTACTCGACCTTTCCGTCAGCAGGCGAGCTTGGCTTGTAGGCAGGATCCGGGTCTTCCCATACCTGGTAGTGACCCGGTTGCGTTACCGGCGTGAACTCGTAGTAGCCATCCTTGTCAGTCGTTGCCGTCCCGATCTCGTTCCAGGCTGCTGGATCTTCAGACCATAGAGCGAGGTGGATCTGCCAGAGCTTCAGGGGCGTAGTGGTCAGTGTTTGGGTTCCATCGGAATCCTCGAAAGCGTGCCCCGAGATCCTGACACTCATGAGCTTGCTGTTCCAGAAGTCCTGATCCGTGATGGTTGCTGTCTGACCAGGCGTGATGAGGAATGAACTCGACGACTCAGGATACGTCTGGATATACCCTTCCTGGACCATCTCGACGATCCTGTAATTTCCTACGTCGGTGACGGGATTGAACTGGTAATAGCCATGTTTCTCCGTGGTCACCGACTCAACCTGGACCCAGGTGACCGGATCCCCCTCCGCCTTCAGCAGTTTTATCTCCCAGCCCTCGAGGGGAGTATCCTGTGAGATGTGCTGGCCGTCGGGGTCAAGGTAACTGAATCCCCATATCACCACATAGGGGAGTCTGTAGTCCCAGAAGTCCGCGGTTACCCCTGGAGAATCCGAATCAAGATCGAACTCAACCTTGCCGTCAACCGGTGAGCTTGGTTTGTGGGAAGGATCGGAATCCCCCCATACCCGGTAGTGACCGGGCTGGGTTACCGGTGTAAACTGGTAGTAGCCATCCTTGTCCGTGGCGGTTGTCCCAACTTCTGTCCACGTCTCAGGACTCCCCGACAGTATCGAGAGGTGCATAACCCGGTTCTTGAGGGGTGTGGCTGTCGAGGTATGTGTCAGGTCAGGATCTTCATACTTGTGCCCGGATATCCCGACATTCATCAGCTTCGTGTTCCAGAAGTTCTGCTCCGGAAGGGCATCTGCCTGTCCGGGCATGATTTGGTACGTACTCACCGACACAGGATACGTCTGCTCGTACCCATCCTGGACTACTTCAGTGACCTGGTAATTCCCTATTTCGGTGACAGGTGGAAACCCGTAGTACCCATTCTTATCCGTCTTTACCGAGGCGACCTCACTCCACGTGACAGGGTTCCCCGATCCTTTCAGGAGCTTCACCTCCCATCCACCGAGAGGTGTGGCTTTTGAGGTGTGCTGCCCGTCGGGATCAAGATAGCTGTATCCCGTGATCACGACTGATGGGAGCCGGTAGTCCCAGAAATCAGCGGTCTGATCCGCGGAGAACGCGTCAAGGTCGAACTCGATCTTCCCGTCAGCGGGCGAGCTCGATCGGTATGCGGGATCAGGGTCTTCCCAAACCCGGTAATGGCCTGGCTGCGTTATGGACGTGAACTCGTAAGAGCCATCATCGGCGGTCTTAGTCGTACCTACTTCGGTCCAGGTTGTACCTGACAGGAGGGAGAGGTGCATCCCCCAGTTCTTGAGGGGTGTGGCCGTTGAGGTATGTGTCAGGTCAGGATCTTCATACTTGTGCCCAGAGATCCTGACATTCATTAGCTTGCTGTTCCAGAAGTCCTGATCCGGAACAGGAGCTGTCTGTCCGCTCTTGACAGAGTATGTGTACGGTGATACCGGGTAGGACTGGGAATAACCGGTCACTGCATCCTCGAGAATACGGTAGCTGCCCGGGACCTTTACGGGGGGGAACTCGTAATACCCGGTCCCGGCAGCAGTCGTTGCAGATGCAACCTCGTTCCAGGTCGTTCCTGACAGGTTCTGGAGGTGGATCTTCCAGCCCCCGAGCGGAGAGGCCTTCGAGGTATGCAGCCCGTCCGGATCAAGGAACTTGTGCCCCGATATCACGACCCCCGGCACCTTGTAGTTCCAGAATTCTCCGGCCTGGGCAGGAGAATTCGCGTCGAGGGTGAAGCTGATGATACCGTTCGCGGGGTAGCTCTGCAGGTATCCGGTCTGGAGATCTTCAAGGACCCGGTAGCTTCCGGGGACCTTGATGTTCAGGAACTCGTAATACCCTGTTCCCGTAGCAGTTGTTGCCGACGCAATCTCGTTCCAGGTCGTCCCTGACAGGTTCTGAAGGTGGACCTTCCATCCGGCGAGGGGCGTTGCCGTTGAGGTATGGGCCAGGTCGGGGTCCTCATACGTATGTCCCGAGACTTTGACGCTCATGAGTTTTGCGTTCCAGAAGTCCTGGGTAATCGTGCCCGTCTGCCCGCCCTTGATCGTCTGTGAGTAGTTGGTTGCAGGCCATGTCTTCTGGTATCCTGCCTGTTCTACCTCGACAACTCTGTAGTTGCCATAATCGGTTACCTGGAACTGGTAGGTACCAGTAGCATCGGTCGTTGCGGTTGCGAGGGTTGACCATTTCGTACCGGACGATTTGTTGAGCTGGATGGTCCATCCGGAAAGGGGGGTTGCGGTTGAGGTGTGTTTCCCGTCGGGGTCCTGGTACTTGTGGCCGTTCAGGGTGACTGCCGGCAGCTGGTAGTTGGTGAAGTTCGCCTTCAATCCCGTTGAGGTACTCGAAACGGTGAACTGCGCATAGTCTACCGTATAATTTTTATAACCTGACTTTACCGTCTCGTAGACCCGGTAGGTGCCGGCCCCCAGGGCCGAGGTCACGGAGAGCGAGTAGAGTCCAGCGGAACTGGTTGTCGCCGTCGCCGCGGTGGATGTATAGGGCGACTTCTTGAGGGTGACTGTCCACCCCGAGAGCGGGGTGACCATGGGTGACCCCGGAGTATTATTCACACCGACGTACCCGGTGATGGCAACCGGGAACGCCGCCGACGCTATTCCCGCAAGTCCCGGCAGGAGAGCCACCATGAGAAGGATGATCGCGAATACCCCGAATTTCTTCTTCATAACACCCCTTTCCTTTCATTCTCCTCGCTTTTCTGGAATTAATCCATTATATCCCGAATGTGAATATCATCCACTAGCGAGAGAGCATATAATACTTCAATAATGACCGCAAATTATATAAACGCTTCTTCACGATGAGATTTTCATGTTTTACAATCACATTCGAGTTTCTTTAATGAAATAATATATATATAGCATATTCTTTATCATTATTTTTCATTATATAAGATAAACTTACCGAAATAATTTGTTTACATGATTCATTTGATTTTCTACGGTCCCATCCCAAGAAATCCAGAAATATCTATCATAAAGAATTAATCTGCCTCCTCTGACAGGGAGATTCATCTTCAGGTCTGAACATCTCCCCGAGGGTACACCTGGAGGGCGTTTCTTTTCCAGAAATACACCTTCCCTTTATGATCACGAAGGATCCCCGCCCGGCTTTGGCTATCGGAAAACCCCAGTACCTGAATGGTCACAGCTCCCGATTTCCATTCAGATCATCCCGGGCAGGCTATCCGGATACCAAGGTTACCCCTGCGGAACAAACAAGAAAAAAGATTGGAGAGAGGGATCCGCTAGTTTCTCTTCTTCATGAACTGGACGGCTATGACCATGCCCGAGATGGTCAGGATGCTCACCGCAACGGTCGGGAACTCGGGGATGGGGACGGGCTCGGGTACCGTCTTCGTGACCGGAATGCTCATGACAACCCGGTGGAGACCCGCGCCGTAATAATTCTTATCGTACACGTCGATGCTGAACGTGTAAACGCCAGGGTCGATTCCCGCCTTGGAATTGATGATAACCTGGAAAGTCTGCGTGACACCAGGGGCGAGAGTAAACGGAGCGGAGGGATCGGACACCACCTGGAAGCTGTTTACCGGCCCGTTATACTCCAGTTGTAGCTGGGTGATCTGCTCGGCTCCTGCCGTGACGGTAATGGTGTCCTGCTCAGATCCACCTGGTTCGATGGTGCCCACGATGGCGGCCGGGGTGAAAGATGGGGCTGTAACCGGTGTAAACCAGAAATTCTTCCCCGGAGCATTAGCACCGGGCGCAGTAGAAGTATATCCACTTAATGGATCGGTTGACCAGCCTGTGGTAGGAGCAATAGCCACGGCAGTGTACGTCTTAAGGCCTGTGCCTATTCCAGCACTCCATACTCCGTTAGCATTTCCTGTAATTATGTTACAGGTACCTCCAACTACGCATACATTAACTTGGCAACCATAGTCATACGTCTTGTCGGTCTTATGGGTCCCATCATCAATGTAGCACGTCCCGCTCATCGAATAGGCACTCACGACGCCGACGAATCCCGGCAGCAGCGCAAGCACAAGAAGCCCGATGATCATCATCTTCTGATATTTCTTCATAACATCTCCTCCTTTTTTGTATCCCCGGAGTCTGCACCCTCCGGATACAACCTTTGAAATTACACCCTCACCAGTACGTGAGATGCGATCCCCTCTGCTGGAATCGTGCAATGACCACTTAATACTCTCTGATTATATAAACAATTCGGCACAAGGCTTTTTTTCTATTTTTACAGGAAAAATAGAATCCGATAACAGAAATGTTTATATTATTATTTGTAGATTTAACCATACTATATGAATGCTTCTAAGTGATTTTCGAGATATAACCATCGCCGCCAGCAATCACCCCGGTATTCTATCGCGAACCATTAATATCGGGATTGTTGAATAAAAGTATGCCGCCTGTGGAGCGGAAATGCCAGGGGGCAGATCTATTACCCTGAGATTTAGCCTTCCCGGGAGTTTTAAGGTGCGGCACCTCTCCCGGAAAATGGAGAGAAAATCACCAGGTTCTATTTCTCTATTCCTTCTCAAGATTTTATAGAGAAAAAACGATTTTAATAGGAAATGAAGAGATAGAATCCAGAATATCTCGAGAATCCGACATTGTCCTGAGCTGAAATATCGCCAGGGTCCATGAACAAACCAGAGTAGTTTCAGATTATGAGTTATTTATCCGCACCTGAATTGTTTCACCTCCCGATTTCAATTCGGATTATGTAAGGCAGGCTTTCCGGATACCAGGGTTACCTCTGCGAAACAAACAAGAAAAAAGATTGGAGAGAGGGACTGCGTGTTAGTTTCTCTTCTTCATGAACTGGACGGCGATGAACATGCCCGAGATGGTCAGGATGCTAACGGCGACCGTCGGGAACTCAGGGACCGCGACCGGAGGTTCGCAATTCCCCGTGTCGGGACAGTTGTCACAGGCATCTCCACACCCGTCACCATCGGTGTCGGCCTGGCCGTTATTGGAAACTTCAGGACAATTGTCACAGACATCTCCCCACTTGTCACCATCGGTGTTGGCCTGATCGGCATTGGAGACTTCGGGACAGTTGTCACAGGCAGTGCCGATACCGTCATTGTCAGCATCGGCCTGGCCGTCATTGGGGGCGAGGAGACAGTTGTCACAGGCATCCCCTATCCCGTCACCATCGGTGTTGGCCTGGTCGGGGTTGGAAACTGCGGCACAGTTATCACAGGTATCCCCTATCCCGTCGCCATCGGTGTCCGCCTGGCCGGTATTGGAGGCTGCGACACAGTTGTCACATACATTCCCAAATTTGTCACCATCGGTGTTGGCCTGGTCGGGGTTGGAGACTGCCGCACAGTTGTCACAGGCGTCTGCTATCCCGTCGCCATCGGTGTCCGCCTGGCCGTCATTGGGGGCGAGGACACAATTGTCGCAGACATCTCCCCATTTGTCACCATCGGTGTTGGCCTGGTCGGGATTGGAGACCGCATCACAGTTGTCACAGGTATCCCCTATCCCGTCGCCATCGGTGTCCGCCTGGCCGGTATTGGAGACTGCCGCACAGTTGTCACAGGTATCCCCTATCCCGTCGCCATCGGCATCGGCCTGGCCGGTATTGGAGACCGCATCACAGTTGTCACAGGTATCCCCTATCCCGTCGCCATCGGTG
>CAZKEV010000001.1:0-83235 GCA_964551875.1 uncultured Methanomicrobiales archaeon | reverse complement strand
GTCACAGGTATCCCCTATCCCGTCGCCATCGGTGTCCGCCTGGCCGGTATTGGAGGCTGCGACACAGTTGTCACATACATTCCCAAATTTGTCACCATCGGTGTTGGCCTGGTCGGGGTTGGAGACTGCGGCACAGTTATCACAGGTATCCCCTATCCCGTCGCCATCGCCATCGGCCTGACCGTTATTGGTGGCTGCGACACAGTTGTCACATACATTCCCAAATTTGTCACCATCGGTGTTGGCCTGGTCGGGGTTGGAGACTGCGGCACAGTTGTCGCACGCAGTTCCTATCCCATCACCATCGCCATCGGCCTGACCGGCATTGGAGATGAGGGGACAGTTGTCACAGAGGTTTCCAATTCCGTCACCATCGGTGTCGGTCTGGTCGCTGCAGGCGGCACTCACTGCGCCAACGAGAGCCACGAAGAGCAGGACCCCAAGGATCAGAACCTTCTTCCTTCTGAACATGTGCATGAATTACCCTCCTTTTCTTGACATGCGACTCTTTCGAAATGCACGCCATCCCTCAAACCTTTTAAGGGTAACCCAACATTAACACAGTTAAATTATTTAAATAATTTGGTATTGGGCTTTTTTTCCATTTTAACCAAATAATTGAGATTTGTTTAAAGATAGTTTTATAATCAATTTATCTTTTTTGCTTATAATCTATCTTTACATATAATGTCTTCTAAGTGATTTTCGAGATATAACCATGACCGTCAGGAATAACCTTGATATTCTCGCACGGACTAATAATATCTGCATTGTAGAATAAAAGCAGGCCGCCTGCGGAATGGAAATACCAACGGGGCGGATCTATTGCCCTGAGATTCAGCCTTCCCGGGAGGTTTATGGTGCGGCACCTCACTCTGAAAATTGAAGAATTACATCATGTACTATTTCTCTATTCTTTTCAAGATTTTATAAAAATAAACGATCTTATCAGGAGATGGGGAGAAAGAACCCAGAATATCTCAATAATCCGAGATTGTCCCGGTCTGAAATTTCACCAGCCGTCCATGAACGAATAACGCGGGAATCAGCAAAGAATATTATCATCTCCCAAGTGACTGATCATCGACACCAGGTCACGAATCTCAATTTTTCCGGTGAGTATTTATAGTTAAGAATGAAAAATACTGTTTTAAGGAGCTGTCTCTTCACGGAGAATGTCATTTTATGAATTTCCAAATTCCCGAATCGCTTCATCCTACCCGAATTGCCCTTGAATGGTTTCTTATTGTCATCTTTGCGATGAGCCTCTTCCTCGTCTTCACTTCTGAAAGCTACATGAAGATCGATGCAATAAGCATCTGGATCCTCACCTGTCTCGTGATCCTCTATCTCTCAAAAAAAGATGTGAAATACCTTGCTCAGCGCCGAAGGGCCTTGGTCATCATTGCAGGGGTCCTCATCTGCATTATCAGTTTTTTACGAATCCCCCTCGGCCTGGGGCACCCGTCATATTCAATCGGTGACTTTTCCGTTTTCCTCTCCGGGCTTGGGCTTATCTTATTTGGGTTTTTTGGACTGGAATCCTTCATTCTCCCGGTATTGATCCCCCTTATCGCGGTTGAGGGTTACCAGATATACGATTTATTCATCCGGCACATGGACTGGATAACAGCCCCTCTCATACCTATTATTGTGTTCCTTAATGTGTCGATATTGCATCTGACGGGGATAAAGGCAGTATCACACAATACCATAATATCGTTCATGTCCCAATCCGGAATCCCGATATATCTTCAGATAGGAGGGGATTGCACAGGGATATGGTCTCTCGGGACCTTTACCATCGCAGCAATTATCGTCCTGATCGGATTCCCCCAGGCGATATCCAGAAAGGGGATTTTTTTCATTTTCATAGGCTATGTCGGAACGGTTATCGCAAATATTCTTAGGATATATGTAATTTCTCTGAGTGGTTATTTTTATGGACCGTCCGGGGTCTTGGAACACGTGCATATCTACATTGGCTGGATGATCTTTACGATCTGGATGGTGATATTCTGGTACTTCTTTTTTACGCGTTATCTCAAGATCTCGTTTCTTTTGCGGAGATAATCATTCTATAAACATAAAAATCATAAAATGAATAATTATAAAGGGCATAATTAAAAATATTTGGGAGATTATCGATCATTTATTGTTGCGTGCGATCCCGTATACATATTGAGAATCTCTTGCCATTGAGATAAACGCCTAAACCTTCAGAATGACAATGGATCGGTGTATTGATATAGGAATTTAATGGTAATGTAATAGGAATACTTAAAGCGTTTATCCTTATCATTACAAATCAATTGAATTGGAATAAAACACGGCGCATATACCCTCCCCGGGCGGCAATCGTCGGTTTCATGGTTATGAGAATGCCTGTCACCAGCTGGTTGAAAAGTTCATCACCGATGCAGAAGGTCATCGTCTTCGCGATCTTAACTGGCATCATCTTCACCGCCGGGCTGATCTTCCTAGAATCCCGGGAGGAGAGATTCACTTCCTTTTACATCTATCCTGATTCGTATACGAATTACCCGAAGAGCAATACCGTTTCCTTCATCTACGGTATCAGGTCCTTTGAGAGGAGGACGACGATTTATAACCTGAGTTTTTTCATTGGGAACCGGAAAGTGAATAGCATACAGCATATCCTTGATCCCGGACAGATCCTGGAGAGGCCTATGACCCTGGATATCACCGGTACCGTCCTCCCTGCGCAAATCAGGCTCGTTCTCACATCCCGTTTCGATACCTACGAGGTGCATTACTGGCTTAAAGAAAACCCGCCGGTTGCCGCATTCTCTGCGGAGCCAACCTCCGGGAAAGAGCCCCTGACCGTCAGCTTCAGGGACCTCTCGACAAATAATCCAAAATCATGGACCTGGAACTTCGGGGATGATACAACAAGTGATCTCCGGAATCCCACTCACAATTACTCAGCCGGCAGCTATTCCGTGACCCTCACTGCCTCAAACTCTGGTGGGAGCAACGAGGATAGCAAGGACAATTACATCGTTGTTGCGCCCAGGACACCACCGGTTGCCATCTTTACTGCAGACATCACCCGAGGGAAAGAACCCCTCACCGTCAATTTCACCGACCAGTCGACCAACTCTCCCACCTATCGGGAATGGGATTTCGGGGATATGGGGAGATCCTATAACAGGAATCCCGTCCATACGTATATCAATCCGGGAAATTACACCGTGAAGCTGACCGTTGTAAACCCAGATGGACGGGATGAGGAGATTAAAGAGAACTATATCACTGTGAATCCAAAGACTCCCCCGGTTGCGTCCTTTGACGCATCTCCAGCTTCCGGAACCGAGCCCCTCACCGTCAGTTTCACCGACCTGTCCACGAATTCACCAACGAAATGGACCTGGGACTTCGGGGATGGCAGCACGAGTACCGCGCAGAATCCGACCCATACATACATCGCCGGAACTTACACCGTGCAACTCACTACCTCGAATGCTGACGGAAGCGACAAGGAGGTGAGGGAGAACTTCATCGAAGTATCCCCGAAATCCCCGATGCCATAGATATCAGACCTGAGAACGGCCGAGGAGTTCATGGATTAGGCCACGGTGCAGATACCCCGATGCCGTGGCAAGAGCCAGGAAGAGGAGGACTGAAACTGTGATACCGATGAACGGGCTCGGTCTTCCGAGATACAATACCAGGCCGACGATGATGAAGGATGCGCACAGCCTCTCGAAGCGATAAAAGACCTTCTTTAACGGGGTCAGATCCTTCACAATCACGAACATGAGAAGGGTGGAGGCCACGAGGATAACGGTATATGATACATAGGCTCCGATGAATCCATTCCCATAACCGCGGTCAGCAAAGAATCTCACCAGATAGGTCGTCAGGAAGAAAAAGAGGGGTAGCATGAGGAGAAAGACACTGGTGAGATATGCATATTCCTTCACGGTCTTTGCAAAGGAGAGGTTGATGTTCACAATGTAGGTCTGGAGGAAGAGAAAGAGATACCCAACGGCCATAATGGGGAGATAGGGTGCAGCGTCGAGGAATTGTTCGGAGAAGAGAAGTTTCACAAAAAATTCGGAGTAAAATACGATGAGTAAGAATGCAAGCAGTCCAAGGGCCCAGAGGGCCCGGGTCACGTCTACGAGGCCGCCCTTCTCATATATCTTCTCCCTGTTTGAACTTGTGGCCTCGGCTATGGAGATGAAGGACATGGCATACATGGCAAAGACGAACAGGGTCACCATGGTGAGGGAGACATCATAGTACCCCTGCCAGATGATGCCAAGGTCATGGCTTACCGCAATCTTGATGATGGACTGGCCGAAGTTGTTGAAGGACCCGACGATGAAGAGGGCGCTACCAAAGCCAAACATTCTCCCTGTTGGGACCTGAATCGGGGTTATCGGCAGATAATGGCTGCGATACTTTCCGAAGAGGAGAAGGAGGAGAGGGATCGCATTGGAGAGAGCAAAGATAAGAAGGATCACCTGGAATGAATAGATCTGGGCGACGAGCAGGGGGAGAAGAAAGATCAATCTTGCGATGGATGGGAGGGCCATAAAGAGGCTTGGAATGGCATAGCGCCTCAAACCGGTGAAGAGGGCCGCAAAATCCCCTACGATGGTAACAAGAAAAACTGAAATGACAATGATAGCATAGAAAAAATCCCGGTGTTCAAGGGGGAGATTGACGTAAGTAAAGAAACCGTCCTGGAAGACAAACAGCAGGATCGATATGAGAATCACCATGCCCAAGCTGCAAAACAATGAAAATCCGAAGTACTGCCTTCCTTCTTCCGAGTGTTCCAATATCTGGGGAAAGTTGAGCATCGTTACCAGCTGAAGCATTCCCGGGAGCGAGATCGCGAGCAGGGTGATCAGGCCATATTCATAGGGGGTAATGGTATTTGCGAGAATAAGTTTCGTCAAAATGCCAGCTCCCCTCTGCAGAACCATGAAAAAAAGGAAGAGACCCGAATAAAATGTGAGTGTTCTCATTCAATCACACATGAGCGGACTGCTTAAGATTCTTCTTGACTATATATATGGTGACTCTTCAATAAATATGATTTGATTATTTAAGGTGATTAATCAATAACACCGAGCACCAGCACCTGGTCCTTATCCTGTTCAAGGAGGTTCTGCAGACTGATTACCGAAATATCGTCCAACACATCTTAGCTGATGAGCGGGATCACGGAGCTCCTGGAGATGGAGAGAATCCCTCACTTCAGCAATCTGCAGAAATTCCTGCAGAGGATCCGGTCGGTTCGCGTCGATATCATCCTGAAGAAAGTGATCCGGCTGTCGTACGGATGGGGCGAGGTAATTCCCGTCATCGCCATCGACTCCTCGGGGATCAAGAGCTCCTGTACAAGTTCCTATTATGGGTGGAGAACCGGAAAGATACGGCGGCGAATAAAACGAATCCTGTATAATTAATCCAAAAACAAAGATTCGGTGAAAATTTTTAATTAAATTATTGCAATCACAAGCCAGCAGACAATTACCGCAGTGAAGACCCCAATTCCCTTGATCAAGGTCTTCAGCATTATGTCATAATCGCGTGGCTCTCCAAATCTTTTCACCGCTGATGTCATAGTTATTGTCCCTCCAAATACGATGACCGAGTTTATACCAAATGGAGGGAGCACATCGTTTGTCTTCGGGGACACGGGTCTGGTTTCAGGACTAGAGGAGGTTACAAAGGATGGCTGGGGAGCCAGATCAGGTGATGATGATACTGCCTCTGAACTTGATATCTGAACAGGATATATCTTGTTTTGCGATTGAATCGGCTCCTCTCCAATAATCCCTTTGCTGCTGGGACTCTTCTCTTCGGGCTGGTCATTCACTAAGTTCTCAATTGGGGCGAATGATCCCCCCCCCCCACCGTCTCCACCACTATAACCACCACCATCCGTCTGCTGAGATGGAAGAGTTGGAACCGGTGTTGGTGCAATGGTAGGGGTTGGAGTAGGCGTATCTGTGGGTGTGGGAGTGGGAGTTGGAGTAGCAGTGTCGGTTGGGGCAGTTATATCTTCCACGGTAATCGGGACCGTCTCACTGTCACTGAGGGAACCATCTGAGGCCGAGAAGGTAACGGAGTAGGCTCCAACCTGGCTTTCGAGGGGTGTCCAGGCGAAGGTTCCGGTTCCAGAATCGAATGAGGCCCCCGACGGCACTGCACTCGCTGAATAGGTGAGGGGATCATCATTCGGATCAGTTGCTGAAACACTGAAGGTGAGGGCTGATCCCGCTTTCACTTTCTTCGGCCCTATTCTCGGGTGGGATGGGGGGCTGTTGACATGGTTCACCGTAATCGAGACCGTTTCGCCGTCACTGAGGGAGCCATCGGTTGCCGAGAAGGTGACAGGGTAGACTCCCGCCTGCTTGTATGAGGGAGTCCAGGAAAAGGTCCTTGCCCCCGAATCAAAGGAAGCACCGGTCGGGAGGGTACCTGTCGAGTAGGTCAGTGTATCCCCGTCAGGATCGGTTGCACTTACCGCGAAACTGAGAGCCGATCCCTCTCCTACAGCCTTTGGCCCGATGGCTGCCAGAACCGGAGCACGGTCCACATTATTCACAGTTATAGTGATAGTCTCGTTGGCGTCGAGAACCCCATCCCAGACCACAAATTTGACCCGGTATATCCCGGCCTGATCATAGGTGGGAGTCCAGGTGAAGGTCCTTGTTCCGGCTGTGAAGGATGCACCCGTTGGGAGGAGGCCTGTAAAGTAGAGGAGGGAATCCCCGTCGGGGTCTGATCCCGAAACGGTAAAGGTGAGTGGCGATCCTTCATTCACGGTCTTCGACCCGATTGCTGCGAGAACCGGCGGGCGGTTCACGTTGTTCACGGTGATGGTGATGGTCTCGCTGGCGCTCAGGGAACCATCGGAGACCGAGAAGGTGACCGGGAATGTTCCAGCCTGGCTGTACGTTGGAGTCCAGGAGAAGGTCCTTGAACCGGCGTTGAAGGATGCACCCGAGGGCAGGGCACCCACTGAGTAGGCGAGAGCATCCCCGTCCGGGTCAGTTGCCGAAACGGTAAAGCTGAGGATTGATCCCTCGTTCACGGTCTTCGATCCGATTGATGCGAGGACCGGAGGCCGGTTAGGGAGAGGTGTTGGTGTCGGGGTGGGTGTTGGACAATCACCGATACATATCACTGGCGTGGGGGTTGGTGTCGGTGTTGCTGTCGGTGTTGCAGTTGGTGTCGGGGTAGGTGTTGGGGTAGGAGTGGGGGTGGGTGTCGGTGTTGCAGTTGGTGTCGGGGTCGGGGTGGGTGTCGGGGTGGGCGTAGGGGTCGGAGTAGGGGTTGCAGTTGGTGTTGGGGTTGGGGTGAGTGGAGTGGTAGAGACCTCGAACAGATGATCACCCTGACCAGGCGTAAGTTTCAAGGTGCCACTCGCAAAGGTCCAGCTTGTATAAATGACCCCATCACGCTTCACTTCACTCACACCCTGCAGCTGGGAGAGGGATACCGTGGCGGTTGCAGATGGGCTCTTCACATACATGGATACTTTATTCGTGGTCAGACGGGCATACAGAGTCTGGGCATCCGACGTGAAGGGGCCGAAGGTCGAGGACCCGGTTCCGGAATAGATATAGTCATCATAGTCAGTGCCGTGCACTTTAACTGCCGAACCCTGACCGGTCACTGTGAGAGCCGACGGAGTCTTCGCGGTCTCGGAGTCATAGCGAGAAAGGAGGACGGTCACGCGGTAAAGGTTGTTCGATGCAGGGGTCCGGAAGGAGACGATAGGGGAATATACCTCGTTCGCCTGGTTGTAACCCGCGATTCTGCCTATGAGCTTGTTGACCAGTACTTCTGAAGTGGGGCTGGTGAAAACCTGGAGGTTGACATTCTTTCCATAGGGATTACGGGTCGTCCAGGTGAGGGAGTTCGTAGTGATACCCGTTCCTGTTTCTGTTTTATACGGAAGCGATAGCCAATTATAGGATGTCGATCCAATTACGAGGCTTCCCTGAACATTTCCGACACTGGTACCGGACGTGGGAGTAATGACGAGGCTGGTGGGACGGAAGTTCGTTCGGTATGTCCAGGTCTGACTCCCCTCGGCCCGATCAACGAGAATCAGGTAATCTTTGTTTGGATAGAGTATAGACCGCGAGTACTGAATGGGGGATGAGAGCGATGGGTCGTCATACCAGTCTGCCCCCAAGACTTTGGTTATTGTTGCCTTCCCTTCCAGCATCTCCATCCATGAGCCCTGAATTACATTAGCCACAGTCACAGGGGTTTCGATACCGGATGCCGAACCTTTGAACATGCCGCGGGCCGCACTGTTCGACCATTTCGCAAGAGAGAAGGGGGTCCTTGGATTTTCGATCAAGATTGTGTTATGATGGGTGTCGAGTTCACCATAATACGCATCCGACGTATATTTATCCTCACCCGCGTCGGCAAGGAGAAGGTCGCCTCTACTGTAATATTCGATACTCAGCTGATCATGATGCATGCTGTCCCGGTTACTCCAGGTAGCGACGTTGAAGGTGACCAGAGAGAGCCAGTCAGAGTCATCGGCCCAGCTGCCCCTGAAGACCTGGTATATTCCAGTGGGATCGAGATGGCTCGTCCAAGAGGGATTCTGCCTGGGCATCGAGCTGGTATCGGGATACACGCAGTAAAGGAGCGAGGTTGGTATAAAGGTAAACTCACGGGAGTAAGGAAGTAGATTTGATGACTTGATACTATCGATGTGGTGGAGGGCTTGGGACCTGGTCTCAGGATCGAGTAGATTCAGTACTGCTTCCTCATCCCACCACCTTGTGTTCCCCAGTGTTACATAATTATTGCTGTAGTGGTTAGGGAGGGATTCCCAAATGTTTGATGTGAAAGCCCGTTTTGCGGCGGGATATACATCAAATATATTCCTGCCTGAGTAGTGACTGTAAACCTGGAACCACCAGAGGAAGTTATTGGCGATATAATATTTGTACGCGCCGTTCAGGTGTTTCCCTGAGCTTTCATCAAAGCCGAAGCTGAAGAGCGAGCGGCCACCAGTATCATGGAGCAGGTCGTTAACAAAGAGATAGTCGGTTCCCGCCTTGATCCAGTCGGTGGGGCCCGTCGAAATCGGGATATGGTTGGGATTTGTATAATCGGATAAGGCATATCCTGCAATACCGACGTAGGGGTACGCCGCGCCATTATAATCTGCAAATTGTATGACCCCCCGATAGGCACCGTTATTATTGAGCTCTTTATAAACTGTATCGGTAAGGGTGGCGAGTTTATCCCGTATTATTGCATCGCTTGCCGCGTCAAGAGATGGCTGAAGGCAATCATATGCGATTGCATAGCCACCAAGTTCATTGGCTCGGGCGAGATTATCCGTGGGAGTTCCAAAATTAAGCAATACCTGCTTCCCTTTGGTTGCGTATGTGCTCTGTTTCGTGATCTGATAAGCAAGACCGACGGCCAACGCATAATCCCCGGTATATGAGACCGAACCGCCAGCGGTAGAAATAATCTGGCTTTCCCAACTGCTCCAGGGTGATACTGTTCTGTGCTGATAGCCCTGTGTTTCCGTGATGTCGTGAAACAGGAGCGAGGGATGTACCTGAGCTGCCGAAACAATCGGAATCGCGATCGAATAGATAAATAAAAGCATTATTAGTGGTTGAACGATCATTTCTTTGGACACAACAAGTTCCCCCCGTGTTGAAATTTATCGGTCAAATACCTAGCTTTATAAGTAGGTAATATATAAATATATCTTTTCGCTTATGTCTATTTAAAACGGTTATAATACTCTAAAAACATCCATTATAGTCTGCTTTGATATATAAACCATTTAAAATGCATGATCTTGATAGGATATATTATATATATGATAACTAATTTATTATGCACTAATTAGACAATGCATTAACATTGAATTCTGATTAATTTATTTAGGCTATTGTGAGATGTTTATCAATATATACTGGATGCAATGTGTAAAGAGCAGATCAAAAAAATTTTACCTATTCGGGGCCGTGAAACTATCAGGGAGAAAAGAGATTTTTGTTATTTTTTTCGGATTTAGAAATACTTCAATCTACATTGGCTTATTCAGATGGCATATCAGAGCAACGAGGCCAACAAAAAATGTAACGATGACATTTTTATTGAATTCTCTTTAACCAGATCTCTCGCCAGTAACAGAAGCATGACCTGTCACACCCGTCATGGAATTCACCGTCACAATATACGCCTTCAAGAAAGACAGTTGGACTCATTATCTTTCGCATCTCTCCAGTAGATTCGAGCACGATTCTTTCGACTTTCTTATATACTTTGAATTTTTTTCCACAAAATTTTACCATCTCTGGCATGAAAAACAGGCCCCTGTATTTCCCTTTCTCATCCAGGGTAGCAAAAATTTCCTCACTCGGGCGTATGAGAACCAACTCACCAGGCTGCAAGTTCAGGTTGGGATCCGGTATATTTGAAGTTGTAGAGGCCGGGTAAGCTCTCTTCTGCCTGGACTTGAAGATTGAAAAAGAATTAATAATTGGAATACGTAATACGATTGATAAAGCAAGTTTTTTACATGCTTTTCGACAGCCTTCAAGTTCCATTTTCAATGTTTTATGCGGAAATGTTGCGTCGATGACCTCAAAAGCTACGAAATTGCATGGTTTCTGATCGGCTTCCATATCTTCCACCTTTGTTTACCCGTTAATATCCCGAATTACTTTCATAGGGGATTATTACAGATATTTTCTATTATTATTATTTAATTGTATTGAATTTAAATAGAGAACTTTTTCGATATGGATTGCGAAGTTAATGCAGAGCATTAACCCGATAAATATTTTCATGCCAGGGATATAATTTTGGAGAATGTTGTATCAACGATAAGATTGCCGATTGCCGGGAAGGTGGATTTTGTGAAAATTTATTCGGGCAACTATCGCAGAATATACCAGATAGAATAGGTCATTGTGGTTTTACCCAGTTCAATAAGTTTTATAATTTGATACATGGTTTGTGTAATGATGGAGCGTATTGATACTCCAGCGGGAGATAAAAAAAGCAATCATTCTCAATTAAGCAAGGATAGTCGATACCTTGTGCTTTTTGCGCTCTCGATCTTCGTTCTTGCATATTTCGTTCCCGTCCTCTTATATCAGACACCGTCTGGCAGCGATGCCGTTACACATATTTATTTTACCCGGATGATGACTGATTCCCGCTCTCTCAACGAATTTTATGAAAAATCCTTTATTTCCGAAAATCTGGGACAGGAGTATCCCTTCGGGATGTGGTTCTTCGGATCATTGATCATGAAGGTAACCGGAATGGATGTCTTTGAATTCGTCTTTTCATTCACGGTCCTGTTGATCATCATCACACTGATAGGCTTTTACGTTTATTCAAAACACCTGCTCGACTCGACCAATAAGTCAATTTTATCACTGATATTTCTTCTTTCGATGCCCCTCCTTGTCACGAACCTCCTCATCTACTCAACGAGAGGATTTATGATGATTTTCCTGATATTTATTGTCTATTTTTCAGTCCAGGAGCTCAACCTAAGAAATATCATTATACTTCCTCTCCTGGTATTTTCCATGGTTTTCAGCCATACCGGCACCTACATGTTCCTGTTATTCTTCGCAATAGCATACTTTCTCCTTGCTGCGCTCGTTTGGAAGAAATTTGAGACCGGAATGTTTTATCTCATTGTAATCTCTCTGGTCCTTTATGTCCTAACTGTACACCTCTTTCCCTTTGTTCTTCCACAATATATTGATAAAGGCCGGATGATAGTAACCCTCACTGGATCGTTGTCTAAAATCCTAAGAGTGAATCAAATTCAAAATATGGGATTGATTTTATATGAAAATGTATTTGTTTCGAATAATATCTCATATGCCTTATTTTGGTCGTGTTTGGTATACACTTTCGGGAAATTGGCTCTCTTCACTCATGATCGGATAAAATTTTTGAGTGAGAGAAAATCCTTCGCCATACCGTTTATCAGCAATATTCAAAGTGTTTCTCACGGTATTGTGACAACCCCTGTGTGGATCGGGCCGGTTCAGACGCTCCTAACAATTCCAGGCATTATCGCAGTTAATGCCAGGACGAAATGCATTGCCCTCGCTCTGTTCTTCGCCGCTATTCTTCCCTCTGCCTTCCAATCTTCTGAGGGAACGGGTGCCCTTCGTGAGATCTATTATCTCTATCTCATCATCCCTATCACCGCTGCAGCTGGATTTTATACCATTGTTCAGACCATTGGCAGATCAGGCCCACTTTCTATCGGGCGCTTCAAAATTATCAAATCCCTTTCAGGTCCCAGCAGGAAACGATTGATAATCATATTTTATCTTATAGTCTTTCTGCCCCTGCTTATTTCTCCGATAGTTGGAAATATACACTATCAGCCTCAGATATCCGGAACGGCCAACGAGAAAGAAAATTTGATATGGCTGAGCGGGATAGGGAATCCAAACGAAGGAGTTCCCGGATATTATTACAGGGAAAGGATCAATCTGTATGCAAACAAAGCTGTTCCAAGTATACCCGAGGGTTCAGAGACAAGGCGATATCTTGATGATCTGAAAAATTCTTTCTTCTCTTCCAATGCCGAGGCATATACCAGGGATTTACGTTCATTCGGCATAAAATACCTGATCTTCTCTCGAAAAATTGTGAGTGGTTTTGGGATAGCCAGTGGTTTCTTAATGGCGAATTCAAATCAACTGCTTGATGACATTTATGCTTCCGATAATAATTACGGGATTTATCAGTATGTCAGCCCACCCGTGAAACCGGTTTCTGTTACAACACGCACCACCGATATCGAATTTGTCGAGAGTAACAGTTCCATCCAGGATCTGGATCCCCTCTTTATCTTTGAGAATGATTACTACAAAGTAAAGCTCAGTCATTCAAGCCCACAGATCAGGTATATCGGAACAAAAATTGAAAATTTTCTGGGTGAAGGCGCATTTTCCGATACCGTTACAATTTCATGGCCAGGGACAGCAGACGAGGGATTCGCCACCTACGACTTAAGCGAACTGTCCTATCCTTCCATTGAAGCTCGCGGAAACTCCATCAGGTATCAAACAACAATCAGGAATGAGAATCAAACCAAGAACTGGGCGACTCTCATCGTGGAATACTCATTTTTTGAAAGAGCTGTGCGGAGAAAAATTACCGTTGCGAATGACTGGACGGGATCAGGTTCGGCCATGAATGTTCAGCAATCCAGTTCGATCTTTGCTCCCTTCTCAGAATTTTCATTTAACCAGATCACGTATCCCGACGAGACTGTGGTAAACAAGGTAGTCTATCCCTCCCAGGATTCAGTGATTTTAAGGGATAAAAAATTCGATGACGCGCATTTCAAGAAGGATGACACGGGATTATTGATCAGATACAGTGATTCTGCCCCGTACCCATCGATGCTTTCTTACAGGGGGTCAACACTCTACGATTACTCGAGCGTTTCTCTCCGTTCGGATTGTACTTTATCACCATCAGAACCCATCACCCAGGTCCAATTTTTTTCGATAGGAGACCGCAACACCGCAGGGAAAAATATCGATATTTATATGTCAATTTCTTCATACGAGTTTCCGAAGGCTGAAATTCCCATAGCCGTCATAGGATTATTTGATTCAAAAGATGGGGCTGGATTCCCTCATGCGGGTGTATCACTGATTCAGAATTACGATATTAGGTATAATGAACTAATTTTACCCGGACAGCTCTTCGGAAGTGAAGCGACTGTAACTCCGATAATGTTTATGGATATTTCCAAGGAAACCTCCAGAAACCTGGATATCAGTACCGAATTGAAGGATCTTCAAGATCGATTCGATGCGACAGGGATACTGTTTCAATACTTCAAGTATAACCTTGGCGCTATCCAAGCAGTATCAGTTAATGGCTTCCAGTTCATCCCCGCATATTCAGTTCCTCCTCCCCTCATGGAATTCAACCGAGAGGGACTGAGAAATCCGAAAATTGGATATTATCATGGAGAAGAAACCGGTTTGGTGCTCCTACCGGTAGCCACGCCATTCAGTTCAAACCTGAATTCATATTCTAATTCGGATGAAATTTTCGGAAACTGGAATGAGACACTCAATTCAGTCGTTCACGAGGGGGGGATGGCGCTGTTTCTTTGGGATGCACGGGATGTCGGCAATCCCCAGTATCGGGATGAGTTTGAGTCCATCCTCACATCCTCAAGATCCATGGGGATGAATTCTTCAGATCTTACTACCCTTGCCAGCCATTTCAAATCCATTCAAAATATTTCGGTGAAAGTAACAAAAGGTTTGGATTACGTTATTCTGGACGCGAACAATCTCAATCAGGAATACGTTTCAGGAGTGACCTACAGGATTATTTTGCCTGCATTCGAGAACATATGCCCATACCACGCGGTTAATGGTGAGATCCTGAGAAATTCAATAACAGGTGAAACCTGTACCCTTTATATTAATTTTGACATAAAATCATCCGAACAGAAAAGGATAACAATCGAACCGGATATCCAGAGACAGCGTTTCAAAAAGGATCTCCCCGTCATCTATGAAGGAGAGACCCGTATTACAGTCAAAGATGAGAAAGGGAATCGCGTCAAAAATGCGAGCATCCTTGTGGATAGCCAAAGGTTTGATGCAAACAGCCAGGGTGAAGCATTGATTTCAATGACGAGGGGATCTCACCGCATTGTGATCGAAAAACCAGGGTTTTTCCCGGAAGAATATACTATCGATGTGAAGGGAAAAGTATTTAAGGTCTTGAACGTGCTGGGCATAAGGTAATTATCTCAGAGGAAATATTTCGAGAATTGTTAATCATTGAATTTTCATCGAACTGGCTGAGTATCATGCTTCGCAAAGAAAATATAACCATTGATCATAGGAATTATTATTGATACCCTCGTAATTTGTAACATCAGCCCCATTATTTGAGGAATAAACTTGTATTTTCTTGAACCCGATGAATTCCAACTGCATTATCTGGTCTATGGGTCTGATGTAATGCGTTGTCATTTTGAAATTATGAGATTGATCACAAATAATTGCATAATTTTTCCTTTTTAAAACCTCAAGATCTTCATTCTCGAGCCGTATGCGAATAAAATCATAGATACGACTCAGAAAAGTCTTTGGATTAAGGGTTACCTTAAATTTGAATAATTCTTCAATAAAACCTAAATTGTGAGTAGAGAAACAAAAATATCCTCCCCTTTTACACACTCTTATGATTTCCTTTAGAGTTTGGATCCGGTCCTCATGTGACATATAGTCAATACCATTGAAACTGAAGAAAATGAAATCAAAAAAATTTTCGGGAAAAACTCCCATATTTCTTGCATCACATTGTTGAAATTTCATTTTTAACGAGTTCCCAAATTTTTTTCTGCATTCATCGATCATTTTTTGAGAATAATCTATTCCAATATACGCCGATGCCAATTGGCCAAAAAATTGTGTTGTTCTTCCACCACCGACGCCAATATCAAGCATTTTCATCGATGGTAATTTCTCTTCGAATTTACCTAATATCCTCAATTCTGGCGGATATAGGTGATTCATGGAAGAGTAATAATCAACAATTTCCTCGCTCAAGTAAGCTGTTCGATTTTTATCATCCATCAAAATATGTTTTATTTAGATATTCCCTTATAAAATAATTTCTCGTATTCTGAGTTGATTACAAGATACGAAAAACTCTTCAAGTCAGTAAGCATCTAAAAATGCCATAGATTTTTTAGAGAATTCTATATTTGTCCTATTCCGGATATAAAGCCGGATTTGAGTATTTCGATGGCCACAATAACATCATTACCGGATGGAATAGGTTCCTGAGCACTAGTTGTTGGTATCACTCGCTGAGGGGGAGTCGTTGGTGGGATCGTGAGTGGGATTGAGACAGGTGTCCCCGTGATGGATTCCATCTCTATCGTCGGGGTTTGGGCAGCTTCAATTTCATGAGGTTTGTCATTCTGTGGTGATATCTCCCCTGAAGAGATTGACACGCCCCCTTCGGGTCCAGGTGAGGAACTCATTCCATTAGAGGCTTCCTTCTGGGTTGGAGGGACTGATGTTGGGGTAGAGGTTGGTGTTGTGGTTGCTATGGTAACTGTTGGTGTGGGTGTAAGGGTGGGTGCTGGTATCGTAGAAATATCAAACTGGTTTTCACCCTGACCAAGAGTTAAGGTCATGGTGCTATTATCCATAGTCCATGATGCATAAGGTACGCTATCTCTCGTTCCTCCGGTGAAGAGAGGCCGGATCCGGCGGCGCCCGAATCGAAGGAGTATCGTCGTGAGGGTGAAGCATTAAAATTTAAAAAAAGAAAATATTTTCTGTATAATATTCACGAAATATTGGAGAGATGGCAAAATGCCCGAATTACTTATAAAATCAGTTAAAATATTATTTTTTTGTGCAATTGCAGGTTCTCCTGGTGATTCTGAAACCGTTACGGTTGAACGGGGCGTAGTGGTAGATAATTGTTTTTCCGGAGGTGTTTCGGTCTCGATTACTGCTTTTTCTCCAGAAATTTTATTCACAACGGTTTGTTCTGCAGGGGGAGGTGTAACTATTTCCACGCTAAAAACCATGGAATCCGAGCCGGAGTCGGGGGGGATCGGCGGAGAAGTAGGGACATCCATCCGAAGAACCGTGATGAAGATGGTCTCGTCATCAGTGAGTGATCCATCTGATACTGTGAATGTCATCTGATAGGACCCATTCAGGGAGATTGCAGGGGTCCAGGTAAAGGTCCTCGAAAAAGCATCGAATATTGCTCCTGAGGGGAGCCCGGCTGCTGAATACGTGAGAGCATTCCCGTCGGGATCTGTCGCACTGATGGTAAAGGTGAGCAGGGATCCAGCAGTCACGGTCTTGTTCCCGATGGGATCGAGGCTCGGGGGCTGGTTCGGGGGGGCACCAACCCGAAGAACCGTAATGAAGATGGTCTCGTCATCGGTGAGTGATCCATCTGATACTGTGAATTTCATCTGGTAGGACCCATTCTGGGAGGTTGCAGGGGTCCAGGTGAAGGTTCTCGAAGAAGCATCGAATATTGCCCCTGAGGGGAGCCCGGCTGCTGAATACGTGAGAGCATTCCCATCGGGATCCGTCGCACTGATGGTAAAGGCGAGCGGGGATCCAGCAGTCACGGTCTTGTTCCCGATGGGATCGAGGCTCGGGGGCCGGTTCGGGAACGGGGCAGTGAGGATATCCACAAGATGTGCGCCCTGGGTAGCGGTAAATGTCATGGTATCACCAGTATTTGTCCAAGATGCAGAGGGAATACCATCTATCGTGACCCCGGTTACACTTTGCTGAAGCTGGAAGAGGGATATGGTATAACCTGGCGATCCGCTCTTTATGTACAACGATATCCGGTCGGCCTTTTCTGTTGCCGCGAGGCAGTCGATATTCTCGGAAACTCGCAGGAATGATCTCTCTGAAAAGTTCAGATAACTCCCGCCAGCCATGGTGTAGTTGACAGGTCGAGTGGTTACGCGTGTATAGACCGTTTCCGCATCGGTAGAGAATGGTCCGAATGATGATGAACCGCTGCCAGCATAGATATAGTCGTCAAATGTTGTATTATGCACCTTTACGGCGGAACCCAGCCCGGTCACCACAAGCTCCGATGGCTCCTTCGCAGTTTCAGAGTCATAGCGGGAAAGGAGTACAGTGACCCGGTAGAGGTTATTTACCGAAGGGGTCCGGAAGGAGATAATCGGTGAGTACACCTCATTCTTCTCGTCGTATCCCGCAATTCTCCCCACGTGCTTGGTGACCAAAACCTCGGAGGCCGGGCTGGTGAAGACTTCCAGGTTGACATTGTCCCCATAGGGGTTCCGGGTCGTCCATTTCAGGGAGTTCGTAGTGATGCCAGTGGAGGTCTCTCTCTTGTAGTCAAGGCCCAGCCAGTTGAAGAGAGTTCCTCCCAAGGTAAGGCTTCCCTGGACATTCCCGACCGTTGAGCCTGATGTGGGGGTAATAGAGAGGCTGGTGGGACGGAAGATATTCCGATACGTCCAGGTCTCGCTTCCCTGCAGCCGGTCGATGAGGATAAAGTAATCCCTGCTGGGATAGAGTATGGATCGGGAAAACTGAACGGAGGGTGAGAGGGTATAATAATCCGACCAACCATTCCCGATGACTTCAGTAATGGTAGCCCGCCCTGCAAGCATCTCCACCCATGAAGTCTGAACGAGGGTATCTATGGTGACCGGTGTCGTGATACCGCTCGTATCCCCTTTAAAAATACCGCGCGCCGGGCTATTCGACCAGGCCGCAAGAGAAAAGGGGGATCTGGGATTTTCAAGGGCGATGGTATTGTGATGGATCTCAAAGTCGCCATAGTACGCATCCTGTACATGCTTATCCTCTCCTGCATCGGCGAGGAGCAGGTCGCCCCTGCTATAATACTCAATACCCAGCTGGTCGTGATGCATTCTGTCCCGGTTGCTCCAGGTATTGACATTGAAGGTGACCAGGGAGAGCCAATCGGAGTCCTCGGCCCAGCTCCCCCGGAATACCTGGTAGATGGCGTTCGGATCCAGGTGGCTCGTAGAGGAGGGAGTCGTGCGGGGCATGGCACTGGTGTCCGGGTAGACGAGGTAGAGGAGCCGGCTGGAGGGTGAACTGAAAGTACGTGAGTAGGGGAGCAAGGAGGTGCTCTGGACATGGTCAAGGTAGTTGAGAACCTGGGCTCTTGTATCGGGATCATAGAGGTTGAGGAGCCCCAGCGGGTAATCCCAGAGGGTGTTACCCAGGGTAACATAGTTATTGCTGTAATAGTTGGGCATTGACTCCCAGAGCTCAGAGGTGAAGGCCCGCCTGGCGGCGGGGTAGACCCCGAGGATGTTCGTCCCTTTGAAGTGGCTGTAGACCTGGAACCACCAGAGGAACGAGTCGCTCACATAGAACTTGTAGGCGCCGTTCAGGTGTTTTCCGGATGCCTCGTCAAACCCGAAGCTGAACATGGACCGGCCACCGGTGTCATGGAGCACGCTATCGTCAACAAAGAGGTAGTCGGTCCCCACCTTCTGCCAGTCGGCTGGCGTGGAGGAGAGGGAGAGGGGGTTGGTGTAGTCGGAGAGGGCGCACCCCATGATCCCGACTGCCGGGTAGGCCTGTCCATCGTAGTCGGCAAACTGGATGACCCCCCGATAGGCACCGTTTTTATTGAGATCTTTGTACACCTGATCGGTAACTATTGCCATCTTGTCCCTTATGGTAGCATTATCCGCCGCGCTGAGGGTGGTCTGTATCCAGTCATAAGCAAGGGCGTAGCCCCGCAGGGAGTTCATCTCCTGGTTATCACGGCCGGCTTGCGGAGGCGTGATGTTAAGGAGAGCCCACCGGGCCGCATCGGCATACTTCTGCTGTTTGGTGATCTGGTAGGCGAGACCGAGATCCTGGGCGTCATCAGCCCGGGTGCTTTGACTCAGGCTACTGCTGGAGAAGTCCACGGACAGATAATCATCGGCATAGCTGATGATCGAGGATTCATAATCACTCCACGGAGCCGTGGTCCGGTGCTGGTAGCCCGGCGTATCCCTGATATCATTGAAGAGCAACGATGGATGGGTCTGGGCATCGACTGGAAAGATGAGCAGGACCGTGATCACAAGGGACAAGAGGATCAGGGACCTGCTGACCCAGCGGGAGTATCTGGGCATAGGATCAACTAGAGTATTATCAGTACCCTGCTCATTGTATTTGTAACTATTCCTGATCTTTGAGAGGATGGATATCTATTTTAGCATATTATATAACATGCCGATGACCCGGAATCCCGGAGAATTCCATTCCAGCCGGTAATTGAGTGCCAGCGTGGCATTAAACTTGTTTTTAAAGGCAAATAAGGGATAATCATCGGCCCCTACAAGTTCAAAGCACTCCATGCCCTGTTCGATGGCCCACTGGATGAGATGCCAGTGGAGGAATTCGTTTGGCGACACCCCTTTGTACGACATCCGTGGTGTTCCAAACCAAGAGGATACCCTATTTTTAAAGACTGTAATAACGAGGGCGCTCAGGATTTCCCCTTGGTGGCTGGCTGTGAAGATCCGCACATTCTGGGGGTTGTACGCATCATAGATCTCCTGGAAATACTTCATCAATGCCCTTGTTCTCTTCCTCTCCTTCATTAAGCGAAAGAGCGGTTCGAGATCCTCTTTTGTTCCCTCGAGAAATTCGATGCCAACTTTTTCACTCCTCCTGATGGATTTCTTTACGGTATTCCGGAGGTTCTTCCAGAGGAACTCTTCTCCACCCCCAAGATCCAAAAGATAAGTGAATTTCGGGGCAACTGTATAGGAACCCCAGGAGAAGCTGCGGGGATCTTCAAATCCCGTGGGAGTGCGGATGAAGATCTTTTTTGCATGGAGATCTTTCACCAAAAATTCATGGAGTGCAGCCTGGAATTCAAAAAAACGGTGGTATCGTTCCCTAGGTATGAGGGATTGGCAATTATTGAATACCGGACCCAAATATGCACATTCGACCGCCGGAGGAGGCGAATATGCCATCTTCCCGAAAAACCCATCAAAGAGATATATCGGGATGACACTGAAAATTTCATCCTCGGTGGAAATCATTAAGGGATAGAGAACTGGTTTTATAGGGCCTGCAAGAACTCTTTTCCTCGAATGTTTCTCCATTATTTTGAGCCATTTCCATGTATGGAAGATTGCTGCATCGGGGGAATAAGAAATAATCTCATCCCATAACCGGCTATCCGGATCGGTTGCGAGGCGAACTTCCATTGGTGTCATATTCGAGAAAACTTTATATTAATGTTTTGAAATAAGAAGACGCGCAAATCACACAACGAAACAAAGCACGGGGCGGAGCAATTGTTGTGTGATTTCTCTCATGCGTGTTTATTTGTAAGAAGAATTGGATGAGAGAAAGTGTGCGCACACACTCATAAAAAAATTCCAATTAGTTATCCTCATCCTAATGGTAATGCAAGAATATCCATTAATTCGAACAGTATATGGCCATAGCAGGCCACGCAACCTTGGATGATACTCCCTCTCCTCATGGACCGCACCTGCTCCCTTGTCCTTGGTGCAGGTTGGTCCTCACCTCGCCCCGAAGGATCCGGAGATATGGGAATGCCAGTATTGATGGCCCGAAGACATCGGACCAGTGGTGTTAGGAGGGAGTCCGTTAAAATTTTTTATTATCCAGAGGTAATATAAAAACTATGATAGCTGCATCGAATTCCAAATCTTTGCATTTTTATGAAGTATTCAACCGTGGAAAATATAACATGTTTTATATAGCATGAGGGATACTGCTCTGTTGCTCGCGGGGTTGTTCTCGCTCCGTTCAGCGCTCAGTCTAACACTTCAGAGTTCTATTCTTTCTGGACCTGCGAGAGCTGATATGGCTGATGGTTATGGAAATTCTCGATGGTAGAATGAAACATGGAGGAATGCAAGGATGAAGAAAAAAGAAATCATAATTATTTTTATTTTAATTGTTATTTTGGGAGTTAGTGGGTTGGTAATTCTCCCTGTTAATGCTGGTGTTAGTTACACCGTATATGCTACTAGAGAAGGTCTTGTCGGAAAAACAACTGCAAATGGGCATCTTATCCAATCAAATGATCATTTCGTGGGTTTACCTTCAAGGACGGTGCTAAGTCGTAATGGAGGGAATGGATTCCAAGTACGACTGACCTACAAAGGAAAATCTGTTGTGGCGCCTGTATGGGATACAGGACCATGGAATACAAGGGATGACTATTGGAACCTCCCCGAAGAACGAGAAATGTGGCAGGATCTTCCTCAAGGAACTCCTGAAGCGCAAGCCGCTTATCTAAATGATTATAACGGCGGATTTGATGAGACGAATCTTCTCATAACCTCTGCTGGTTCGGATATATTGAAAACAAACGATCGCGTTCGCCCAACTATTGATGGATTAAAAGTCAGAACAACACCTGGTGGGAGCGAAAGTGGATCGGTATCCACGAGCGATATTGGTACGGTGATTTCCGGCCCAGAGACGGGTATTGTTAGTGGAATAACATACTCGTGGTGGAAAATTCAATGGGATAGCGGTTCTTCCGGATGGTCTGCACAAAAAAGAAGTCCCTCTAATCCTGCAGGAATTGATTTAGCCGATGGCACATTCTCTGATCTTGGAATGACTAATAACGATTGGGTAACAGTTGAATTCTTATGGGCCGGAGGAAAAGTCATTGTGTATGGCCCGGCATACTTTACGGTGGAGGACCCCGAGGGACTGATCGGATCAAAGTTCACCAACCAGATTCCTGGAACAGAATATAGCGAATATGAATCAAATGGAGTTCTTAAAGCGGGTATTAAATTCAAAGGTTTAAAAACCGGTGATTATCTAATTACAATGACACCAAGGCCTGGTGCCGACCCAAATGCAGATTTCACACTCTTTGCAGAATCGTTATACGATCCTCCGGGGTCTGATTACATTCAAATCTTGACACTTGCATCTGGTAAGGTAAAAGATATTCCTTCCAGTCCATATCGAATCCAGGTTAAAAATACAGGAGAGATCATCCCTCTTGGGTGGGATGGTGGAGGGTCTGTCCCTGAATTTCCGACAGTTACGGTCCCCATAGCAATATTGGGTGGAGTAATGGTGGCAGTAGTGGTCATGAAGAAGAAAATGACCTAAACAAATTTTTTATATTCCGAATATTGGGGAATGAAACTACCCTCACTTTCACCCTCCCCTAACCTAACCCTGACATACCCAAATATCCTCCCCCTCTTCATGGTATCCGATCCTCCTCTGATCCCCTGCACTGCGTGCGGATCGGCCCGCACCTCGCCCCGGAGGATCCGGAGATATGGGAATGCCGTTATTGTTATGCTGCACCCTAGGAGCCCACCCCAGAGCAGATGTATCTCATGGGTGAGCCCTGATCTTCTCGGGCATGGCCCGGGTGCGTTCCCGGGCATAATTCGTGTGGATGGGAAATGGTTTCATATGGAACCTACCTCGCTTTGAAGCTTTTTAAAAAGGTTCTAATTTTGAGGGACTTCGGCAGATGCCGAAAATTTGAGAGCATGATCCTCAAGGAAATATATTATATGAGAACCTATTGGGGATATATAAAGCTCGTTTTTTCTGAAAAGAACCTCAAAAAGGGGAGATTTAGTGATATGGTTATCAAACCATACCACTGTCTTCAGTGTCTTACTTCTTCATGAAAAGCCGTTCTCCAATCCTGAACAACGGGGAGGAGTATTTCTCTGCAGAGAACCAGATTAGGGGATCGGGGTTCCATTTTGACTTGTACGCCCTTAGCCGGAGATCATCCCCGGCATCCATGCTTTCGAAATAGGTGAGCTGGTGGTCGCAGGCCCACTTCATCGCCTCCCACTGGACGAGATCATTGGGATATACGCCTTTTAATTCGCTTTTCGGGGTCCCTATCCAGAGGTGCATGATATCCCTGTAGACGAGGGCCACGAGGCTTCCCACGAGTTCATCCTGGTGATATGCCAGGAATATTTTCATGTTGTCATGAAAATGATCATACAGGTCGAGGAGATATCCGACGTGATCGGTCGATGGAAGACTCTGATCCTTTCGTCTCCGGGTCAGGTTCTCCTCGACCAGAAGCAAATCCTCCCTCTTTCCTTCTCGGACGACAACTCCCTCCTTTATTGCCCGGTTCAGGCTTACCCGGAGTTTCCTGTCAAATCTTTCGAGAATCTGCTCCTTGCCAATCCCAAGACCTGTCCGGAGGGTATACAGGGGGGTCACCGTATAATTATTCCATTGTAATGGCCTTGAATCGTTTAATCCGGGTGAAAGGCGTATTCTTGAATATCTACATTTCATCCTCTCAAAAATGAATTTATCAACCTCGCGCTGGAGCTCGATGAAAATGCTCTCCTTTTTATCCTGCTTTTTCTTCTCATAGTCGATAATGACCGGCCCGAGGTAGAGGAGGTATGCATGGGAGGGGGGGGAAAGGGCGATTCGGAAAATACCCTTCTTCTGGAGAAAAATCGGGTATATCGCATAAAGAGAGGTATCCCGGTACGCAATAAGCGGGTAAAATGTGCAGCCCCTGTGCCTCTCAACGATCTTGAGCCACTTCCAGGTGTGAAAGATGGTTCCGTGCGGAGAGGAATGTACGATATCATCCCAGCCCTTGGAATCATCCTCAGTGGCAATCTTCAAATCAATGTCCATAGGTTTTAAGATTATATTTCCCTGAACGTTAATGAAATATTCTCCATCGAATAAGGACCCGAAAGTGATTTTACCGGCTCAGCACCGAACAGTACACGATCTCCATTATTTTCGTGACCGGGGTGGTTTTTTTGGCTGTAAAGCGCACGTTGAGGTCCCGGTTAAATTTCGAATAATATTTTGACAATCTCTCATTCCCTGCAGTACCAAGCTGGATATTCTTCTTCAGGCCATGTTCATAAGAATATTTCATGATTTCCCATGTGAGCACCTCGTTGGGGGACTGATACTTCTCATCTTTGGGCTTGGGTGATCCTATCCAGCTCAGCAATGCATCCCGGTGGAGGATTTCAACCGATCCCGTGATGATCTGGTCATCTGATTTTGCCACGAAGATCTTCATATTTTGAGGGAAAGTATCATGGAGGTCGAAAAGATAGTTTTTAGGCACCTTCACAACCCTGTTCTGTTCGCGATACCTTTCCACGAGAAGGTCGTAAATGATCTCGAGCTCCTTTTTACCACCCTCTTCAGCGTGGATTCCCTTTCTTTCCGCCCTATCTATATCCTTTCGTAATTTGGGCTTGAACCTCAGCCAGACATCATCAATACTGCCATTCAGGTTCGTCGAATAATCATACGTCTGGCCGATGGAATAGCCTGACCATTTGAACGGGCGGGGATCGGACAGCCCGTAAGGAAGAGCGATGTAGGTATAGCCCGGGGAAAGCGAGTCGGTAATATATTGATCAACCCTACTTTGGAACTCGGAAAAGAAGTACTCCTTTCGTTCCTGTCTTAGATTATCATAATTGGCCAGAACAGGACCCAGGTACAGGAGTGCAGTACGGGGAGGGGGAGAAAATACAAATCGAACGAAGTATTTTTTCCCAAAAAAGAGGGGAAATATCCCCAGGGGTTCGTCATCCCTAAAACCGATGATCGGAACAAGCTTCGAATTTGAATGTCGCTCGGCTATTTTCAGCCACTTCCACGTATGAAACGGGGATCCATGGGCAGAACTGTCATTTATCTGATCCCATAAACCGGCTTCATTATCCTGTGCAACATGGATCTCAAATTTCATCATCGGACTCAGTTCTATAATTCTTGTCTGTGATCATAATTAATATCGCATCGATATTTTATATATTTTAAGAAATAGTATTATTCTTATATTATATTTATTTATCAGATAAATTGATCTGTTTATCAAATATTGCAGTTATTTGGTCCCTGAAAATTGTATCTCGATCCCACTCCCTTCCGCGGAGTCGTCCGGTCGGATTACCATTATCTGGTGATCAAATTCCACGAGCCCTGCATTTGTGATTTTTTCCACCGACCATGGTCCCGGTAAATATATCGCGATGTCATGATCCCCAGGAATAGGCCTGATTTTCATGGTAAATCCATCAAATTCAGCTTTTATTCGGATGGACTCCCTCCCTTTCCACCATTCCGCAATCTCCCTGCCATTCGTAACCCATGCACCCTGTTGTTTGCAGAACTCGATGATTCTGCTGTAGAGGGGGCCCCACCCGGGAAATTCATCGTCATTAAAGACCGCATGATGCCAGAGCAATGTAAGAACCCCCTGATACGACTGGATTTCCTTGACCAGTTTTAAAAATTCGCCCCATGGATCCTGATACCTGAAAAAGACCGTATCCTGGATGACCAGAGGGATTTCAAGGATGTTCAATCCGCGCTGGTCCTTCGGATCGAAAGGATAGAAGGGAAAACATGTTCCCCAGCGGAATCCGAGGGTATTGTTAAAGCCCAGGGTGGAGTCGTAGAGAAGACCAGCCTTTTCCTGGATCAATAAGGTATCAGGAAAACGGAAGTTCAGATTGTGCTGCCTCGTTCCATAAACATGCCCGGAGAGAATCTTCTCCAGTTCCTTCTTCTCCTCTGAGAGCAACGCCGCATCAAGGTAGGAATCATAAGACCCGTGAAGCCCGATATCGTGCCCCTTTAATTGAAGAGTTTCAAGTACCTGTTTCACTGCCGGGTCATCCAATCGATAACGCCTTCCCATGTGTTTCCATGTTTTCCTTTCCTGCACTCGGACCCTGGCATTTTCCTGCAGGAAGAAATAGGATGAAACCACCCCCAGCCGTTCTTCGAGAGGAATCAGCTCATCAAACGTCCAGTAGGGTTCCTTACCCCTCAGTTTCTTGAATAATGAAGAAAACTGATGTGTCAGGCCTTTGAAATTACCTCTTTTAATCAGTTTTACCGGATACGTCAGCCACTGATAAGTTTTTTTCACCTCATCCACGTCATGGGTCAGGCAGACGGCGAACTTTTTCCCGTCAGGCCAGAAGGGTACCAGAACGAGGGGGATCTCGGCTCTCTTGTAGGCACGGAGGATTGCATCGAATAATTGCGATTCGTAGAAATCAACCAGAGGGACGGAAGTAAACGGATCCGGGTCAGAAGTGCCCTGTTTTTCCCTGACCTTATCCAAAGAACCGGAAAGAATGCGTCCGGTTTCCTTGAAGAGGTCAAATCCGATAATAATTCCGGCCTCGGTCACACTCATACAGGGATATTTCAGAGCTCCTGACGAATAGAAGGCCAGGGGAAGGCCGTCATCACCGGTATCGGAAGGGACCTCGAAGAGAGGGGCCTTTTTTCCCTGTGCCTCCAGAGATCCCGTTATCCCGTCCAGGATCTCGTTTTCGCGGATCAGTATACTAAAATTCTCGCCTGGGCTTCTTATCCCGTAACCAATGCTCACCCTTGATGGTTGTGGGGGGTTAACGTCAACAGGGATACCGTATTTTCTGAAAAAATGCTCTATACCGTAAGTACCATAGGAATCACTGGAACGGTGATGAAAGGAGATCATCTCCCGATTCCACCGGTGCCCTGGTATTCATGAAAACTCGAAGGGTATCTTTCGACGAAATCGGTCATCCAGGCTGTGACATCAATTTTCTCATGAAGTAGCAACTCGCGTTTATTCTTCCATTCGCTCTTCGATTCTGAATTTTTGAGTATTCCAACAGCCTCATCAAGTGCCCTGTACTGATCGGGGAAGAATCTGAGCAGGTGGTACCTGTCCCTGAGTTCAAGAAAATTCCCGGAGGTCTCACCGGTCGCCTGGCCCGTTCCCGTCGATTCAATATGGATCGCCGGCGTCCCCAGGACTGCCGCCTCGGTCGCCATCGTCCCACCCTCGCCGATATAGAGCCGTGCAAAGGAGAGAAGGGAATGGATCTTTTCGGGTGAAATCCGAACCCTGTATTTCTCCAGATCCCCTGCAAGGGGACGTTCAGAGGTGAGAAGCACCTTCCCGTACTCCTCGAGTGCCCTGATGAACTCCAGCTCAGAACCACTCTGAATCCCTTTCAGGGAAGTGTCATGGATCGCGCCCCATGAAATAAAGCGCAAAACGATGAAATCGTCGGATCTCGAGAGCCCAATGTCCCCGAGGTCCTCCTCCCGTGGAGTAAAGCGCGATGGATGGAGATACGCGAGTTCCTTGTAGCCGTTGTACCTGACATGTTTCCTCGGGTCGAGGACCTCCCGGAAACACGACGGAGTGCAGATGGCGCTTGCGAAGGGATAGGTGAGCATGCTCGCCACCTTCACTCCCTCGGTGTCGGTGAAGATGATCGAGGGTCTTCTCATCACCGCTCCGACATGGGCAATGTAGGGGTTGTGGATACCAAGGAAGAGATCCGGTTGAAATCCCCTGGCGATCTTCCACAGCTTTGCATCGATCCTGATGAGAGAGAGGGCTTTCTTCAGGACGCTTTTCTGGATCGACCCCCTGTTTATGTATGGAATGCCGTATTTATCAAGTAAGGCAAGGGTGACCTCCTTGTCCCTCGCGGTGACGAGAATCTCGTGGCCCCGGGATCTCATCTCGCCGAGGAAATTCTTGAAAAAGTGTACATGAGCCGGGTGGGCCACATCAATGAGCAATTTCATGACTCACCCGATAACCTCATGACCCACTTGATCACCTCGAATGCCTCTGCATACTTCTCTTCGATCTGGACACCCCGGGTCAGTGCGAGGCCTCGAATAAAATCACCCGAGAGATATGCCCGGTGTTTCTGGGTCTTGTAACACCCGAGCGCCTCGATCTTTTTCTGTATATGGTGTTCCTTCAGGGAAATGAACGCAAGGGTGTTGAAAGTTATGTTGTTCCAGGGCTGCTCGTAACCGAGAATTGTGCATTGCTTGAAGGCCCGGAGGGTCTCTTCACGGGTGGTCTTGTGATCCTGATGGGTATCGAAGGAGGAAGGAGTGAAGACGATCTCCGGCCGGATCTCGTTCCGGAGAGAGATGAGGGTGTCGAGAATCTCCTGCCTGAGCCTGGGAAATTCCCTGACCTCGAACTCGAAGAGGACCGGTTCGGTGATGCCAAGAACCTGGGTGGCATTCCTAACCTCCTGCTTCAGGATGTCGCAGGGATATTCCGGAGGGATGGATTTCTCACAGGACGAGAGAGCAACATATGAAACCTCGTCCCCTTCTTCAACAAACCGGGCGACGGATCCCCCGCAACCGA
This sequence comes from uncultured Methanomicrobiales archaeon, assembly GCA_964551875.1. Classification (GTDB taxonomy): domain Archaea; phylum Halobacteriota; class Methanomicrobia; order Methanomicrobiales; family JACTUA01; genus JACTUA01. Next base: position 54,474 of record CAZKEV010000001.1, on the reverse strand, counting down.
GTTCTCCATCATCGGTGTGCGGGCTTATGATGAGGATTTTGCGCGCCATCACTTAACCTCAATCGATACCATTGTCTTGTACACTTCAGGGATCATATCTGGAGCTACGGGGGATTCAGGAGTGCATGGGTAGAGTACATCACCATGCATCCTTATGAGATGATCCTCGTGAATGATCTCTGCTTCCGAAGCCCCTGTATTCCATTGTTTCGAGATTTGTTTCGCATCGCAGGTGACCAGGAGATCAAGAACTGATGGGTTTGAGGAAAATATCTTCTTCACCGTTGCAGCCTGCACCGCGGAGTTCAGGAACCTGCCTTCCAGTCTCTGGATCTCCTTTTTATCGCCTCCGTTCTCCTGCATTTCCTTGACCTGCTGAAGAAGGGCAGACCGTATTTCACCGATTCTCCGGCTTATTCCAGGATCGAGAAGGTCTGCTGGTGTAAGACGGAAGGTCCGCAACAGTTCCTTGAGCGCAACCTGGTGCACGACCCCGAGGTAATGATCCTTCGACTGCCATGCGAGCGTCAGGGGGCGGTGAATATTCATATCCCGGGATATGGCATCTGCAATCAGGCCATAATGAAGCCCGCCGCCGACACCGGATATGAAGAGGGTAGTTCCCAGACCTTCGGCGAATATGATATTCCGTGCAACGGCATTCGGGCTCATCCGGGGATATCTCTCGGCGAGATTTGTATATTCGGGCCCCATGGAGATGCGATGTTCTTTCTCGCACACAGGACATTTTCCGATGAAATTAGAGGATGCATCGATCATGAGGTGGACCTTCCCGCCACATTCACAGTGATACCAGAAAGGAACGTCTCCCTTTTCTGGGGGTGGGACGCCAGTCTGGTGAGAGGAGGCGGAAAGATGATAAACAGAATTATATCTCTCGATATCATTGAGAATCTGCTGCGAGCATTCAATAAAAAGACAGTTCTTCTGGAGATCCGTATATCGGAAAAAGAGGATATCAAGGTCTAAGATTTCAGTACATATCCCGGCAAAGATCGTGGCATTCATCCCCGAGAAGCTTCGGGCCCGTTCGTAACTTCTCTGGAGGAGATCCGTCAGCTGTTCAGTTCGGTATCCAATCATCTCTCTGTTTGAGTTCAGATTTTTTGCATTCTCCTCATAAAACCGCTTTATTTTCTCCATCTCGGCCAGGAATCGTTCTTCTGATGGCTTCTCCAGAGTATGGAAACATCTCCAGCGATTCTTTTCCGCGGTTTTAAACCCGATATTTTCACTCCCCTGTTTATTGAAGGCCGGGACCTGGTTCCGGAAGAGATATGAGGCGGTCGAAAGGTTGTAATCAGCGAATCCGAAGACGGCGATTGCATCCATACCAAGTTCGTGGAGATGCCTCCGGATATAATCCAGAAGGAATGCCTTCTTCCAGACCCCCGGGTAGGGTAAGAAGTTTGGCTGGTGACCGGACTCAAGAACAATCGTCCTGTTATTGACAGGTGCGGAATGAAAAAAGGGAATACCTGCTTCTTCACTGAAAGTCTTTGAGATTTCAATCAACCTTCCAAGATTCTCTTCTTGTTGCGTATTGAGAGTATGGAATTGCCCCAGCTGCGGTATGATATCGTTAATCCGCATATGATGCTTCAGCTCCAAATCTGCGGAATTATTCCCTGAGATAAAATTATAAATCTTCTTGAATAAATACCCTGTGCCCGTAGAATCATTCTTCAGCCAGAAGTAAAATTATGAACATATTTCCAGATTCATTTAAGATGAGATCTCGGGAGATCCAATTGTCATTACATGGATCATGAGAAATTCTCTTTATCGGATATTCCAGAATTTTTCCACAGAATCAGAGTCCTTCAGATCCTGAAGAACACCTTCCGGCCTCCTTCCGAGTTTTCCGTCTATCCATCGCTTCAACCGGCTCTTCGCATACACCACCTGGAGCAACCACATCAGCGCAGCAAGAGCGGTCACAATGATTATGACAATGACGATGTTGGGCGGTGTGACATCAATCCCGAGGAAGATGTCGGCAAAGAGGACGGAGATCATTACGGATACGATAGACAGGACAAATGAGAGGGCTATCCGCTCGATAAAAGCCAGCTCTTCGTGAGTCGGGTAGAGGGCCCAGGTGAGTGCATAGCCAGGTACAAAAAGGATGAGAATATATCCTGCAATTGCCCTTGGTATCGTGACAAGGTCCATAAAATCTCACGTCATCACAAGTTCGGATCGTTCGATAATTCTTCTCTTTCCTTATCTCATCCCGGAATGAAAAACCCTGCGATACAGAAAAGGCCGGTGAGACCGAACATCGCCAGGGCTGACTGTCTCTCCGTGAGTCGGAAATAATAGGGGAGCACCCACTTGAGGGTAAATCGGTTTGGAACCTCCAGGGTCCCATCCTCCCTGATCTTCCCGAATTTCTCGAAGGGCACGCGCTTCATATTCAGTTTCCAGTAGATCCACATCAGGAAGTTTACCGTGTGGGGTATGAGCATGACAAAGCCTGAGACAATGAATCCCTGGATGACACATGTGGCCCCAATGGCGGCTCCGACAGAGAGTGCCCCCACATTTCCCCAGAAGATCTGGGCAGGGTACTTCTCGAAGAGGAAGTAGGCGGCAAGCGCGCCGGTCAGGCAGATGATAAAAAGAACCTTATAGATATCCCCGAAGAACCAGGTCTTTACGAGGAGCGTAGTGAGGATCATGAGTGAGAGACCTGGTGCAAGCCCATTGAAACCGGAGTGCATATTCACGAGATTTGCGACAACGGGAACGAAGGTGGGGATGAGGAGCTGCAGGTAGAGGATATTGAGGTCCAGAGGGCCTATGAAAGGGATCTGCAGGGGGATTACAGGTACAAAGGGTATGAGGGGATACGAGCAGTAGTAGAGGAGGATCAGTTTTGCACTTCTCCCGATATCGATCATATCATCGACAAGGCCAAAGAGGGCGAAGAGGACGATGACCATGATCATCGCATGGTTCTCGGGACGGATGTGCTTCGAATAGAAGAGGGAGATGATTGACATGGAGGAGAGAGCAATAAGGAGAAGGATCAGGCCCCCATTGATCGCGACCTCAGGGCGATCCGGCTTGTACATATCACGTCCGACAAAACCGCGTGCCTTCATCGCGCGGATGCTCCGGGGCATCACAAGAAGCATGAGTGCGAAGGGCATGAGGATGAAAAAGATAAACATCAGGAGAAAAGGGAGGTAATCCATAGGTGTATCAACATTTTTTCTCCTTTTTCTATATATCTATTGTGATTTTTTTCTGATGATTATTTTTTCCCAATCAAAAATATTTACCCGATGCGGGGAGATTGATGGGATATATCTTGATAAGCGATCTTCTCGACGGTTCTGGATTGAATGAAACCTCCCCTGAATCGAGCAAGTGACTCGTGGAAGAGAGGGAAGGGAGGTTATTTATTGCAGTTGGATTTTCTTACATCTTCAAACCATTTTTTATTCAGGCCTTAAAAACAATCAAAGCAGGTTCTCCACCTTGCTGTTCGCGATCCTCCCGCTCACTCCCTGCCGATCGCACTGATGCTTGAGTATGTAGAGATACACATCGCGGATCTTCCCGAATTCATCGACATAGGTGTTGTACTGGGTTACAAGGCTGGTATAGCGGGCATAGTCCGCATCATATTCATCCCGGGTGGAGTAGCCGGTCCCCGCGCTGAGTTTCTGCTCAAGGTTCTCGATCTCGTTGAACATCCCAGTACCTGTTTCATTGATCCACCGCAATCGATCTTCCATCCTTTTCTGGGTCGAAACGATGTGCATCACGTCGTTGATGGCCCGGTAGGTGATGGTGCCGTTTCCGGTTGGTATGATGACCGGGTTCTCATTCTCAAACCCATCAGGATAGAGGCCTATGAAAGAAGGCCGGGTGGTCTCCATGTACACGTACTTCCTGCCCCTGAGTTCGTAGACCCGGAAGGACGGGCGCCCTTCGGTCTCGATCCGGATCCCCGCGGTCGCATGGTGTCTGCCGGGAAAAAGGAGGATGGCTGCATCGTATCCTTCCCTGTTCAGGAGCCCGAGCAGGAGGAGGCTCTTCTCGTCGCAGTCCCCTTTTTCGTCCTGGATCACCTGATCCGGTCGCCTGGGGCAGATAGGAGCCATGGGATCATAGGGTATCTGCTGGACGAAATGCGTGAGGAGTTCGAGGTACTCGTCGTCGTTCAGCCCCTCCATCCTCCTGATGCGGCGGAACTCCCCGAGGAGTGCATCGTAGAGCGGTGCCTCCCCCGGATCCTTGAAGATACCGGCATAGTAGGAAGCCAGCCGTTCCTCATCTCCGGTTCTCCAGGACATGAGGGGACAGTTCCGGGTTTCTGTGCTCCCCGGATCTGAAATGGTCGCCACCGGGATGGTGAATGAGTAATCATTACCCCCGGAGGTGAACGTGAAGGATCTTTTCTCCCCCAGGCCTGCCACAGCAAGGATGGTGGTAATCGTCGTGGGGCTTGTGGTCTCGGTGAGGGATGGAAGGGGCTGGACCACGACGGCCGTGGTACCCGGAGAGACCTGAACCGGAAGATCGGGGTTTCGCGAATGCCCGTCCTGAAGGCACCCAGGGAAGAGGATAAGAAAGACGAGGAAGATCACCGGACCCTGCTTCATCCTTTCTCACCGGAGTCGAAAAGGTTTGGATGAGGACGTGCGAACATACTCGCTGCCCCCTGGCCCGGCCGTTCCATCTTCAACCGGAGCAGCCGATCACCGGCAGTCGATAAATCCCTTCCCTGGCTCCTCTTTGAAAATTGCATCGTCACCTATTTTATAATATATATTTTATATGTTATGATTTTTATGGAACCTGAGCTGGAATCATGAAATGCGATCTTGTCTGGCTTACGAATGGAAAAAATGGAAGGAAAAAACGATTTCCAGACACTTTCTTCCCGAGCCCGGCATAATGTGCCAGGACTGCCATTCCAAGCCGGGCGTTCTTTCTTGCATAGGGGAACGAGGCTTTATCAAGGGTATCTTTGGGGGTATGGCGATAACCATGGGATTCAGAGTGAGTCATGATCGCCGGATACCCCTCTGACCAGAAGGGACGCATATCATCAACACAGTTGAAGAGATTATAGGTAAGAGTGGCATTTATTCCGTAAAGGCCATTAGAACGGACCATTTCTTCAGCCATCGGACGGGACTCCAGGTTATACATAATATCAATTACCGAACGGTTCGCCGGATCATAGCATGCGCTATCGTAATTCAGATAGAGCGAGATGTCCAGAGATTGGTTTTTAGCTTGATGAGCATACGAGGTGCTCCCCAGGGAAAACTCCCCCTCTTTACTTTCTTCTCCATTCCAGAACGCGAACTTCAAGGTATTGGGGAAATGGTACTGGCTCATCACCCGGGCAAGCTCCATCGTGATGGCAACGCCGCAGCCATTGTCCGTGACGCCCGGAGCATGAGAAGGATCGGTTGAATTGCTGTCATAGTGGGCCCCCACCAGAATAATCTCCTCAGATGCGTGATCCTGGCCCGGCAGAGTAGCAATGACGTTCCTGAGTTCTCCACCCTGGTACTCGACTGATAAATTCGGATACGCTGATAATCGCCTGTCGAGGTACTCTGCGGCCTCCCGGTTCCCGGGGCTTCCATATGCTCTTGTGGGAATTTTTTGCAGGTCTTCAACAGTCCTGAACATTTCAGATTCATTTACCTGAAGCAGCATTGCGGTGATGACAGGATCTGGACCTCCGGTTATCTCGGGATGAAGGGTCTCATTGGGTTGGTATTTCACAAGGTAAGCATGTATCTTGGGTAAGAGAACGAACTGGAAAAGGGAGGCGCAGATGAGGATACATATGAGGCCCAGGACCGCAAGAAGAGTTCGCGAGGTGAGCCAGTCTTTCTGCTCCTGATGACTGGCCTCATGGCTCATATATCATTATTTCAGGTTTTTTGAAGAAAGGGATTTGGGTCTGAATAAGCAAGTCATAGAGACGCCCCCCACCCCTTATTACCCGCAATGGAGAGATGATCCGGTATGCTCTGGGCAATCCTCGCCTTCTCGGGAGCCGTCCTGGACGCGGGGTACTATGCCCTGGCGAAACGGTTTCTTGCGTCGGTGAAGGACGAGGTGCTCGCTGCAGGGGCATTCCTTGCGACCTCGGCCCTTCTCCTCCTCATATCCTTCGCAAGGGGTTTCCCGGAGGTCTCCCCCGCTCTTTTCCAGCCGGTTGTCATCACCGGCACTATCAACATCATCGCCGCTGCCCTCGTCTTTTACACCCTGCGGAGGGCCGACCTCTCCCTTGCGGTACCCATCATCACCTTCACCCTGGTCTTCCTCATGGGCACCTCGTTCGTGGTCCTGGGTGAGGTCCCGACGGCTGCCGGGATGGCAGGGATCCTCCTCATTGTTCTCGGGGCATTCTGCATCCAGGTGTCCCCGGGCAGGTCCGGGCCCTCTTCTCCCTGGGACAGGGCACGCTGGAAGGGGATCGTGACCATGCTCGGGGTGGCCTTCCTCTACAGCCTCTCCCTCCCTTTCGACAAGGCGGTGGTCCTCGCATCGGATACCCTGTTCGGCTCTGCCCTCGCATGCCTCTATATCGGCGGAGCATTTGGGGTGATCGCCCTCGTACGGGGGAGCTGGAGACGGGTCCCCCCGGGCGCCGCCTTCTCCGCGGCGCTCGCCCTCGGCCTGGTTCTCACGGGGGCGACCATCGCCATCAACCTCGCGTACACCCTCCAGATCGTCCCGTACGTCATCGCGGTGAAGAGGCTTTCCATCCTCTTCTCGGTCCTCATCGGCGGCCTCGTCTTCAGGGAGGAGGGACTCCGGTTCCGGATCCTCGGCGCCCTTATCATGATCATGGGGGTGGCCCTCATCGTCCTTACCACTGTCCCGGGATCAATACTCTCATGAAGGGGCCGGTCAAATACCCTCAAACGGCATGGAACTCAGGCGGGACCTCTCCCTCTTTGACCTGACGAACATCGTCATCGGGTCTGTCGTCGGGGCAGACATCTATATCGCCTCGGCCCTCACGGCAGGGCTCGTCGGGCCCTTCGCCATCGTGGTCTGGATCGCTGCTGCGATCTGCGCCACGGTCCTTGCCCTGGTCTTTGCGTACTGCGGCTACTTCCTCCCCAGGGTGGGAGGGCCGTTCGCATTCGTCTCCGAGGCCTTCGATGACTTCTTCGGGTTCATCGCGGGCTGGTCCCTCTGGATCGCCGAGATCCTTGCCCTCCCGGTCTTTGCCATCGCCTTTGTGCAGTACCTTGAGTTTCTCATCCCCCTGAGCACCCCCGCCGAGATCCTTGTGAAGGGGGCCTTCCTAGCAACCCTTACCCTGGTAAACATCATGGGTGTCCGGGCCGCGGGGAGGCTGAACGACCTCCTCACGATGGTGAAGCTTCTCCCCCTCCTTGCCCTCGTCGTCGCGGGCCTCGCGGTCTTCGCCCTCAACCCCTCGAGGCTCCTCTCCACCTACACCCCCTTCGCGCCCCTCGGGTTCGGAAACGTCGGCACCGCCTTCGTCCTCATCTTCTGGGCGTACGTGGGCTTCGAGATGGGGACCCTCCCTGCGAGCGAGGTGAAGGACCCGACAAAAACCATCCCGAAGGCGATCATCTCGGGCATGCTCGTGGTCACGGCCTTCTACCTCTCCACGAACTTCGTCGTCTTCGGCATGGTTCCCTGGGAGACCCTTGCACAGTCGGCCACCCCGCTCATCCTGGTGGGCGGGGCGCTCTTCGGGGCTGCAGGGGCCATCTTCATGACTGCAGGCGCGCTCGTCTCGGTCTCAGGGTCGGACGAGAGCGGGATCCTGGGGACCGCCCGGCTCTCCTATGCCATGGCCATCGACGGCCTCTTCCCGAGGGTCTTCTCCCTCATCCACCCCAGGTACGGGACACCGTACGCAGCCCTCATCATAGAGGGCATCATCGCCTTCCTCCTCTCCCTGGTTGCCGGCATCTCGGGCCTCATCTCCTTCTCGGTCTTTAACATGGCCTTCTCCTTCCTCCTCACCTGCCTCGCCCTCACTCTCCTCGCAAGGAGGGATGAGAAGACCCCGCGCGGCATCGGGATCCTCCCGTGGGCAGGCGCCGCCATCTGCATCTACCTCCTCGCTTCCACATCCCTCTTTGACAAGCTCGCTGGCGGGCTCGTCATCCTCGCGGGGATACCCATCTACGTATTCTTCTCGCCGAAAACCGATATTTACCACTTAAAGGAGCTCTTCATCTCAGAAGAGGCCATCTTTGTGAGGAGAATGGAGAGGCAGCGCCGGTTCCTTGCAAACCTGCTCCGCATCCTCCATAAAATAATTTCGTGAAGGGTGCCCGCCCTTATCTCGGGTTCTTCCCGGTCACTGTGGGATTATCAGGGAACATGGACCACTCGGTGAAGGACCCCTCGTAGATCTTCACCTTCGGGTACTTGAGGTAGAACTTGAAGAGGCAGAACTCGTTGGTCGCCTCCCTCCCTGTCCCGCAGGAGCAGATGATATTCTTGTCGGGGGTGATCTTCTTCTCGGCAAGGATAGCCTGGATCTGGTCGTCCGGTTTCAGGAGCTTCTTGTTTTTATCGTCCATGAGGCTCTTCCAGGGGAGGTTGACGGCCCCCGGGATGTGGCCGGGCTTCGGCCAGGGTCCCTGCCCCTCGTACACGGGCGAGGGCCGGGCATCCAGGAGGATGACGTCGGGCCGGTCCTTCATGGCCTTCACCTCGTTGTATTCCACGAAGAATTCACGCCTGAGCTGGACCCTGAAGTCCGATTCCACGACCCGGGGGAAGGTCTGGGAGAGCGGCCTCCCCTCCTCCTGCCACTTGTCGACCCCGCCGTCAAGGATGTGGACCTTCCGGTGGCCGTACCGCGCGAGGGTGTAGGCAAGCATCGTCTGCTCCAGGCCGTCGCCGATGAAGGTGGTGCAGGCCGAGAGGGGGCCGGAGCTTGAGCAGACCACCAACGGGAGATCGGCGCGGACACCCAGCCTCCGGAAGAGCAGTTCGGCCATTTCGGGAGGCAGGAAGATCCCGGGCCTCTCCTGGGCTATCCTGAAATGGTTCTCTTCCACATAGAAGGCCCCCGGGATATGGCCCCTCAGGTAGTCATGGATGTTCGGCTGGGAATCGATGATCTGGAGGCCCGGGTCTTTCAGGTGGTCTGCGAGCCATTCCGTGGAGACCCATTTCACCTCACCATCGCCTGACGGGTAGGGGTATGTCTTTCCCTGCGGCATAACAGTTCCTCGAGAGAGGCTTCGGAATCCGAAACCAGAGATTGATGGGGGTAGGAGTTGATATGATTTTGGGTTGGGGAGGTTTCAGTGAAACCGACCCAAGGCCGAGGGTTATCAAACCCGAGGTAGAGGCCGAGGATTTTCAAATCCGAGGCAGAGCCAGCGGTTGTCAAACCGGTGGGGACCAACGGTTCTCAAACCGGTGGCGTGGGGGACGGTTCTATGAACCGGAGCCAGAGCGGAGGATTGGATAACCCGACGCAATGCCGAGGGTTATCAAACCAGAGGTAGAGGCCGAGGATTTTCAAATCCGAGGCAGAGCCAGCGGTTGTCAAACCGGTGGCGACCAACGGTTCTCAAACCGGTGGCGTGGGGGACGGTTTTTAACCGGACATATTGCGGCCGGTCCCTGACCGGTCGCGATCCGGACGGTTGATAACCGGACGCGATCCGACCGGTTGGAAACCGGTCGTGATCCGGGCGGGCCCCTAGCCCGGAGCGGTCGCGATTCTGAACACATCATCGATAGTATCGACATACTGGACCTTCACCCCGATATTTGCCTCGACATAGGTCTTCGCGTCCACGCTTTTCGGGACCTGCTGGATCACGTTGAAACCATAGTACTCGCGGGTCTGCTGGGTGTACTGGAGGAGGTTCGCGTTCGCCCTGGGGAGGAGGATGACGGATTTGCCGGAGTCCCTGGCAGCCCGGGCCTTCTCGACGACACCGCCGACAGCCCCGACATTCCCGTCCTGGTCGATGGTGCCGGTGAGGGTCACATCCTCGTGGAGGGGCTTGTTCTCGAGAGCTGAGATGGCAAGGAGGGTCATCAGGGCGCCTGCACTCGGGCCGTCCACAGCCGGTACCTGGCCGGGCGCGTTAATGGAGAAGATCACGTCGCTCCCGACAAGAGAGATCCCTGTCCGGTTCTGGGCAACGTATACGGCGGTGTTGGCCGCGTCCTGGAAGACGAGCCCCATGAGAGGTTTGGTATCCACGAGGACCCGCCCCTTCCCGGGCTTCACCTCTGCGGTGATGTTCAGCATGACCCCGGACTGGACGACCTGCCCCCTGGCAAAGGGGCTGTCCCTGTCGTACTGGATCTGCTGGAGAACGGCAGGGCCCTGGAGGACTGCCGATCCTACCGGCCCCGTTCCCGATGGGGAGACATTAATGAGGCCGGTCAGCTCCTGGAGCTGCATCCGGTAGAGGCCGAGCTGGCTCTGGTACCCCCCGAGGGTCGCATTATCCCTGTCCACCTGCATGGAGAGCCGGGCATTCTCGGACTCGAGCATATTCACCCGGCTCGTGAGTTCTGCGAGATCCGCCCGGTCTCCCTGGAGCGGGAAGGATGCCAGGTACAGGTTCGCCGCGAGGGAGATGACGAGGAGGATCCCGAGAACCCGGATCGGTTTCATGCACCAGCGTGAGCAGATGGATTATATACGCTTTCTCTCAATTGGCAAAAAGGAGGCTCAAGGGGCAGGCCCGGGATCGGGCCGTCCGTTCAGCACCATTTCACAATGGATAAATAGGGGGTTTGCCTTCTTTTGTGCGAGGTGTTTTACAAATGGGTCTTATCAAGGAGTTCATGGACTTCCTCTATGAGTACAAGGTCATCCCCCTTGCCATCGCCTTCATCATGGGCGTTGCATCGACCGCGGTTATCAAGTCCCTGGTCGACAACATCATCATGGCCATCATCGCGCCCCTGCTCCCCGGCGGGGACTGGAAGACTGCGGTATTTGCCATCGGGCCCTTCAAGATCGGATGGGGGGCATTCCTCGGTGAGCTGATCAACTTCATCATCATCGCCTTCGTCATCTTCCTGGTCGCGAAGTACCTGTTCAAGGAAGCGAAGGTGACAAAGAAGTAGATCGCCCTGAAATCAACCTTTTTTTCCCAAGAATTCGGGAGAGTTTCGCAGCCGATCCCGGTGAACCTGCCGGTACACTCCTTCCCGGCGCGGGGAATTTGATATGGGCTGAGAGGGATCGTTTCAGGCCCCAGGAACCATCAGGTTTTTAACCCTTCCCGTGCAGTACCCTCCCGTCCATCGACCTGAAGAGGCAGGGAAAGAAGATGTCAGAAGAACTGGAGGCACAACGGGAGATCACCGGGGACCTGCTCGCCCGGCTCGCGGATCCGAGGGAAGCTGTGCGGGAGACCGCAGCTGAAGCCCTGGCGGTGAGCACCGAGGACGAGGACTGGAGGCCTGACGATCTGATCCTCGGGGAGGGTATCGAAATCATCACCGGCCTTCTCGGGGAGAGAAATATGCACATCGTCCGATCGGCCCTTGCGATCATCATCGCCATTGCTAATGCAGGGGAGGAAGAAGCCCTGGTCAGCCAGGGGGTGATCGCCAGGCTCGACCGGATGCAGGACCATCGGGATCCCGGGATCCGCGAAAAGGTCCGCGAAGCACTCTGGCTCCTCGCACCCGAAGTGGAGGAGGCGGTGACCTCAAAGCCCCAGGATGAATACTAAAACAGTGACGGCGGATCCCCGGGATCAGAGCGTGATCCCGAAGAGGGCGAGGATGACCAGGAGAACCGCCCCGGGCAGCCCGGCGAGGGCGCAGATGATGACCGTGATCCACTCAACCCCGATGTCGGGTTTCCCTGCATACTGCATCACATGAAAGGAATTCACGGCAAGAAGGGTCACGAGCCCGACAATCGAGTTGATCACCAGGTGCCCGATGTTCCTGATGACGAAGTACACGACCGCTGCAAAGGCGATGATGACCAGGAGAAGGACGAGAAGGCCGATCAGTGCCATACAGTATCATATCCTCCATCGGTGATGAGGGTATTGTTGTTCGGTCTCACCACCCTGTCGCAAATCAGGGGATGCCCGGGCGGCGGGGGTGAAAACCCTTGCGGGCAGAGATCAACTGCTTCCCCATGAAACCGCCTGATGAGGAAAAGGTTGAGAAATCTGGACTGCGCTTAGTGCAGAAATCGGAGCAATAAAACGCTTAATGAGGAAAAAGGCTGAATTATCCGGATTGTCTTATTGTAGAAACAGGAGCAATATACCTGATTCACGCGTAGCCGCTGATCTCGTAGTCGATCTCGGTTGACTTGCTGATGCACTCCTTTCCGTGGACGAGGACCTCGTCCACTGTCCGTTTCAGGATAGCCGGGTAGACCGCCCCGACGAGCTCGGTGACCGGGCGCCCCTGGCAGAAGAACTTGAAGGTGGGCGTTCCCTTCACCCCGTAGCGCTCGCCCGTGAAGAGGTTCACCGATACATCGACACGGGCGAAGAGGACCTTGTCCTTGTATTCCTGGGCGTACTGGGCATAGTAGGGCGCCATGGCACGGCAATGAACGCATGTCGGGGTATAGAACATCACCGCCACCGGGAGGTTCGCCTTCTCCACCTGGTCATGGAACGAGCGGTCATCGACCTCGATCACAGGGGAACCCTCCACTGCACCACCCCGGATTACTCCTTGATCCGCGGATCATGTTATAGTTTCCGGAGAAGGGGCACGCAAAGGCCGGCCCGGTCACCGGGTAGCCCGGAAGGATCCTTTCTCCCTGGAGATCCCCGCGCCCGGTTGCGGCACAAGCATCCCCTCTGCCACCAGGTGGTTGATGGCGTTCTCGCAGATATCCTCGGTGTATTCCCCGATCCTCCTGATAGAGCCGATGATGTCCACGAGGGCGGTTGCGATCTCTCCCTTGTGGTGCTGGGCCATGGCGTCCATCTCGGCGCACCGCGCCTCCAGGGGGGCTGCGAGCTCGATGACCCGGTGGGACGCCCCCGGGTCGCTGGACGAGAAGGCCTCGATCCCCAGGGAGAAGAGCCGGAGCGCCATATCCATGGACTCCTTGAGGGAATTCTTCTCAGCGGCCTCGAGCCGCTTCTCCCTGAGTTTTACGGCGTTCTCCGCGATACGCACCCCGTGGTCGCCGATGCGCTCGACAAGCCGGGAGTGGATGTAGAAACTCGATGCCGTCCCCGGGGTGATCTTCATGGACCGGGCGAGGTTCGGGTCAGAGAGGATCAGGTTGTACTGCCGGGCCACGAGCCAGTGGAGCCGGTCCACGTCGTTGTCCCGCTTCATGACGTCCACCGCAAGCTCGCTGTTCGCGGTGAGGAGAGAGGTGATGGCATCCTGGTGCATGGACCGGACGATGACCGCCATGCGGCTCAGGGTGCGGTCCATGGGCATCTCCCTCGGGTTGAGGAGGTCTTTTACCGTGAGGGATGCCTCGGTCTCCTCGGCCACCTCCTGGCCGATGGTCATCTGGGTGAAGTCCCTCACGACAGAGCGGACAAAGGGGGGGAGGCTGCCCGCGGCACGGAGACGGATGATGGAGTAGCCGGCGATGTACGTGGCGATGAGGAGCCGGAAGAGAAAGACCGGGTCCATCTCCGGGTAGACATCGAAGGTCCGCTCCCTCGTGACCCCCTCCGGGGATATCTTCGGGGTGATGAGGAGTGTCCCGTCGGGCTGGACGAGCACCCCGAGGGGGTCGTTCTTGCCGATCTTCTGGGACCTCGCCCATTCCTTGGGCAGGGAGATGATGTACGACGCCCCGCCGGTGACCTGGACCTTCCTGACCTCCATGGCAACCACGTAGCCTGATCTCTATGTATCTATGGATATTATATATAGATATATAGTTTACTTCGAACACCTCTATATAATCACCCTGCTGAGTACCTGAGCGGTGAAGAATGGCACCTTCTCGGAAACAGCTGAATATCCTGACCCTGCTCATGGCAGGAACTTTCGTCCTCGCCATCATCGCCGCGGGGTGCACAGCACCTCAGACCATGCCAAAGGCCGGGGAGACCCCCGTCCCACCGGCTCCGGCAACCACGGTTCCGGCCACAACACCACCGGTTCAGCCGACGGTAACAATGACTCCCTCCGCAACCGTGAGCCCGGCACCGTCGGGCACGTATACCGTCCAGCAGATTGCAGGGAAGCTCCGGGTCACCGGCTCGACCACGGTCTTCCCCATTGCCCAGGCAGCGGCCGATGCCTATATGGAGAAGAACGGAAACGCCGACATCCAGGTCTCAGGCGGAGGTTCGGGCGTCGGGGTGCAGGCTATCGGGGAGGGCACAGCTGATATCGGGATGTCCTCCCGGGAGATCAGCGATGCCGAGAAGGCCAGGTACCCGGGCCTTGTTCCGGTTGATGTCGCAACCGACGCCGTTGTGCTCATCGTCCACCCCTCCAACCCGGTGACGAGCCTCACCCTGGACCAGGTCCGCGGGCTCTATAATGACACCTACCAGGGCTGGAACTCTGTGGGCGGCACCCTCACCTTCCCGGTGATCATCGGCCGTGACAGCGCCTCGGGTACCCGGGTCTACTTCAGCGAGGCCGTGATGAAGAACGAGAAGTACCGGCCCGACATGCGGGAGATGAACTCCAACGGGGCCGTGAAGCAGACGGTAGCTCAGACCCCGGCAGCCGTCGGGTATGTGGGCCTCGGGTATGTTGACAGCTCGGTCAAGGCAGTGAAGATCTACTCGAAGGGAGAGCCTGTCGCCCCGACCATCGCGACGGTCCTTTCCCACCAGTATCCCATCTCCCGGCCCCTGTATATGATCACGAAAGGCCAGCCGGCAGGGCTCGCGAAGGACTTCATCGACTTCATCCTCTCCCCCGATGGGCAGAAGATCGTCCAGGACCAGGGCTTCGTGCCCCTTTCCTGAACCCCCCTCTTCGGAAGGGAGATGGGAGAGACAGAGTGAACCGATTGATGTCTATCCTAGGACATTCCCCGGGGCCTGCATCCCCTCATAACCTGGTGCTGCCCGACCCCGGGGTAACCTGCCATTCTCCCGCCCACCCGGAGCCTGCAGGCGCGCCCGGATCCTCCTGGCGGTTCGGAAAGGAGGAGGCGATCCATGCGCTCCTCTTCCTTGCATCCCTCGCCGCCATCGTTTCGGTACTCTTCATCCTGGCCTACCTCTTCCTCGAGGCTTCCCCCATCTTCCCGCTGGCCGGGATCGGGAACTTCATCACCGGAGGTACCTGGGATCCGACGGGGATCCCGCCGGAGTACGGCACCCTTCCCCTCATCGCCGGCACCATCCTCGTTACCCTCGGCGCTATGGCCATCGCCATCCCCCTCTCCCTGGGATGCGCCATCTTCATCGCCGAGATCGCCTCTCCCCGGACAAGAAGCATCCTCAAGCCTGCCATCGAGCTCCTGGCAGGGATCCCGTCCGTGGTGTACGGTTTCTTCGGCCTCGTCATCCTCACCGAGGTCCTCCGGGTCACCTTCGACCTTGGATCAGGCCTCACCTGGCTCGCCGGTTCCATCCTCCTTGCCGTCATGGCCCTCCCCACCATCACCTCGGTCTCCGAGGATGCCATAAGAGCAGTTCCCCGGGAGTTCCGGGAAGGGAGCCTGGCCATAGGGGCTACCCGGTGGCAGACCATGAGCCGGGTGGTGATACCCTCGGCCTTCTCCGGGATCACTGCCGCCATCATTCTGGGCACAGGCAGGGCCCTCGGAGAGACGATGGCGGTGCTCATGGTCACAGGGAACGCGGCCATCATCCCCTCCCCCATCACGAACGTCTTCTCACCTATCCGGACCCTCACCGGCACCCTGGGGATCGAGATGGGGGAGGTTGCCTCCGGAAGCGCCCACTACCATGCCCTCTTCGGGGTCGCCTTCCTCCTCCTCGCCATCACCCTCCTCGTGAACATGGCCGCAACGGTGGTTATCGGAAGGATCCGGAGCGGACCGGTGCCGGTTGTCCAATGCCAGACTGATAGGAGAATTCCCTTCCGGAACAGGATCACCCGCGCCCTGAGGGGCATCTACTCAAAGCTCCGGCTCCCTGCAATCGCCACCCTGGGAGCCCTCGTGCTCCTCGCCATCGATCTCTCTGCCGGGCACAGGGCTGCTGCAGCCATCCTCGTTGTGACTGTCGCCTTCATCCTGCTCAGGAGGAGAGTATCCCCACAAATCGCCGAGAAGATTGCCTTCTCCCTCCTTTCCGGTGCAACCCTCCTCGTGGTTCTCATCCTGGGGGTCATCCTCTGGAATATCGTCGCAAACGGCCTCCCGGCCATCTCCTGGGAATTCCTCACCGGGGTGCCCCGGGACCTGGGGAGGAGCGGGGGGATCTTCCCGGCCATCGTGGGCACCCTGTACCTGGTGGCAGGGGCTATCGGCATCGCCCTCCCTCTCGGCATCGGGGCCGCCATCTACCTGGTCGAGTACACCCGGGAAGGGCGCCTCGTCAGGCTCGCGAGGACCGGCGTGGACCTCCTGAACGGGACCCCCTCCATCGTCTTCGGCCTCTTCGGCTTCGCATTCCTCGTCCTCTCCCTCCATTTAGGGGTGTCCCTCATCGCGGGGCAGGTCACCCTGGGGCTCATGGTCCTCCCGACCATCATCCGGACCACCGAGGAGGCCCTGAAGTGCGTCCCCCAGGGGCTCAGGGAGGGGAGCCTGGCCCTCGGGGCAACGCGGTGGCAGACCGTGAGCCGGGTGGTGATCCCGCCCGCCATGCCCGGGGTCCTCACGGGCGCCATCCTTGCCATCGGGAGGGCAGCGGGGGAGACCGCCCCCATCCTGTTCACCGCGGTGGTGTTCTCCCAGCGGTTCCTCCCCACGTCCCCGCTCGACCCGGTCATGGCCCTCCCGTATCACCTCTTTGTCCTTGCCACGAACGTGCCGGGTGCGAGGACGAACCAGTACGGCACCGCCCTTGTCCTCCTTGCTGCCGTCATCGGGATCTACAGCGTCGCCATCCTCCTCAGGGGCCATTA
The DNA here is from genome assembly GCA_964551875.1 of uncultured Methanomicrobiales archaeon. Lineage (GTDB taxonomy): Archaea > Halobacteriota > Methanomicrobia > Methanomicrobiales > JACTUA01 > JACTUA01. The sequence goes on along the minus strand of CAZKEV010000001.1, from coordinate 37,470 downwards.
CCAGAAGACCGTGAGGTGGTAACCCCATGGAGAAGAGCACACCCATCATCACGACAAAGAACCTGAACCTCTGGTACGGGGAGAAGCAGGCCCTTGCCGATATCACCATGGAGGTGGAGAGGAACCATGTGACAGCCCTCATCGGCCCCTCGGGGTGCGGCAAGTCCACCCTCATCCGTGTCTTCAACCGGATGAACGACCTGATCGATTCCTGCAGGGTCGAGGGCAGCGTCCTCATCGACGGGGAGGACATCTACAGCCCGTCGACCGACGTCGTGACCATCAGGAAGAAGGTAGGGATGGTCTTCCAGAAGCCCAACCCCTTTCCCAAGTCGGTGTACGAGAACGTGGCCTACGGCCCGAGGATCCATGGTATCACGGAGAAGAAGGAGCTTGACCGGATCGTGGAGGAGAGCCTCCAGAACGCAGCCCTTTGGAGCGAGGTGAAGGACCGGCTCCATGACCCGGCGACCGGCCTCTCGGGCGGGCAGCAGCAGCGGCTCTGCATCGCCCGCTGCCTCGCGGTCGAGCCGGAGATCATCCTCATGGACGAGCCCTGCTCCGCGCTTGATCCCATCGCAACCGCAAAGATCGAGAACCTCATCGATATCCTCAAGCGGACCTATACCGTGGTCATCGTCACCCATAACATGCAGCAGGCGGCCCGGGTCTCGGACTTCACCGGGTTCATGTATTTGGGAAAGCTCATTGAGTTCGGAGAGACAACCCGGATCTTTGAGAACCCCCGGGAGGAGCTCACCGCGAACTATGTGACGGGTCGGTTCGGGTAGGTGATGGAATGGTTGAGAAGTTTCATCTTGAACTGGACATGATGAAGGAGCACACCCTTGAGATGGGTTCACTCTCCCGGACCATGCTCCAGATGTCCATCCGGGCGCTGAAGAACCGGGATCTGGACCTGGCAGCATGGGTGATGAGCCGGAGGGATAACCTGACCGCGCTGGACGACTCCATCGAGGAGGAGGCCCTCAGGCTCATGGCCCTCTACCAGCCCATGGCAAAGGACCTGCGCACCATCGCCTGTACCCTGAAGATGATCACCTACCTTACCCGGATCGGGATCTACGGGAAAGATATCGCGGTTGTGGTGAACAAGGTCTCGGAGATGCCACCCGTCCCCGGCCTCTTCGCCATCCCCAGGATGACCAGGATCGTCTGTGGCATGGTCGATGCGGGCATCAGGGCGTACGCGGACGAGAGTATCTCCCCCCTGGAGACCATCGGGAAGCTGGACGATGAGGTCGATGCCCTCTTCTTCTCCACCCTCCAGGAATGCATCACGGCGATGACGGAGGATCCGGAGAAAATCCCCATCTGTACGAACTACGTGCTGGTCGCCCGCTACCTGGAGCGCTGCGGGGACCACGCCTGCAAGATGGCCGAGAAGATCCATTACATGGTCACCGGTGAGCGGATCACCATCGAGTGATGCCGGGTCTCACGGAATGGGGACCGCATGCTCCCGCCGGAGCAGGGGCTCCCAGCCCCGCGATAGAATGAAATAACGGGATTCCCATACTACATCATGGACACCGGGAGGGTGTGTCAGGTATTTCAGCTCTTCTGCCACCCATGCCATTGACGCAGGAACGATCCCTTCTCCATGATCTCTCACCCTGGGCAGGGGTCATGGATAGCCCCCGGGGGGATCCGTTGAGCGGGATCCCTCTCATGAAGAACCCCGGGTACATTCGGGGGGATCTCCTCTGAAAAAGAACGCGGGCAGGCTTCTCCGGCGGGACCTCATCCACGAGAGGGTGCGGGGGGGCCTCACCTACATCATCAGCGAGGACTACTCCTACAAGACCGAGGCGTATTACCGGATTCTCACCCTCGAGATGGAAGGCAAGGAGACCGTCCCTTCCACCCGGGACCTCCTCGAGGCCTATGTGGTGCCTGTCTGCCTCACCCGGGCGAAAGGAGCCGGTATCCCGGTCTGCGAGTGGGGTATCTCTGACGAGCGCGTCCCAGTCCCCTCCATCCTCTACGGGATCTCCTACTTCGCAGATCCCTCGGAGTACAGCCTGGTGCGGGACCTTGAGACCGCTGATCCGGTCATCAAATACATCACCGGCAGCGGGAAGTACCCGTTCTGTTACCAGCCGGTCCCGGAATCCGCGGAGATCGTACCCTGCGTCGCCATCTTCGGCCGGACTGCCGATGCCCCGGAGCCCCTCGCGGGCCTTGCCGCACATGCTTACCGGCTCTTCAGGATCCCTCTCATGGAGGTCATCTCGGTCTTCACCGACACCTACCGCCTCTCGTCCATCACCCCGGTCCGCTACTCAAAACTCTCCCGGGACGAGAAGGGGATACTCGAGGAGATCCTTGCAGGTGAGTGCAATGGGTAGGCTCGGCCTCTTCGTGGACCGCCAGACCCTGGGGAACTCGGAGCAGCTCACGGCCTTAATCAGGCTCAGGGACTCTGCCGAGGGCATGGGGCACACGGTCTACTTCATCTTCCCCGTCGAGATCGCGAAGATAGGGAAGGTCGACGGCCTCTTCATCAGGAGCCGGACGGACCCGATGAACATCAGCTTCGTGGCCGCGAAGATGGCGGAGCTCCGGGGCATCCCGGTCATCGATGACCCGGCATCCATCCAGATCTGCTCAGATAAGGTGAATATGTACCTCCACCTCATGCAGGAGGGAGTGAGGATGCCTGATACCGTCTTTGTCAGGAAGGGGGAGGTTACCGAGAAGGACGCAGAAGACCTCTTCCGCGAGCTGGGCTCGCCCCTCATCCTCAAGGAACCATCCACCTCCTTCTCCCTCAGGGTGGAGAAGGTGCACACTGTCCCCGAGTTCCTGAAGACCGCAAAGAGGTTCATCAAGATGTCGGACTGGATCGTGGCCCAGAGGTTCATCGAGAGCGATTTCGACTGGAGGGTCGGGGTGCTCGACGGGGAGCCCCTCTATGCCTGCCAGTACATCATCCCCCAGGATACCTTCAAGATCCAGGCCACCGTGAACGGCCACGTCGTCTATTGCGCGGTGAAAAGCGTTCCCCTCGACCATGTCCCCGCACCCATCCTCGACGTGGCGGTCATGGCTGCAAAGGCAATCGGGAGAGGCTTCTACGGGGTCGATATCAAGGACAGGGACGGCACCCCCTTTGTCATCGAGGTGAACGACAACCCTTCACTCGAAGCGGGGGAGGACGAGCACTCACCCGGCCTCTACAGGAAGATCATCGCCCATCTCCTCGGTGACGGGGAGACTCCCGCAGGGTCCGGCCCTGCCCGATGAGATCCTATGGCTTTTGCACCGACCATCCCCGTCATCGTCCTCGTCCTGGTCTTTCTCGGGATCGCGATCCGCAGGATAGGGAGGTTCACGTTCAAGATCTGGCAGATCATGCTCATCGGGGCGGTGGCCGTTCTCGTGACCGGCCAGATATCGCCCGTCTCGGCCATCCGGGCCATCAATATGGACGTCATGATCTTCCTCTTCGGGATGTTCGTAGTGGGGGTGGCGCTCCACGAGAGCGGCTATCTCCTCTTCCTCGCGACCCGGATCTTCCGCAGGGCGAGGACTCCTGACCAGCTCCTCCTCGTCCTCGTCTTCTCAGTTGGGATCCTCTCCGCCCTCCTGATGAACGATACCCTAGCTATCATCGGGACACCCCTTGCCCTCTACTTCTCCCGCATGAACCGGATCTCCCCGAAGCTCCTCCTCATGGCCCTCGCGTTCTCTGTGACGACGGGAAGCGTCATGAGCCCCATCGGGAACCCCCAGAACCTCCTCGTCGCCCTCCATGGCTCTGTCGGGAACCCCTTCATCACCTTCGCCCGGTTCCTTGCCATTCCCACGGCGATTAGCCTCATCCTCGTCTATCTCTTCCTCAGGATCGCGTTCCGGAAGGAGTCCTGGGAGCGAGTCCTTGAGTTCAACCACGAGGCGGTGAAGGACGTGAGGCTCGCTCTCCTCTCCAGGGTCTCACTCGGGGTCCTCGTGACCCTGATCCTCGTCAAGATCGCGGGGTTCTTCGTCGGCCTGGATACCTGGGTCTCCCTCCCGGCCATCGCCCTCCTCTCCGCGTTCCCGATCCTCGCCCTCTCGGGAAGGAGGGTCGAGATCGCGAGGAAGGTCGACTGGGAGACCCTGGTCTTCTTTGCTGCCATGTTCGTCCTCATGGAGAGCGTCTGGGAGTCGGGGTTCTTCCAGTCCTTTATCCTGCTCATCGGCGGGGAGATCACCCGGGTCCCCGTGATCCTCGGGCTCTCCCTGATCGTAAGCCAGTTCGTCTCCAATGTGCCCTGGGTTGCCCTCTACCTCCCCGTCATCACGAAGTCAGGGGAATCCATGGCCGCCCTCATGGCCCTTGCCGCGGGGAGCACCATCGCGGGGAACCTCTCCATCCTCGGGGCGGCATCCAATGTCATCATCATCCAGAACGCCGAGAGAGAGGGCGAGACCCTCACCTTCCCCGAGTTCGTGAAGATCGGGCTCCCCCTCACCGTGCTCCAGGCCCTCGTCTACTGGTTCTTCCTTGGCATGGGATGAGGCAGGGGAGAGGGGCCCCGCCGTCAAGGCTCGGAGAAAGCTCCTAACACGGTACTCTGAACCTCTTCAAGCCAGCGCCTGCGCTCATCATCCGTGCTCGCCACCACAACGGAGAACATCCGCCTGTGGATGACGGGAACGCCGCAGAGCGAGAAGATGCAGTCCTTCCAGAGCCGCTCGAGCGGGTCGCCAAAGGCCTCCATCTCCCGCCCCCGGGGGGTGTTGGAGGTGTTGAAGACGAGCGCAGCCCTCGCCTTGAGAAGCCCGACCGGCACCCCCTCGCCCCTGTCACCCTCGAGGAACCGGTAGGCGACACCGGGGCGGAGCACGCGATCGACCCACCCCTTCAGGATCGCCGGCGGCTGGCCCCACCAGTCTGGATGAATGACCACAATGCCTTCTGCAGCCGCGATCTCAGCGCAGTGGGCCTGGATGACCGGATCGAGCAGGGCACCGCGGGGAATCTCTTCAAACGGAAGGACGGGGTTGAACCGTTCCGTGTACAGGTCGTGATACACGATATCGTGCCGGTTCTCCCCGAGCGCCTGGATCACCGCCGCGCCTATCGCATGGTTGAAACTGCCCGGATGCGGGTGTGCGAGAATAACGGAGATCTTCATGGCTCTTTCCTGTTATTTTACCCCGGTCCCCTTGAAGAAGGTATAACAGAACGTCCCGTCGGGTTCGCAGGTGCGGTAAAGGTCCTTGATTCCCTGGTCCCACTCCGCTTCGCTGATCATGCCGCGGTACAATGCCTCATCCCGGACACCCTCGACCATCGCGGTGAAGGTCTGTTTTGTGAACCCTTCGACAAGCTCCGGCCTCGAGGCATCCACGTACACCATACGCGGAGAGATGGTGACATCCCGGAATCCTGCCCTGGAGAGGAGCGGGTAGAGCTCCCGGCCGATCAGCGCGTTCCCGCCCTTTCCCAGCTGGAGAGCAACAAGGCAGGATATGGCCTTCCTCGCCGTTTCGCTGTCCGGGGAGAAATACGCAGATCCATGGTCCCCCTCGATGACCGTGATGGTGCCGCCGGGTTTCAGGACCCGGCGGAGGCAGGTAAGCGCAGGAACCGGGTCAGGGAGGTGTTCGAGGACAAAGCAGACAAAGATGTGGTCAAAGGTCCCGTCTGCAAACGGCAGGGCGTGGATATCAGCCTGTAGGAAGGTGACGTTTCTCTCACCCGACGCCTTCACCCGCGCTTCTGCCTGCCCAAGGGAGGGTTCCGAGAGGTCGATGGAGGTGATCAGGGCCCCCGGGCTCTTCTTTGCGAGCGTGACTGTCTGGGCACCGATCCCGCAGCCTGCTTCCAGCACACGGCTTCCCGCCGGATACCCGGTGTCGTGGTGGAGGAGACCGGTGAGTGCGCCTGCCTGGTCCAGGAGGCGTTTCGCTTCCCGCCATGAATATCCATGGACATAGGCGCGGTTGGGATCGGAAGTCATCGGGGGATGCTTTTCAGGAGTTCGGCGGTCACATGTTCTGGAGGGCCACGATGTCGGTCACGCCGGTGAGGCGCCAGAGGATGGACCGTTCCTCGGCGGCTATCGTCTCGATGGGTTCCTGGGGCAGGATGCCGAGGGCGGCAAGGATATTCTTCGAGAGATTCTTCGTCCTGATCATGTTCACGAACTTCTGGCGGATCTTCTTCTTCTCGATGGCATCCTCGACCTCCTCGAGCCTCCCCTGGAGGGTGACGAACATGTAGCAGGACAGGTCCTGGCTGTAGCGCTCAACCTCAACCGAGACATAGGGGTTGGACCGGAAGTACCGGATCTTCTTCCCGTACCGGGTGGAGAGGAAATACATGAAGTTGCCGTCGAAGACATAGAGGAACGGCGCGATGTAGGGGTACTTCTCGCCCAGGAACGCGATCCTCGAGACATAGCCTTCGGTGATAAGCGCGTCGTAATCCTGCTTCTCCATCCTGGGGATTTTGACGATCTCCATGGCAACCAACAGCATGAATACCGCATCCCTTTTCTTAAAGGTTCTGATGCGTCACCAAGGGATCCCGAGCTGATTCCCTGCATATTCCTGGAACTCCTTCGAGGGGAAGAATAGCGCAGACCGGATGGGTCGCTGCCCCCTTATTTATCCCATAAGGTTCCCATGCTGTGAGACAGTGATGGATCAGGAGAGGGATATCCAGAGGGAATTATCCGCCATGGAGGACTCCATCAGGGCCCGTTCCAGGAGCGGAGGTCTCACCATTGGACTTGTCAGTTCCTTCCAGAGGTTCCTTAGGCTCTTTTACGCCTCCTGTGGCAGGGATCTCCCCTGGAGAAGAACCGCCGATCCTTACCATATCCTTGTCTCGGAGTTCATGCTCCAGCAGACCCGGGTGGAGCGGGTACTCACGAAGTATCCGGAATTCCTCGGATGCTTCCCCGACATCGAGGCACTCGCCCGTGCCCCGAGACACGAGGTGCTCCGTGCCTGGCAGGGCCTCGGCTATAACCGGCGGGCCCTTGCCCTGCACGAGACGGCCCGGAGGGTCAGGGACGAGTACCAGGGATCGATCCCGCTCGACCGGACCATCCTCGACCCTTTCCCCGGTATCGGGAGCGCGACCGCGGGGGCAATCGTGGTATTCTCAACGAACCGGCCCGAGATCTTCATCGAGACGAACATCCGGCGGGTATTCATCCATCTCTTCTTCCCGGATGCCGAAAAGGTTCAGGACAGGGAGATCGAACCGATCCTCGAGAAGACGCTGATGAAGAAGAGACCACGGGAGTTCTATTACGCTATGATGGATTATGGGTCGCTCTTGAAGAAAGGGGCCGGGAACCCGAACACAAGGAGCGCCTCCTACTCGAGGCAGAGCCCGTTCGAGGGATCGGATCGGCAGGTGAGGGGGATCATCCTCCGCCATCTCCTTTCTGGAGGCGGGGCCCGCGAAGAGGAGTTAAGAGGCCTGGTACCCGTCGAACCCGGGCGGCTTGAGCGGATCCTCAAAGGATTGGAAAGGGATGGGTTTATCGAACGGGCCGGGGGAAGGATTCGATGCTAGCCACCCTCGCGGGGGTAAGCAGGTGAGGATAGGGTACCCGTGCATCAACCGGTCCATCGGGTGCACCGCAAATCATACCTTCCGGCTCGCCTCCTACAGCGGGGAACGGCTCATGGCGACCGTGGCCGGGAACCTGGCATGTCTCCAGAAGATCCTTTCTTTCAACCGCGACCATGGCATTCTCTTCTTCCGCATCACCTCGGACCTCGTTCCCTTCGCATCCCATCCGGTCATAGATATCCCGTGGCAGGATCGGTTCCTGGAGCAGTTCAGGGAGATCGGGAAGTTCATCAGGGATTCGGGGATCCGTGTCTCCATGCACCCCGACCAGTTCATCCTCATCAACGCAACGGAGGGGACCATCGTCGGGAGATCCATCGCCGAGCTCCGCTACCACGCCGAGGTGCTGGATCTCATGAATCTCGATACCACTGCAAAGGTCCAGATTCATGTCGGAGGGGTGTACAGGGATCGTGAGGCAAGCATCCGGCGATTCATCGAAAGGGCAGTTGGGCTGGACGAGGCTATCCTGCGGCGGCTCGCCATCGAGAACGATGACCTGCGATTTCCCCTTGCCGACTGCCTCCGCATCCATGGAGAGACCGGCCTCCCTGTCATCTTCGATGTGTTCCACCATGAACTGAACAACCGTGGTGAACCCCTTCCCCAGGCACTCGCCGCAGCCGCCGGGACATGGAAAAGAGCCGATGGCATTCCCATTGTGGATTACAGCTCCCAGGAGATTGGGAAGAGAAGGGGAACCCATGCAACAAGCCTTGATGCCCTGCTCTTCCGGAGGTTCCTCCTTGAGTCCAGGCCGTATGACATGGATATCATGCTCGAGATCAAGGACAAGGAGAAGAGTGCCCTCCAGGCTCTCGGGATCGCCCACGATGATCCCAGGCTCATCCACGGGGATCCTGAGAAAGGGTGCTGAAGAAAGAGAATCGGAGAGAAAGGTTCTTTTGAGAGTCTAATCCATTCCCGTACCATGGAGACGGGAGACAAGGAGATGGGATGATGAATTTCCTTGTGACCGGCGGGGCGGGGTTCATCGGTTCGCACCTGGCGCGGGAGCTCGCGAACCTCGGCGAGGTGACCGTGCTCGACGATCTCTCCTCAGGGCAGACAGGGCGCATCCAGGACCTCCTTGACCATGGGAAGGCGCAGTTCGCCCGCGGGAGCATCCTCCACAGGAACCTTCTTCTCGACCTTTGCAGGGGGGTCGACTGCATCTTCCATCTTGCCGCAGATGTCTCTGTGAGCCGTTCCATGGAACGTCCCCTGGAGGTTCATGAAGTGAACGCTACCGGGACTCTCTCTGTCCTCTCCTCTGCCCATGAGGCCGGGGTGAAGAAAGTAATTTTCTCTTCTTCTTCTGCTGTCTATGGAGACAGCCCAATCTCCCCGAAGCTGGAAAGTGCATTCCCCGAACCCCTCTCCCCTTATGCTGCCTCGAAACTCGCCGGAGAGTACTACTGCGAGGTTTACCGGCGCTCTTACGGACTCCCGACAGCCTCGCTCCGCTACTTCAATGTCTATGGCCCTGCCCAGGATCCCCGCGGTGAGTACGCAGCGGTTATCCCCAGTTTCATCATGCATGTCCTCAGGAGAAGGCCTCCAGTAATATTCGGGGACGGGAACCAGATCCGGGACTTTGTCTCGGTACAGGATGTCGTCAGGGCGAACATTCTTGCCATGCAGCGGGACGCGGTCGGCACCTTCAACATCGCAACCGGTGCCGGGGTATCCGTAAGAGATCTCGCACGGGTCATCACGGAGATCGGAGGGATGTCCCGCGAACCGGTCTTTGAGAAGCCCCGTCCGGGAGATATCCGGGAATCAGTCGCCGACATCTCCCGGGCCAGGGACGTGATGGGCTACCGGCCCCGGGTCCACCTTGTTGACGGACTTCGTGAGACCATGGAATGGTTCAGGGACCACCCGTCCTGACATCCTCAAAGGGGGAAGCCTCTCTCCCTGGGCATGGCCCTTCCCTTTCCCCACCTGCAGGAGAGCCAGAGCCCCGGGGAACCCGCAAAAGAGATAAGGGCAAGCATGAGTCCTGTTTCGCCCAGTCGTCTGGAATGAGGTGAAGGGGGACACCGGAGCATCCGGCCACTGCGGCGAATCCCAGAAAGAATCCTCCCGGTTATATCGTCGTCACCCTATATGAGGATACTGACTTCGCCCGTGAGTCAGGGGGGTGGGGGGGATGGTTTGTTTATTCGTGTCCCATCCGATCCCTGCGGTCGTAAAGCCAGAGGCCCGCAGCCCCTGCACAGGAGACAAGAACGAGGAGGACTTCCATCTCCCTTCCGCCCTCCGCAATGAGGTGGACCGGGAGGCCGGCGAGGGAGGTGAGGGACGCAAGGCCGAGGACCGCAAGGAGGACCGAACCCCAGAGGATGGCCCTCTCCCCCAGCCGGGGGACGAGGAGGACGAGGGCGAGTACCCCGGAGAAGACCCATTCCGAGGGAGAGAGGAGCTCGGTCGCGACCTCCCTCCCGACGAAGTCTACGGGGACCTCCAGGGCCAGGCCCCCTGCCGGAGCGAGGGAGGGTGTCAGGCACGAGCAGGACTGGGGGATGGGCCCGAAGAAGGGATAAAGCCACTGCTCCGGGCTCATCCACACGAGGTCCATCACCTGGTGGAGGCCGACCATCAGGATAATCACGGCCATCACGGCCGGCACCGGAGGGCTGAGAAAACGGTACGCGAGGAGCCCTGCCATGCAGAGGATCGCGAGTGCGAGCAACGTGTGGAGAAAGAGAGCCTCGTATCCAAGGATATCCCCGAGGCCGAGGATCTCCAGGGGCTTGTCTACGAGGTCAGGGAGGATACTCCCGAAGATGCCGACAAGCACCATATCCCGGTTCCCCGTCAGCCGCGAGAGGAAGAGCCCCGCAATGGCGCCTATGCACAGGTGGGCAAAGACAAGCATCCTTTGATCCGGTTCTGTCTCCTTTCCATATCAAGGTTCATCTCATGGCCGGAATCTCTGGCAGGCCCGGACCTGGCAGGATCTCGCGTCCAGGCACAGGGATTCCGGGGGAATCTGCACAAGTACTGCTTATGGGATCCGTGCGAAGGATGGTTGGAGAGGGGAGATCCGGGCACCGTGAGGTGCAGAGGGGATCCGGGCAACCGGGGGCCTCATGGTATCCGGGGCCCAGGGGGTGCAGACGGGATCCGGACACCGGGCGAACGGTTTGTTTATCTCTCGCGATTCATAACTCATAGTAAGGAGTAGGATGGAATCGCAGGACTCGATGAAGGAGTTCAACAGGCTCTACCGTGCAACCACCCGGAGGATAGACGAGGTGGATGTGCCGGCGATGAAGTTCCTGATGGTGGACGGGTCCTGCCAGGGGAGCAATTTCGACGAGTTCCGGAACGGCATCGAAGGCCTCTTCGCCCTCTCCCAGGCGATGAAAGCCGCCATTGCGAGGACCCGCATCGGGTTCGAGTACGCCGTGATGCCCCTCGAATGCCTCTGGTGGGGGAGGGGCACAGGCGATTATACCCCCGATAACCGGGAGGAATGGAGATGGATCCTCATGGTGGTCCAGCCGAATTACGTGACGAGCGCCCTGGCCCGGGAGGCTCTCGGGGCCATGGACCGGGACAAGTCCCTTCCCGGCATCTCGAAGGTCCGCTACGGGATCTTCACCGAGGGGCTCTCGGTCCAGACCCTCCACAACGGGCCGAGAGCCGAGAAATGGACCACCATCAACCGACTACGGGCCTTCATCGAGAGGAAAGGCTACCAGATCAGGGGCAGGCACCATGAGATCTACATCTCAGACCCGAGGACCCTGAGCCCGGAGAAGATGAAGATGATCATCCGCCTCCCGATCCGGTGACTCGATCTGTGAGAGGGGCCCATTTGTGAGGGACTGGAAGGGGTAAGGATGCCAGGCTGCTCGGTCATCACGGCCGATCTCTTCTCGGCCCATGATATGCCCCACCACCCCGAGAGCAATGCCCGCCTCGCCGGAGCCCTCTCCGGGGTCCCCCGGGATATCAGGCGCCACCAGCCGGTGAAAGCCCTGCGCGAGGACGTGGAGAGGATTCACAGCCCCGGGTACGTGAGTGAGCTCGAAGATGCATGCGCCCGCACCCGGACCTTCACCATGCTGGATCCGGACACCTACATCACCCGTTCCTCATTCGACGTGGCACTCTATGCCGCCGGTAGCGCCATGGGGGCCGCGGAGAGGGCTCTCTCCGGCGAGCACTGTTTCGCGCTCGTCAGGCCTCCGGGACACCATGCAGAGAAAGATCATGCGATGGGGTTCTGCCTTCTCAACAACGTGGCGATCGCTGCGGCCCGGGCCCTCGGGGAGGTCGAGCGTGTTGCCATCGTGGACTGGGATGTGCACCATGGGAACGGAACCCAGCAGGCATTCTATGCGTCCGACCGGGTCCTCTACTGCTCCGTGCACCGGGGCTATTATTATCCCTACTCTGGAAGGACAGATGAACGGGGATCCGGCGCAGGTGAGGGGTTCACCCTGAATGCCCCTATTGAAGCCGGATCGACCATCGCAGATTACGATGCAGTCTTCAGGGAGGTCTTCGTCCCGGCCATCCGCACATTCCGCCCCGGATTGCTCCTTATCTCCGCAGGGCAGGATATCCTCTTTGACGATCCCTTCGGGGGGATGGAATTGTGCCCCGGCGACCTCGGCCTCCTCACCTGGCGGCTCATGAGGGCCGGAGGCCTGCCCCTCGCCCTCGTCCTCGAAGGGGGTTATGGCCCCTCCCACGGTGCCGCCATCCGGGAGATCATCCGTGTTCTCGGCGGCGAAGTTCCGAAGATCGAGACAGGGCCGCCAAGGGAGAGCACCTGGAGTATTATCGGGGAGCTCACCACGTGAAAACATCAAGGAACTACCACGCTAGATCCGGAAGGAACCTGGATAGGAGCGAGCGCGGGGGCTGCATTTTCCGCGGTGATAAGGAGTGCGATGCCCGGGCATACTTCTGTGACAGATGCAACGACGCGGTGGCAAAGGGTATTTAATTCATCCGGATAATTTCTAATTTTTGCCACCATCGGCCATGAAGCAAGATGGAGGAGATCGACGGGTTCCTGCATAGCAATCCCTCCGTATCTATCCATCTCATCTAGGAGAATGACGAAGTTATTCGCCGGCTCTTGAAACCGGAGTGAAAATTTGATCTTTTCACGGAATTCCTTTCGGCGGGAATTCTTTCCTGACACATGTCATGACGTTCACAAAGCCTTTATGAAGGGGAGTATGTTAAGGAATATCTGATGGAGTTACTTCCTCTTCTCTCAGTTCTCTTCCTGATATATCTCATCACACCTGGGGCATCTGCAGGGAACGTCCAGTACACCGCTGATGTATATGCCCCCGCAGATCTTCTGGTTCATATCAATGCCCCCTCTAGGGCTTCCCTCGGATCCCAATTCCTTGTCATCGCCAACCTCTCCAACCGCGGCACCGAGAATGCACTCAATGTCTCGGCAGAATTGTTCTTCCTTGACCTGGACAATGATGTGAATCACAGCCGGAGAGCCTTCAGCTACAGTGATCCCGTGAAAAGGATTGGCACTCTCGGGGGGACAAATTTCAAGACTGTCATCTGGAACGTGAAGACCAGAAGCGAGAAACAGTATATCGGCAACTACAGCATCGTGGTAAGAGCGAGGGGTAGTGCGGAGATCTCCGGCGAGGGGCTGGCAGGGGAAGAGCAGAAGAGGGTTGTTCTCCCGGGATTTGAGATTTTCGGAACCTGTGCAGGACTTCTCCTGGCCTCCTGCATTGCGCGAAGGAATGGAAAGAGATAATGCTCTGGTCTCCATCTCCTGATGGAGAAAGGTGGGGGAGGCCCGGTTCGCAGGCAACATCGGCGGACTTTTCGGGCTGATCTCGGGGGACGAACGTGCTCCCGGCGAGCAACCTCGAGCTGGGGCCGACCGGAACCCTTATAGCTCTAAGCGATGACGGTACCGACGTGCAGGTGGCGACGGCATTGGTAGGGATTACGAACCTCGACGCGAAGCTCACCGTGCCAGCAACGCAACCCCCGGGGGCCTACGCGGGAAGCGTGATCCTGACCTTCTCGAATACGTAAGAGATGGATTTTATTTTTTCCTGAGTGAGATGAAATTTCCATGAAAATAATGGTAGGCGAACGAATCAATTGAATAGGATTATTAGCTCTCTATGAAGATTCAAATCTCATTTCATAAGTCTTATAAAGAACAACTATTACTATTGCTTGTCCTGAATCGATCCGTTTCCATTCAGTATTCTATTGATCAAGTCACATTTTTAAATTCAGCATTCGGGATTCTTCAGGACAGGGATGCCCAATGAGTGGGAGTCCTGTAAATTGAACTGGTGAGGAGGCGTGAGTAAGGATGAACATCAATGTAAGAACAGGTTTTGTCATAACCATGCTCGCCCTTGTGCTGCTCGCAGGCAGCGCAGGCGCAGCACCCTTTGCGTACATCACGAACTCTGGCAGCAACACTGTCTCGGTGATTGACACAGCCACTAACACGGTAACAGCCACAGTGAATGTAGGACCCAATCCTCAGGGAGTTGCAGTGAACCCGGCGGGAACAAGGGTATACGTGGCGGACTATTTCAACAGTAGCGTTTCAGTAATTGATACAGCAACAAACGCTGTTACAGCCATTGTGAATGTACCAGGGAGCGGCATTTATGGAGTTGCTGTGAATCCGGCGGGAACAAGGGTTTACGTGACGAACCAAAATGGCTACCAGGTCCATGTAATCGACACAGCCACTAACACGGTTACAGCCACGGTGGACGTAGGAAATAACGGTCCTTCGGGAGTTGCTGTGAACCCGGCGGGAATAAAGGTTTACGTGGCGGGACTTGATAGCAACGAAATCTATGTAATTGACACAGCCACTAACACGGTTACAGCCACCGTGCCCGTAGGAACCGGTCCTGATGGCGTGGCAGTGAACCAGGCGGGAACAAGGGTTTATGTGACGAACTACTGGAGCAACACCGTCTCTGTGATTGACACAGCCACAAACACGGTTACAGCCACCGTGCCCGTAGGAACCGATCCTTCTGGCGTTGCAGTGAACCCGGCGGGAACGAAGGTTTACGTGGCGAACGCGGGCAGCGACACCGTCTCTGTAATCGATACGGCAACAAATGCTGTTACAGACACGATTACTGTTGGAAACGGTCCTTATGGCGTTGCAGCGAACCCGGCGGGAACAAAGGTGTATGTAACGAACCGGTTCGACAACGCCGTTTCTGTAATCGATATGGCAACAAACGCCGTTATAGACACGATTACTGTTGGAAACGGTCCTATGGGATTGGGTCTATTTATCGGTCCAGAAACAATGGCAACACCGAACAGCGTCGGCTACACCGCCACGGTGTTGTGCGGCCAGAACACGGTGATCCAGGCCTCGAACGGCACCTTCGGCGCGATCCTACGGGGCGAATCAAAGACCATCAGCCCGTCAGTGGTGCTCAATAATACCGGATGCAACCCGGCGAAGGTCGAGGGCCGGTTCGCCGAGAGTATCGGCAGTATCTTCGGGCTGATCTCGGGTACCAATGTTCTCCCTGCTCACAACTTCGAGATGGGTCTCACAGGAGCACTCGAGGCCCTCAGCGATGACGGCAGCGACGTGCTGGTAGCGACCGCACCGGTAGGGATTACGAACCTCGATGCGAAGCTCTCGGTTCCATCGACGCAGCCAGCCGGGGCGTACGCGGGGAGCGTGATCCTGACCTTCTCGAACGCGTGAGAGATAGATCTTATTTTTTCTTGGGTGACTTGAACTGATGAGGAGGCGTAAGTAAGGATGAACCATCTACGAACAGCTTTTGTCATAACCCTGCTCGCCCTTGTGCTGCTCGCTGGCAGCGCAGGCGCAGCACCCTTTGCTTATATCACGAACTGGGGCAGCGAAAATGTCTCGGTCATTGACACAGCCACAAACACGGTTATAGCCTCGGTGAACATAACCGACCCTTCTGGAGGTAGAGCGGAGCCTTATGGAGTGGCAGTGAACCCCGCGGGAACAAAGGTATACGTGACGAACATGCGGGGCGACTATGTCTCGGTGATTGACACAGCAACAAACACCGTTACAGCCACAGTGAACGTAGGAAGCTCTTATGGAGTGGCAGTGAACCCGGCGGGAACAAAGGTATACGTGACGAACTATAACCGCCACAATGTCTCGGTGATTGACACAGCAACAAACACGGTTACAGCCACAGTGAACAACGTAGGAAGGTATCCTGTGGGCGTGGCAGTTAATCCGGCGGGAACGAAGGTATACGTGACGAACCGCCTCAATGTCTCGGTGATTGATTCAGCAACAGACACTGTTACAACCACCGTGAATGTAGGAATCGAACCTTGGGGCGTGGCAGTGAACCCGGCGGGGACAAGGGTATACGTGGCGAACTATCGCAGCAACAATGTTTCGGTGATTGACACAGCCACTGATACTGTTACAGCCACGGTGACCGTGGGAAATGGTCCTGGTTACGTGGCAGTGAACCCGGTGGGAACACTTGTATACGTGGCGAACTCTGGGAACTCCACCGTCTCAAGCAACACCGTCTCGGTGATTAACACAGCCACTGATACTGTTACAGCCACGGTGACCGTGGGAAATGGTCCTGTTGGCGTGGCAGTGAACCCGGCTGGAACAAAGGTATACGTGGCGAACGTATACAGCAACACTGTCTCGGTGATTGACACAGCAACAAACACGGTTACAGCCACCGTGAACGTAGGAAGATATCCTCATTCTTTTGGTCTATTTATAGGTCCGGCAACAACGGCACCAACCAACTCCGTCGGCTACACCGCCACTGTGTTGTGTGGCCAGAACACGGTGATCCAGGCCACGAACGGTACCTTCGGCCCGATCCTCCGAGGTGCATCAAAGACTATCAGCCCGTCAGTGGTGCTCAATAATACGGGATGCAACCCGGCGAGGGTCGAGGGCCGGTTCGCCGACAGCATCGGCGGACTTTTCGGGCTAATCTCGGGTACCGACGTGCTCCCGGCGAGCAACTTCGAGATGGGGCCCACAGGAGCACTCGAGGCCCTCAGCGATGACGGCACCGACGTGCAGGTGGCGACCGCACCGGTAGGGATTACGAGCCTCGATGCGAAGCTCTCCGTGCCATCGACGCAGCCAGCCGGGGCATACGCAGGGAGCGTGATCCTGACGTTCTCGAATTGATGAGAGGAGGGTCTTATTTCGAACTGGTGAGGAGGCGTGAGTAAGGATGAACATCAATGTAAGAGCAGGTTTTGTCATAACCATGCTCGCCTTTTTACTGCTTGCAGGCAGCGCAGGCGCAGCACCGTTTGCATATATCACGGGTGAAAATGTCTCGGTCATTGACATAGCAACAAACACGGTTGCAGCGGTGGTCGACACTGGAAGCGTTTCTTGGGGAGTGGCGGTGAACCCGGCGGGAACAAGGGTATATGTGACGAACCCTTACGACAACGCCGTCTTAGTCATCGACACGGCCACGAACACCGTTACAGCCACGGTGAACGTGGGAATCTCTCCTTATGGAGTGGCGGTGAACCCGGCGGGAACAAGGGTATACGTGGCGAACTCGAACAGCGACACCGTCTCAGTCATTGACGCAGCCACAAACACGGTTTCAGCCACGGTGACCGTAGGGAGCTATCCGTATGGAGTAGCAGTAAACCCGGCGGGAACAAGGGTATATGTGACGAACAATATGGAAAAGACTGTCGATGTCATTGACACAGCCACAAACAAGGTTACAGCCACGGTGAACGTGGGAAGCCTCCCTTATGGAGTGGCAGTGAATCCGGCGGGAACTCTGGTATACGTGGCGGATGGTGGCGGCAACACAGTCCATGTCATTGACACAGCAACAAACATGATTAATACCACGATAATCGTTGGAATCCATCCCTGGGGAATAGCGGTGAACCAGGCGGGAACGCGGGTTTACGTGGCGAACCACAACAGTAACAATGTCTCTGTCATTGACACAGCCACAAATACCGTTGTATCCATGGTGAACGTGGGATACACTCCTGTGGGAGTGGCAGTGAACCCGGCGGGAACACGGGTATACGTGGCGAACTCTGACAGCCACGATGTCTCAGTCATTGACACAGCAGCCAACACCGTTACAGCCACGGTGAACGTTGAAGGCATTGCTCTTGCCTTCGGTCGGTTTATCGGTCCGGAAACGATGGCAACACCGAATGCCGTCGGCTACACCGCCACTGTGTTGTGTGGCCAGAACACGGTGATCCAGGCCTCGGACGGCGCCTTCGGGTCGATCCTCCGGGGTCAGAGCAAGACCATTAGCCCGTCGGTAGTTTTAAACAATACCGGCTGTAACCCTGCGAAGGTTGAGGCCCGGTTCGCCGACAGCATCGGGGGGATCTTCGGGCTGGTGTCGGGACCCGATATCCTCGCGGCGCACAACTTCCAGCTGGGTCCGACCGGATCCATCGTGGCCCTGAATGATGATGGCTCCGATGTGCAGGTGGCGACCGCACCGGTAGGGCACACACTCCTCGATGCGAGGCTCTCGGTGCCGGCGACACAGCAGCCCGGAGCCTATGCGGGGAGCGTGATCCTGACGTTCTCGAACGCGTGAACAGACAGCTTTTTATTTTTTCAAGGGGTATATCCGAACCTATGCTCCGGAAAACCCTGGTGTTCCTTCTCATTTTGGTTGCCCTGGCAGGAGCCGTGCAGGCCCTTGCTCTGTCCGACATCAACTTCGGTGACGTGGAGCAGGGGGCAACCTACCCCCAGACCGTCGTGCTCCTCAACTCGCCCCAGGATATTGACAACCACTTTGTCATCGAGGTGGGCGGCATCATGAGGGACTGGATCACGGTCTCGCCGATGGAGTTCGACCTTGCGAAGGGATCGAGCCAGTCTCTCACCGTCACCCTTGTCGTCCCGAAGGATGCCTCCCTGGGCGAGAAGACCGCGACGATAACCGCCGTGGGCAAGAAGACGGTGCCATCCGCGGGAGGGACCCCGGAGGGGGCAACCGTGGGGTATGCGGTGGCCACGAAATCGAACGTGGTGGCGAACGTGGTGAAGCCCGGTGCAACGGCTGCCATCGAGATTACCAGGGTTGAGACCCCGACGGACAACAAACCCGGTGATATCGTGAAGTTCACCATTTCTGCAAAGAATGTCGGGAATGTTCCGGCGACAGGGCAGTTCTCTGTGGCCGTCACGAAGGGGTCCAGTGCTATCACCACCATTCCCGGTGTGCCGGTGGACTTCGGGATGAACGCGGAACAGACCGTGAAGCTCTACTGGGATACCCAAGGGCAGCCGGAGGGAAAGTACACCGCCGTGGTGAGCGCCGTGCCATCGAGCAGCGGGAAGGACGTGAAGATCAGGACGGCGAGCTACCCTGCCATCACCCTTGAGCTGGGCGGGGTAAAGGAGACCCCGCAATCATCAACACCGCTGAACCTAACAACTGTCGCTGTCATCGGAATCTGTTTGATAGCCGTGATTGGCGTTGCTCTGTTCATCCTGAAACGAAGAAAAAGGTCATGAAGAGAAGTTACATCATTTTTTCCCTGCTCCTGGTCATCCTTCTGGGTGCTCTCGCATGGAGCATCCCCCTGGGATCGACCGAGGAGGTCCTGCCGGTGACGCTGAACGTCACCGATACCAGCAGCCGCCAACTGGGATTCTCCGTTTCCCGGGTAAAGCAGAAGGAACTGGATTTCGGATCAACCTTTCCAGGTACGACGGTCATCAAGACGCTGAACATTACCCGGGGATCCCAGCCCCCGGCCTTTGTCTCGATAATCCCGGAGGGGACCATCGCCCCCTGGACAGAGGTGAGCGATGGGGATTTCCTGCTGAATAACCTGAAGCAGGTGAAGGTAAGCGTGAAGGTGCCGGAAGATGCGAAAGAAGGGAATTATGGGGGCCAAATCAGAATCCTCTACAAAAAAACGTTATTTTCGATTCTGATGGGATAATATTGGACAAATTGCTGGATCCCCAAGGATCAGCAGGAGTCTGAGAGCGAAAGAAGGGTTTGGCGCCTTCACCTCATTGGGTCTGGACTATCTCCCTCTCCATCGAATCGTGACGTGGAAATATTCCTCCATGATTATAGGCATGGAGAGCACAAACTCGTGTAAGGGAACCCGATGAAAGCCATCCTCCTCACTATTACCATCACCCTCGGCATGATGATCCTGCTCGCCGGATGCACGCAGCCGCCTAAGGGATCGGAGCAACCAGTACCAGGGACAACCCCCTCCGTTACGACCCCGGGTTCTGCCCTCGCGAACCCGGCAGCCGTGTTCTGCACGTCAAAGAACTACGGGTACGAAATCCGGAAGAACCCGGACGGGAGCGAGTACGGGGTCTGCATCTTCCCCGACAGGACCGAGTGCGAGGAGTGGGCGTTTTACCAGGGCAGATGCCCTGCCGTCACCACGCCCGTTGCGATCACCCCTCAGGCTATCTCCCCTGCGGTCACCAACCCCACCACGGCACTCGCGAATCCTTCGGCGGTTCTCTGCATCTCGAAGAACTACACGTACCTGACCAGAAAGAACCCGGACGGGAGCGAGTACGGGGTCTGCATCTTCCCGGGCGGGAAGGAGTGCGATGCCTGGGCATACTTCCGGGGCGAGTGCAACGAGACGACCACGAGATGAGGTAGGTCGGAGAGGGATCCCCTGAAAATGATCCAAAAAATGGGTTGATGATCTTACCTCTGG
The DNA here is from genome assembly GCA_964551875.1 of uncultured Methanomicrobiales archaeon. Lineage (GTDB taxonomy): Archaea > Halobacteriota > Methanomicrobia > Methanomicrobiales > JACTUA01 > JACTUA01. Next base: position 17,150 of record CAZKEV010000001.1, on the reverse strand, counting down.
GAAAGACATGCCGGGAATCCCCGCTGTGTGGAATGATCTCTTCTCCGCTCTCGAAGATGGCAGGGCCCATATCATCTACGTGCTCGGATCAACCGATCGAGGCAAGACCACCCTCTGCCGCGACCTCATCACCCGCCTTTCGAACTGTGGACGGGTAGCGTATCTCGACCTCGATCCCGGGCAGTCCACCATCGGGCCGCCGGCGACCCTGGGGCTCGCACTTTTCAGGGAGGATCCGGCCAACCCGGAGGAGACATGCCTGCGGTTCGTAGGCTCTACATCACCACGAGGATATCTCCTCCCACTCCTTGCCGGAGCAAAGCGGCTCCTGGAACGAGCCCTGGCCTCGGAAGCCGGGATGGTCATCATCGATTCGCCAGGGTATATCCACGACGAGGTGGCTACCGAGTTCCACCTGTACCTCATCGATCTCCTCCAGCCGGACCACCTGGTCGCCCTTCAGGAAATAGGTGAGCTGGAGCCCATCCTCGCCCATTTCCGGGGGCACCCGGCCATGGTGATCCACCGGCTCTCCCCGGCGCCCCTGGCCAGAGCGAGGGGGAGCACGGAGCGGCGGAGATACCGGGAGGAGAAATTCAGGGAGTATTTTTCCGGTGCTGCCCTCCGTGACCTCCATGTCGAAGGCCTCGGGATCCATGGACGATTCCCCGACTCCTTCCACCCAGAACACTGGCAGGGGCTCCTCGTCGCCCTCTGCAACCCGGAGCAGTGGGTCGTTGCACTGGGGATCGTGGAATCAATTAATCTCACGACTCAGACCCTGGGGATCAGGGCGCCGGAGTTCGACTCCATGAAGGTAAGCTCGATCCACGTCGGGGCGGTGAGGATAACGGGGGAGACCATGCTCATGGATGGAAAGGAAAAATCTAGTTGAATTCACCCCATCCCGAACTGCGCGAGCGTCGTGCGGGACGGGTCCACGTCGTGCCAGTCCCACCCGAGGGCCTCGATGATCCTGGAGATGGGCTGCCTGATCGTCTTCTCGAGCATCGTCTCCCAGTCGACGACAAACTCGGGGGGCACCTGGTCGCCGTACTCGAAGCAGAGGACATCGGTCTTCGGGTACTTCTCCTTCACGTTCCTGATGTAGATCCGTTTCGGCTTGGACCCCTTCTTGAAGTCGGCCTTCAGGTAGGTATTTGCGTACTCCGCCCCCCTCCTGTGGGCATCGTTCGTCTCGTACTGGTCGAGGGCCTTCTGGATCCCTCCCGGGATGCCCACCTCGTCCAGGCAGTACTTCCCGGCACGGAAGTTCCTGATGATATCCCCCAGGTATGCCTTCACCTCGGGGAGGCCTTCCCCCTTCAGGATCTTCTCGATGACGGTCCGCTGGACCTCCTTCGTGATCTGGGGGTAATCGGAGCGCCGGAGCTCGAAGCCCACGATATCGATCTCGTCCACGTCCTTCCCCTCCTTCCAGACGAGGTGCCCGGCATAGCGCTTCTTCTTCCCTGCCTGGAAGAACCGCCGGTAGATCTTCTCGAACTTGATGGAGAAGTAGTGGGAATCGGCGTTCAGGGTCTTACTCGCGAACTCACAATAGCTCTCGTTCAACGCGGCCTCGATCCTCCGGGCGGTCCCGATGGTCGGGGCCACCTCCATCGGGGGGATCTGGACCATGCACGAGTCGGTGTCACCGTAGATGACGTGGTACCCCAGGGACTCGATGACCGTTCTCGTGTGCTCGATGATGGCCCGCCCCACCGAGGTCACCGCCGCCCCGATCTCCCGGTCGTAGAGCCGGAAACGGGCATAGCCCGAGACCCCGTAGTAGGTGTTCATGATGACCTTCAGGACGTTCTGCTGGAGGTCGTAGAGGATGAACTCCGGGGAGCCAAAGGGGTGCCTGTCGCGCAGGGCCTTCTTCTGCTCCCGCTCCTTCAGGAGCTCGGCGATGATGGACCGGGTGAGCCCGTCGGGCTCGCGCCGGAACCTGACCCCGTTGGGGGCCCGGTACTCCCCGTCCGGGTCCTTGGTCTCGGGGGAGGCATTGATGGTCATCATCGCCATGGGGTACAGGGACTTCAGGTCAAGGACGACCACGTTCTCCTTCACCCCCTTGGACGGGTCAAAGACCGTCGCTCCCTCGAACTCCTCGGCGGCGGCAAAGCCTTTAGACGGGAGGACGAACCGGTCGAAGGCCTTCCGGAGAATATAGATGTCTATCACCTGGGAGGAGTTGAGGGTCCTGTCCAGGGGGCACCCGACGTACCGGGCGATCTCCCGGTAGAACTCGATGATATGGTTCTTCCGGTTGATGGCCACGCAGAGCTCCACGTCCTTCCGGTTGTAGTCCACGAGCCGGGCCGGGTCCTCCCTCCAGAGGGACGAGAGGGTCCCCGAGAACCGGATCTTCGTCTCGCCGACCTCTTCCTCGGCCACGGCATCCAGCCGGTAGGACTCCCGCTGGCTCCCGTGCATCTTCTTGTAGGCACCCAGGAGGTCGAAGAGAGCGCGGCCCCGGAGTGCGGTTCGCTCTGTCGGCTCCTCCAGCCTGGCGAGGGAGGTGGCTTTCATCCCGAGTTCATTCATCCGGGCGATGATATAGGGTATGTCGAACTCGAGGAAGTTCCAGCCTGATAGGATATCAGGGTCCCTCTCATCGATGTACCGGGCGAGCCCCTGGAGCATCTTCTTCTCATCATGGTAGATCTCCGTCGCGTTTTTCCCATCCTGCTGCGGGACGGCGGGGGTTTCCACGCCTGGAGAGAGGAGGAGGCTCGTGTAGTCGTCCTGGAAGGAGTCCCAGCAGGTGATGGCGATGATCTTGTCCCGTCCCGGTTCCGGGAACCCGCGCTCATCCTCGCACTCGATGTCCATGATGCAGGTGCGGGCGGGGGCGTTCACCTCGGCCGGGCGGAGGGAGCGGTAGTCGGTCTGTAGACTCTGCGCCTCCACGCCTCCCGTAAGGCCCCTATCGATCAGAAAGCGTGTGGCAAAGGGTATATCGGCTTCGTAGTGACGGTACCGATCGCGGTACTCCCGCACGTCGGTGGGCCTCCGGGTATAGAGCCTGCAGAGGGTCTCGCCCTGAATCGAGCGGTATGCATGGTCCGCCTCGACCTCGACCCCGGAAGGGATGGGTGTCGCCGTGACCTGCTCCGCGGGGGCATAGAAGTACGGGCGGAAACCCGTCACTTCGAGGTGGACCGCCGATCCGTTTCCCTCCCTCCCGAAGATGTGGATGACCGGCCCCTGGGGGCTGTTCGTGTACTCCACCTGGTTGATGGCGATTCGGATACCGGAGTAATCGGCAAGGGTGCGGGTGATGGTCCTCTTCTCAAACCCCGGGACGACCGTCAGGGCCGCTCCCTCACCCATCGAGCCCCCGGGAGAGATCGGTGAGGAACGCTGCAGCCTCCTGGAGATAGGCCTCTTCCCACGGATCCAGGGGCCACTCCTCGATCTTCCTGATGCCATCCTTCCCGATTCTGGCAGGCACTCCTATGGAGCACCCCGAGAGACCGTACTCCCCGTCAAGGAGGCAGGAGCAGGGGACGGGGGTGTCCCCTCCGTTGAGGATCGCCTTCACGAGCCTTGTCAGGTGCCAGGCGGGACCGAAGATCGTGCCCCCCTTCCCCCTGATGATCTCCATCGAGGCGCCACGGAGGCTCGTGAGGATCTTCTCCCTGGTCGCAAGGTCCACGGGGTCCCGGAGGGGATGGAAGAGGGGGACCTGATGCTCTCCGTGCTCCCCGAGCACGTATCCCTCGCCGGAGATACCCGAGCTGCCCAGGATGCGCCTGAACCGGGCGCTGTCAAGCTGCCCGCCGAAGCCGATACACCGCTCCCTCGGGATCCCCGCTTTCTGCGCGAAATAGTAGTTGAGCAGGTCCATCGGGTTTGTCACGGTAACAAAGACCCCCGTGAACTCCTTGAGGAGCGGAAGGCAGGTCTCGGCAATGGGGAGGTTCACCCCCAGGAGATCTGCCCGTGTCTTTACCGCAGGGTTCCGCGAGACCCCGGCCGCATAGATGCAGACATCTGCCTCCCGGATGGCCGCCGTATCGGTGGATACGCGGATGTCAAGGCCGCAGTCCTCGATATCGAGGACCTGGGCTGAGAGGAGGGGGAGGTTCACATCGTAGAGTATCAGGTCGTCCACGAGCCCGTCGAGAGCCGCGACAAAGCCGATCTCGCCCCCGATCTTGCCAACTCCGATAACGGCGAGGGTACTCATCCAGCTACACTATGGGTATCCTAATAAATAAATAACTGCAGACTCTCTTTGGATGATCAGGTCTCCGGCCGGGCCAGTCAGGGTGGGGGGAGTCGAACTCAGGAATCACCTCGTGCTCGCGGCCGGTATCCTCGGGACAACGGGCGCCTCCCTTGCGCGGATCCTCCATGCCGGCGCAGGCGGGGTGGTGACCAAGTCCATCGGCCCCGAGCCGCTCGACGGCCACCCCGGCCCCTGCCTGGTGGTCCTGGGAGACGGGGTGCTGAACGCGATGGGCCTCCCGAACCCGTCCCGGCACTTCGTGGAGGAACTTGCGCACCTCTCGGGAGAACCTGTCGTGGTGAGCATCTTCGGCGGAGATCCCGAAGAGTTTGCCACGGTGGCATCCTGGTTCACAGGATGCGCAGCGGGCTTTGAGCTGAACCTCTCCTGCCCCCATGCCGAGGGGTTCGGGTCGGCCCTCGGGACCGATCCCGCCCTCGTCGAGGAGTGCACCCGGGCGGTGAAAGCCCTCGGGAGGCCCACCTGGGTGAAGGTGACCCCGAACGTGACCGAGATCGCCGAGATCGGCGCCGCGGCAGAGCGCGGAGGTGCAGATGCCATCGTTGCCATCAACACCGTGAAAGCCATGCGCATCTCGGTGCCGATGGGGCGGCCGGTCCTCGGGAACCGGTTCGGCGGCCTGTCGGGGAAGGCAATCTTCCCGATAGCGATCCGGTGCGTGTACGAGCTCTACGAGGCATGCCGGGTGCCCATCATCGGGTGCGGGGGTATCTCCACGGCAGAGGATGTGGTGGAGATGATGATGGCCGGGGCGAGTGCCGTGGAGATCGGGAGCGCGGTCCTGGAGGACACTGAGGTCTTTGCGAAGATCGCCCGGGATCTCTACACCCCGGACGGGAAGGACCCCCTGGAGATCGTGGGGTGCGCCCATGGATGAGGGGATCCCCCGGACCGTCTCCATCACGGGGATCGTGAAAGAGACCCCGAAGATACGCACGTTTCTCCTCTCGGAAACCTTCGGGTTCACGCCGGGGCAGTTCGTCATGGTCTGGGTGCCCGGGGTGGACGAGATCCCCATGGCCCTCTCGGGGGGGAACTCCATCTCGGTCCAGGAGGTGGGGGATGCAACATCCGCCATGTTCTCCCTGAAGAAAGGCGATCTCCTGGGTATACGTGGCCCCTATGGTGAGGGGTTCTCTGTTCGGGGGCGGGTCCTCGCGGTGGCAGGGGGTATCGGCTCCGCACCGCTCCTTCCGCTCGCCATCGCAGGGAAGGTCGATGTCTTCCTCCTCGGGGCCGGGACCGCGAGCGACCTTCCTTTCCTGGAAGCCCTCTCCAATAAGACAGACCTGAAGATTGCGACCGATGATGGTTCCTCGGGCAGCCATGGACCCGTTACTGTTCTCTTGGAGGACTTGGACCTCCACGCCTTCGAGCACATCTGCGTCTGCGGTCCCGAGGCGATGATGAGGGTGGTGATCGGGCGCCTTCAGGAGGAGGGGATCGCAGACAGGGGACTCTTCTCCCTTCACCGGTACATGAAGTGCGGCGTCGGGCTCTGCGGATCCTGTGCCATCGACCCCGACGGAATCCGGGTATGCCGGGAGGGACCGGTCATCCGCGGTGACCGGCTCATCGGGGGCGAGTTCGGTGCGTATTCGAGGGACGCAAGCGGCCGACGAAGGCCAGTCCCTTGATGCCCCGATGGGCGGGAAAATCCCCAAATATACTTTCCGAATGCTTTTTATGGCCATTCTGGGTCAGAATCTTTATCTGCGCGGGAGCTGATGCTCTGTCACCCACGAATGAAATTCAAGGTCACCATCGACGAGCTCATCACGGACCGTCTGAGGGCAAAGGGCGTCGAGTTCAACGTAGGAAGGGTCATCGAGGCCTGGGACGAGGAACCGGGCCCCACCCCGATGCCCGGTATCGCCACCCTCCGGTCCTGGGACCGTACCCTCCTCTCGAAGTACCACCCGTTCTACCTCCCCTTCTGCGACCTCTGCTGCCTCTGCACCATGGGAAAATGCGACCTCTCCGGCGGGAAACGGGGCGCCTGCGGGATCGACATGGCCGCCCAGCAGTCCCGGATCGTTCTCCTCGCCTGCACCATGGGAGCCGCCACTCATACCGGCCACATGCGCCACCTCCTCACCGATCTCATCGGCTCCTTTGGCCGTGACCATCCCATCGATGTCGGCTCGTCGGTCCTCCTGGAGGCCCCCCACGCCCGGCTGGTGACCGGGATAAAGCCGAAGGTCCTCGGGGATCTCGAGGACGTGGTCGAGTACTGCGAGCAGGAGATCACCCAGCTCCTCTCCTGCTGCCACACCGGCCAGGAAGGGGATTCTCTCGACCTGGAGTCGAAGGTCCTCCATGCCGGGATGATCGACCACGTCGCCATGGAGAGCGCCGACATCGCCCAGATCTCTGCTTATTCCTTCCCCAAGGGAGACCCGGAGGCATCTCTCGTGGAGTGCGGGCCCGGGTGCCTGGATCCCGGTAAACCGGTCATCCTCGTCATCGGGCATAATGTCCCCCCTGCCATCGCCATCGCCGACACCATGCATGACATGGGCCTCGATGATAAGATCGAGGTCTGCGGAATCTGCTGCACAGCCCTCGATCTCACCCGGTATAACGCCCGGGCGCGGATCGTCGGGGCTCTCTCCCAGCAGCTCCGGTTCATCCGATCCGGCATGGCCGATGTCATTGTGGTCGACGAGCAGTGCATCCGCGCCGATGTCCTCAGCGAGGCGATGAAGACCCATGCCCCCCTCATCGTGACCAATGCGAAGAACCTCCAGGGGCTACCGGACAGGACCGGCGATGATCCGGACGAGATCGTACGATCCCTCGTGGAGGGGCGGGAGGCCGGAGCGGCCATCCTGGATCCTGAGAAAGTAGGGGAGGTGGCTGTGCGGCTTGCCATGGAGATCTCCCCGAAGAGAAGGAAGTTCAGGAATCTCCCGGACCAGGCCTCCCTCATCGAGGCTGCCAGGGCATGTACAGGCTGCTTCAGCTGTATGAGGGCCTGCCCGAATAACAGGGAGATAACCGCCGCCATAACCGCTGCCTCAGCAGGGGATCTCGCGCCCCTCGCTGCGCTCTATGACTCATGTATCGGCTGTGCCCGGTGCGAGGATGCCTGTCCCTCGGGCCTCTCTCCCCACGACCTCATCACCGGATCCTACCGCGCTCTCTGCCCCCCCGAAAAATACCATATCAGGGCCGGGCGCGGGCCCATCCAGGACACCGAGATCCGGGCCGTGGGCGGACCTATCGTGATGGGGGAGATCCCCGGGGTGGTCGCCACCGTGGGATGCTCCAACTACCCGGGGAGCTGGAACGATGTCGGGTCGATGGCCGAGGAGTTCCTGAAGCGGCGCTACATCGTCGTGACATCGGGGTGCACCGCCATCTCCATCGGGATGTACAAAAACGAGAACGGGGAGGGCCTCTATGACATCTACCCGGGCCGGTTCGATGCAGGCGGCCTCGTCAACTGCGGGTCCTGTGTCTCCAATGCCCACATCTCCGGCGCAGCGGTGAAGATCGCAAGCATCTTTGCGAAGAGGAAGCTGAACTCGAACTACGAGGAGATCGCTGACTATGTCCACCACCGGGTCGGGGCGGTCGGCATCGCGTGGGGTGCCATGTCCCAGAAGGCTGCGGCCATCGCCGCCGGGTTCTGGAGGCTCGGCATCCCGGTCATCGCCGGGCCCCACGGCGCAAAGTACCGGCGGATGCTCCTCGGGAGAAAGGATCGTGAGGAGGACTGGTTTGTCCTGGATGCACGGACCGGGGAGCGGGTCTACGCGGGCCCGGTCCCCGAGCACCTCTTCACCGTTGCCGAGACAAGGGAGGAGGCCATGGTGCTCGTGCCCAAGCTCTGCATGAGGCCGAACGACACGGCCAGGGGGAGGTCCATCAAGCTGAACCATTACATCGACCTCCACCGGAAGTTCTTCGGGGGGTTGCCCGGCGATCTCCCGCTCCTTGTCCGGACGGGGGCGGATATCCCCATCACCATGAAGGACGAGGTGGTGAGGATCCTCGATGCGCAGGGCTGGAAGGAGACCGAGTGGCCCATCCCCGATCCCACCATGCTTCCCAGGCTCGCGAAGAGGGGAGGGAACCCGCCGTGAAGGGCGAAGCCTGGCTGCGGGCCGAGACCCCGTCAATTGTCAGGGCTACTCTTATAGAGAAGCCGGGTGTCGCCGCAAAACTCCTGAAGAGGGCGAAGAGCCCGGTCATTGTCGTCGGTCACGAAGCCGCGGAGGGGGGCGGATCCCGGATCCTGGACTCGGTGGTGCGGACAGCCCGGGCAACCGGTGCCCCCGTCGTAACTACCGGGGGAGTATCCGCAGAACTCGGGAAGAGGGGGTTCACTTCGGTACTCGTCATGTCAGCCATGGAAGCGGGCGATCGCCTCCTTGACCCGGCATGGCGGCCGGCTCCCGACCGGAGCCCCCCGGACTTTGCCTTCATCCTGGGAATCCCCTTTGCCATCGCCTCGGTCGTCGAGGCAGGCCTTGCGTCGTTCGCCCGGGACCACCTGAAGATCATCTCCCTGGACCGGCTCTACCACCCGCACTGCGACCTCTCGTTCCCGAACCAGTCCCGGGAGGAATGGGAGAAGAACCTCGAGGCTATCGCCCGGGAGGTGGAGAAGGGATGAGCAGCGAGGGGATGTTCTCGGATATTCCCGTCGAGGTTGGGGTGGTCTTCGAGGGGGAGCGGATCAGGAAGCAGCAGATGCACGCCGAGCTGGGCGGCCCGAACGTTCAGGAGAAGTACGAGATCCTGGAGGTGAAGGGGCCCGGAGAGGTGGAGGACGGGAAGATCAGCCTCATCGGGCCTGACATCCCCCAGATGCCAGAGGGCTCGAGCCTCCCCTTCGGCACCGAGATCGCGGTTGCGGGAAAGGGGGTCGAGCCCGACATGGCCGGGGTGATGGAGCGGCGGATCCACGACTTCTCCAACTGGATCGAGGGCTACATGCACCTGAACCAGCGGGATGCCATCTGGCTCCGGGTCGACAGGAGATCGGTGAAGAAGGGGCTCACTCTCCGGCACGTCGGCGTTGTCCTCGCCCGGCTCCTTAAAAGCGCCATCCCCCTCATCGAGGCTGTCGAGGTGACCTTCATCACCGATCCGGAGGAGGTGCAGCGCCGGATCGGGAGGGTGCGGGGGATCTTCGAGGAGCGGGATGCCCGCACCCGGGGGATGACCGACGATGACGTTGGGGTCTTCTTCGGGTGCACCCTCTGCCAGTCCTTTGCCCCATCCCACGTCTGTGTCATCACCCCCCAGCGGTACGCGAACTGCGGCGCCATCTCCTGGATGGACGGGAGGGCTGCCTCCCGCGTCGACCCGAAGGGGCCCATCTTCGAGATCGCAAAGGGGGAGTGCCTGGAGCCGGCCACCGGGGAGTACGCGGGAGTGAACGCCGTCGTGAAGGAGAAGTCCCTGGGGAACGTGGAGCGGGTGCAGCTCTACTCGGCCTTCGGGTACCCCCACACCTCCTGCGGCTGCTTCGAGTGCACGACCTTCTACGTGCCCGAGTGCGACGGCCTCGGCATCGTCCACCGGGACTATAAGGGTAAAACCCCCACGGGCCTCTCCTTCGGCGCCATCGCCGATTCGACAGCCGGGGGGAGGCAGGTCGACGGGTTCCACGGCCTCTCCTTCGAGTACATGAGGTCCCCGAGGTTTCTTGCGGCGAGCGGCGGGTGGAAGCGAATCGTCTGGCTCCCGTCGGAGCTGAAGGAGCGGATGAAGGACCAGATCCCCGCCGGCCTCTGGGATGCGATAGCGACCGAGAAGGACGTCACCACCGTCGATGCCCTCGCCGGGTTCCTCAGGGCGCACCACCACCCCATCATCGAGCGGATGAAGGCACCGGAACCTCTCCCTGCGGCTGAAAATCCCGGGACGGAGGTCTCGCGGCCCCAGGTAGCCTCCCAGAACACGGTGACCATACCGGGCGGCAGCGTCAGCCTCACCCTGAAGAACGTGAAGATCCATGCCGAACGGATGATCATCCGGAAGAAACCGGAGTGAGGGCGCGATGGGAGAGGACGACGGGGACCTGGTGAGGATCCTCCTGGAGCTGCTCTCTGCCTCGGGCGAGATCGAGCTCCAGGATATCGCGATCGCCGCCGAGGAGCTGACCGTGACCTTCGAGGGGAGGGCGGCCCTCTCGCGCCTCCTTGCCGAGGAGCTCGCCGTCGTGTCCCCCGAGACCCTCCTCGAGACCGAGTACCATCCCCCTGTCCACACCTATCCTGGCTCTATTGTGGAGGTGACCCTTGGGGCAGGGCGGGCTGACGGGGGAACCCGGAAGCATCCGGTCATCATCGGCGGGGAGAGAGCCCCTGCCTTTCACACCTTCCAGGAGATCCCCCTCCACCCGCCTGTCATCGCGGGGTCGATCTTCGACACTGCGCCCCCCCTGCCCGCACCTGTCAGGGCCTTTTTCGGCGATGCACTCCAGGACCCGTGCGAATGGGCCCGCCTCTGGGTGAACAAGTTCGGGGCCGACCTTGTTGACCTCGACCTGACGAGTACCGACCCCTACATCAAAGACACCCCCGTGCAGGATGCGGCTCGGCTCGTGGAAGACCTCCTCCAGGCGGTCGATGTCCCGATCATCATCGGGGGGTCGGGGAACCCCCAGAAGGACGCCCAGGTGCTCCCGAAGGTTGCTGAGGTCTGCGAGGGCGAGCGGGTGCTCCTCTCCTCGGCAACCCTTGACATGTGGAAGCCCGTTGCAGAGGCGGCCAAGCGACACGGGCAGGTGGTCCTCGCCTGGTCCCCCATCGATATCAACCAGGCCAAGGAGCTGAACCGGAACCTTACAGGATATATCACCCCGGCCCAGATCATCATGGACCCGACCTCGGCTGCCCTGGGGTACGGGCTCGAATATGCCTACACGGTCATTGAACGGATACGCCATGCCGCTCTCATGGGCGACAAGGAGCTCCAGTTCCCCCAGGCAGCGGGAACCGCGAACTCCTGGGGAGCGAGGGAGGCCTGGAAGTCCGATGCCACCCTCGGCCCCAGGGAGCTCCGGGGGCCCATGTGGGAGCTGACCGGCAGCCTCGCCTACCTCCTCGCCGGGGTCGATCTCTTCATCATGCTCCACCCGGGCGCGGCACGGACGGTGAAGGACATCGTGGGATGGCTCTCGGGAGGATCGGCCCCGCCGACGTTCAGGGAGCTCATCGGGGTGGGGAAGTGAGGGCGAAATGAAGCAGATCGGCCCGATGAAGGTCTACCCCCTCCTCCCCAAGACGAACTGCGGGGTCTGCGAGCCGAAGACCTGCATGGGATTCGCGGTACAGCTCTGCGAGCGGAACAACACCCTCGAGGAATGCCCCCCCCTCCTCGAGGAGAAGTACCGGGAGAACCTGGTACGGCTCAGGGAGATCTTTGCCCCACCCGTCCGGGAGGTGGTGATCGGGAGCGGCGACCATAAGGTTACCATCGGCGGTGCCCTCGTCCTCATGCGCCACGAGCTCCGGTACACGAACCCGCCTGCCATCGCGGTCGTTGTCGACGACAGCATGACCGACGAGACCGTGACAAAGCGGGTGCAGGAGACAAACTACTTCCACTACAAGTACATCGGGAAGATCCTCACCCTTGATGCCATCGCCATCCGGTCGGCGAACGAACACCCCGACAGGTACGCGCGGCTCGTGGAGATCGTGGCGAAGTCGACCCAGCTCCCCCTCATCCTCTGGTCCCACAACCCCGCGGTCATCGAGGCGGGGGTCAGGGTCGTCCATGCCCGGAGGCCGCTCCTCTATGCAGCGACCCGGGAGAACTGGAAGCAGATGGGGGAGCTCGCCCTCCGCTACCGCTGCCCCCTCGGTGTCTATGCCCACGAGATCCGCACCCTGCGGTCCATCGTAAAGACCCTCAGGGTCATGGGCGTCGATGACCTTGTTCTCGACCCGGGCTGCGGGTTCCGGGGAGACCTCCGCGAGACGGTCTCTGCCCTCACCCAGATACGGATCGCGGCTATCCGGGAGGAGGATGACCTCCTTGGCTATCCCCTCGCGGGCGCCCCTGCCACCCTCTGGGAGAAGCACTATGCAGAGGGCGGCAAGGACGTGGTCAGGTGGAAGGAGGCATGCCTGGCCGCGATGATGGTGGTGCGCTACGTCGATCTCCTCATGGTCTCCTCGGCCTCGAAGTGGTCCACCCTTCCTCTCGTTGTGCTCAGGAACAACATCTACAATGACCCGAGGAAACCCGTGAGCGTTGACCCGGGCTTACGGACCTTCGGGGAGCCGGATCCGAAGGAGGCGCCCGTCTTCATCACCTCCAACTTCGCCCTCACCTACTATACCGTCCTCTCTGACATCGAGAAACTCGACTGCCACCTCCTCGTGGTGGACACCGAGGGAATGAGCGTGGACTCGGCGGTCGCCGGGAGGAAGTTCACGGGCGCGAAGGTCGCCGAGGTGGTGGGATCCTCGGGAATAGCGGACAAGGTCTCCCACCGCACGCTGATCATCCCCGGGCTTGCGGCGCGCCTGAAGGGTGACATCGAGGACGCGACCGGGTGGGATGTCATCGTGGGGCCGAGGGACTCGTCGGCCATACCGGGATATGTGAAGGCGAAGTGGTACGGGCAGGACCACACCCCCGGATGGTCTGCCCGGTAGGGGGAACAGATCCGGTATGGAGACTGCAGGTCCGAAGAAGATCCTTTCCATCCTCCTCGATTTCAAGGGCGAGCGGGTGAAGGGGTTCTGCGAAAGAAGGATCGAAGAAGGGATCACCCCCCACGAGATCTTCGCAGAGCTCTCTGCAGGCCTCGACGAGATAGGAAAGGGATTCGAGGGGAAGGGCGAGACACGCTACTTCACTTCCGATCTCATTGTCTCGGGCCGTAACATGAAGCGGGCACTGCAGATCCTGAGGCCCCATTTCCCGAAGGGGGAGAGGGGAAGGGGGCTCGTCATCCTGGGAACCGTGAAGGGAGATGTCCATGACATCGGGAAGATGATCTTTGCAGTGACGCTCGAATCGAATGGCTTCTCCTGCATCGACCTCGGCGTGGACGTGGACAGCGGCCTCTTCGCCGAGAGCGTCGCCCGCCACCGGCCGGATATCCTCTCCCTCTCGGCCCTCCTCTCCTCCACCCTTCCCGCCATGGGGGAGGTCCTGGAGGAACTAAAACGCCGTGGGCTCCGGCAGGATGTAAAGGTCATCGTGGGGGGCCACGCCGTTACCGAGGAGTTCGCCCGGGAGATCGGGGCAGACGCCTATGGCCGGGATGCCATCGACGGGCTGAAGAAGTGCCTTGCCTTCGTCGGGGCGGGTACATGAAGATCGGGATCCTCTACGCCGGCCCCTTCGGCGAGCAGATGATCAACCACATCTCCCTCTCCGGGTTTGGCGACAGGATCGTGGCCGTGTACGAGCTCACGCCGGAGACGATCCCCGGGGGAGGCCGATCGGGGGACATCTGGGAGAGCCCTGACGAGTTCCTTCCCACAGATCTGCCGGAGACCCGATGCGACCTCCTCCTCGTCCTGGGAGTCCAGGGATCCCTGGGGGCGCTCGTACCGGGAGTGGCAAAACGCTGGGGGGCCAGGGCAGTCATCTTCGCCATCGATGACCGGGGTATGGCCCCCGATGCAAGGAGATCCATCGAGGAAGACCTTGGCGATGCCGGGATCCACGTCGAGTTCCCGGAGCCGTTCTGCATCCTTGCAGGGAGCAGGAATGACCTGGTTCATGCATTTGCCGGGAGGTTCGGCAGGCCGGAGTTCCGGGCAACGGTTGATCCGGCCTCCCACCGCATCACGGCGATCACCGTTTTGCGTGATACCCCCTGCGGCACCGCTTCATCCACGGCAAAGAAGCTCGAAGGCCTCCCCTGCGACCGGGATTTTATCCTCCGGCGGTGCTACGAAGAGCATCACAACGAGGGAGCCGATCACTGTTGCCTGGCAGAGATGGACCCCCTCTACCCTATCATGCAGGAGGCGGGGGATCTCCTGAAGGACGCGGTATTCTCTGCCTGCGGACTCCCCACCACGAAGGATCTCATCCTCCGCACCCTTGCCGATCAAGGGGAGATGACTGTTGAGTACCTGAAGGCGAGGGTCGTCTCGCCCCAGGCACGGTGGGAGAGCGAGGTGAGTGGATGCACCGCAGGGCCCTCCGTGGATCTCTACCTGGAGGAGCTCATCCATGAGGGGAAGGTGGAGAGGATAGGGGGTGGGAGGGTGAGGGCCAGAGCAAACAAGGACTGAGAATCCAGGCAGGTAATCTTCGATCAAAAGGCGGCGATACGGCAGGGCAGGGCACATGAGCGGGCTTGGAGTCTTCATGGTCCTTTGAGGATTGCAGGATGAAAGGAAACGGAGGGGCCTATCGCGGTGGTAAGATGGCAGAGCAGCAGGGGGAAATCCCCCAAGGGCCCGATAGAAGGCGAATTCTAAAAGTGAACCCCTTGTATTGGTAACCAACTGATACGGATGCCGGGTTGGACGCTCCTGGGGGCATCGTTTCGCTCGCCCCCGCCGCTGCGGCGTCCCCCTCGTGAGGATAGTCCCTTTCACAAGGCAGATGATCCTGCCCGGAAACCGCCTGCACATGCTCCGGTACACAACGGGGGGTGCCCGCGGCGGGGGCGGGAGTCCCCCGAGAGCCCAACAAAAGACAAATTCTGAAATGAATCCCTCATGCAGGTAGCCTACTGGGTTTCTACCGATCTATCCCGCAGCAGAACGCTCATTTTTCCGATACTTCGGGAAGCAGAGCTCCTCCACGAACCTGTCCTGGAAGGCCGGGTCCCGCTCGAGGCTCACGTGGGAGATCTTACCAGCCAGCTCCTCGCCCCGCTCCCTACATTCGCGCGAGAGAAGTGCCAGGGCCGCCCCCTCGATGGACGCGTTCCCCACCTTCTCAACCCTTTCGGGAGGAATCCCGGGGAGCATCCCGATCCGCCTCGCATTGGCCACGTCTATGTAGGTCCCGAAGGCTCCCGCGAGGAAGAGGCGGGAGAGTTCCCCTGCCTCGATCCCCGCCCTCTCAAGGAGGACCGCGGCACCCGCCGCCACCGCCGCCTTGGCGAGCTTCAGGTTGTCGAGATCGCTCCCGTCGAGGTACACACCCCTCTTCCCTGCTGCAAGGGAGAAGCGCTCATGCCCGCCCCTGAACTTCCCGGTCCAGTCGATGATCCCGTGCTCCAGGAGCTCTGCGAGGGTGTCAATGAGCCCTGACCCGCATATCCCGACAGGAGCGCCGTTCCCGATGGTCTCAAACGCAACCCGGCCATCGGATTCTATGACCAGTCGCTGGATCGCCCCCTCAACCGAACCGGTACCGCAGGCTATCCCGGAACCCTCAAAGGCCGGGCCCGAGGCGCACGACGTGACCATGATGCCCTCACGGTTCCCGACGGCGATCTCGGTATTCGTCCCGATGTCGATGGCCATAGTCACCTCCTCCCTCGTATGCATCTCTGTCGCAAGGATCATGGCCAGAGTGTCGGCCCCCACGAAATGGCCGATGAGGGGGAGGGCGTAGACATTCCCCCCCGGGTTGATGGCGATGCCAAGCTCGGAAGCTCCGGTGTCCACCGCACCCATAGAGACCGGTTCAAAGGGGAACGCCCCCAGCCCCTCCACCGGCCGGCCGAGAAAGAGGTCCCGCATCACGCTGTTCCCCGCAACCGTCATCTCGTAGATATGGTCCGGGCGGACCGCACCGCACGAGAGGAGGTTGTTGACTGCACCGATAACCGCATTCTGGAGATGACGTGCTCCCCCGGGAACCCTCATGGCATACCGGATACGGTCGATGACATTGTCCCCGAACCGGATCTGGGGGTTCAGGACCGATGCCGAGAACCGGTCGGGGTTCTGCCTGTCCTCAAGGTCCAGCCAGCGCATGGCCAGGGTGGTAGTCCCTATGTCGAGAGCGACACCGAAGATCTCCCCTTCATAGGGGCCGAGGACCCTGCCGCCCCAGGCAACCTTGAAGGAACCTTCCTTCCCTGCCAGCTCCACAAGGGGAGAGAGCGGAACAACCGGGCGCAGGCCCCGTTCAACGATGGAGTATCCCGGGTACTGGGGGAGTTCCACTCTGAGAATCCCGTCTACGCTCACGACGGTTGCCTGGCAGGCAAGGCGCATCAGGGGATCGCCCAGCACCGACTCCTCCACTCCGGTCTTCTGGGAGAGGAGATCCGGCCTGTCGATATGGATGGCACAGGCACGGCACTCCCCCCGGCCCCCGCAGTGGGCGGTCACCGAGGCTCCTGTCTGCTGGAGATGAGAGAGGATCGTCTTCCCCACCTCGAGCGGTCTCCTCCTCCCGCCAGGGAGGATGATCATCTCCCCCATCCCGACTCCCGGATACGGGACTGCCGCCGGAGGCCAATCATGCCCCTGGCCGGCAGGCCCGTGGATACCTTGAATTTATATCCGAGGCTCATCATGGTATGGGATAAGACACATGGCCAAGATCGCCGTCACCGGGAAGGGAGGGGTCGGGAAGACCACCATCGCAGCAGGCCTCGCCCGGACTTTTGGTTCCCGGGGCTACCGGGTCATCGCTCTCGATATGGACCCCTCCCCGAATCTGGCATCCTCCCTCTCCTGCAGCCCAGGGAAGGCGGCAGCCATCACCCCGCTCGTCGAGATGGAGGACCTCATCCTTGAGAGGACCGGCGCCCCGCCGGAGGGCGGCGGGCTGGTCTTCAGGATCAACCCGAAAGTGGATGACATCTCTGAAAGATTCGGCATCAGCTGTAAGGACGGAGTGCACCTCCTGGTCCTGGGGTCCATCCGCACGGGTGGCGGGGGCTGCTTCTGCCCGGCGAACGCCCTCGCCCGGAGGCTCGTGGACCACCTCTCGGGCACGGCCGATCTCCTCATCATGGACATGGAGGCCGGGGTGGAGCACC